>NZ_AJQE01000091.1 GCF_000261685.1 Bradyrhizobium genomosp. I (2014) | reverse complement strand
TGCTGCGCCTGCCGAGCGGCGACAATGTCGAGAAGGCGCATGAAGTCGAATGCGTCTACATCCCCGAGACCGATCGCGGCACGCTCTGCGTCTCCTCGCAGGTCGGCTGCACGCTGAACTGCGCCTTCTGCCACACCGGCACGCAGCGCCTCGTGCGCAACCTCACCGCCGGCGAGATCGTCGGGCAGGTCATGGTCGCGCGCGACCGTCTCGCCGATTGGGCCGACCGCGAGGATGGCACGCGCCGCGTCACCAACATCGTGATGATGGGCATGGGCGAGCCGCTCTACAATTTCGACGCGGTGCGCGACGCGCTGCTCATCGTCGGCGACAACGAGGGCATCGGCATTTCCCGCCGCCGCATCACGCTGTCGACCTCGGGCGTGGTACCGAACATCGTGCGCGCGGGCGAGGAGATCGGCGTCATGCTCGCGATCTCGTTGCATGCGGTGCGTGACGAATTGCGCAACGAGCTGGTGCCGCTGAACCGCAAATATCCGATCAAGGAGCTGCTGCAGGCCTGCCGCGACTATCCCGGCGCCTCGAACGCCCGCCGCATCACCTTCGAATATGTGATGCTCAAGGGCGTCAACGATTCGCTCGACGATGCCAAGCTGCTGGTGAAGATGCTCAAGGGCATTCCCGCCAAGATCAATCTGATCCCGTTCAATCCCTGGCCCGGCACGGCCTATGAATGCTCGGACTGGGACCAGATCGAGAGATTCTCCGAATATATCTTCAACGCCGGCTATTCCTCCCCGGTGCGCACGCCGCGCGGCCGCGACATCCTCGCCGCCTGCGGCCAGCTCAAGTCTGAGACCGAAAAGCTCAGCGCACGCGAGCGTCAGGCGCTCCGCGCCATGGCGATGACGGATTGAGAATGGCAGCGCCTGCGCTCTCGCATCCTCGTCATTGCGAGGAGCGTAGCGACGAAGCAATCCAGGCTGCCCCCGCGGTGGCATTTCTGGGTTGCTTCGCGGAGCCTGTCATCGGGCCGTGCTCTGCGCGGACCCGGTGGCTCGCAATGACAGGGAGGCTCGCGTCATGTCCCTGATCGGCCGCCTCATCGTCATTTTCATCGGCTTCCTCGCCGCCTGCTTCGTCGGCGGGATGATTATCGTCGTCGCGCTGCTGTTTCCGGAATTCGCCGATCTCGGCGCCGGTCCCGTCGATCAAGGCACGATCGATATCGTGCTCGGCTTCGGTTTCATCTTCGTTTCGGGCTTCGCGCTGGTGCCGGCGGCGGTGATCGTCGCGATCACCGAAGCGCTCTACATCCGCAGTGCGCTCGCTTACGCCGTCGGCGGCGGCCTCGTCGGACTGGCCTGCTATCTCGGCCTCGTTCCCTTCCACTCCGACACGCTGCAGTTCGAAGGTATCGTGCGGCGTCACCTGGAAATCATGACCGGTGCGGGCATCGTCGCCGGCGTCGTCTACTGGCTGATCGCCGGCCGCAACGCCGGCGCCTGGCGCAATCCGCCGCCCCCGCGGAAACCGCCGCCGCCGCTGCCGTCGAATTCGCGGCCGGATGCCAGGTGAGTTTCTTACCCTCCCCTGGAGGGGGAGGGTCGGATCGCATCGTCGATGCGATCCGGGGTGGGGTGACAGACTATCCTCGATAGCGGTGCGTGTGGCTCAGGGTTGCGACGGACGAGAGACCATTTGTGTGGCTTCACCCCACCTCGCTCGCGCTTCGCGCGATCGATCCTCCCCCTCCAGAGGATGGGCACCGCCGGTTGGGGTTTTCATCCCCGTCCCACTCCGCTAAACCGCGCGCCATGAACCGGACTGGACTCTTTGTCGCCCTGGCGCTGTGGCTCGTGATCGGCGTCGTCTTCGGCCTCTATCCCGAGCTCGATCTCAAGCTCGCTGCGCTGTTCTTCGATCCCGCGACCAAGACATTCCCGCTCAAGCTGAACGGCTGGGCCGGCTTTGCGCGCGATGCGGCGATGTGGATCGCCTGGGCGTTCGCGCTTCCCTCGCTCGTCGCGCTGGTGGTCAAGATGGTCCGGCCCGACCGGCCGCTGATGGTGCCGGGGCGCACGGTCATCTTCCTGCTGGTGACGCTGACCATGTCGGCCGGCATTTTGACCAACCTGACGTTCAAGACTTATTGGGGCCGGCCGCGTCCGGTGGTGGTGACCGAGTTTGCCGGCGATCAGCAATTCGTGCCGTGGTGGGATCCGCGCGGCGGCTGCGGGCGCAACTGCTCGTTCTTCTCCGGGGAAGGGGCGACGGCATTTTGGACGCTCGCGCCGGCCGCGCTGGCGCCGCCGGCATGGCGCCCACTCGCCTATGCTGCCGCCGTGGTGTTCGGCGCCGTGACCAGCGGGCTGCGCATGGCCTTCGGGGGCCACTTCTTCACCGACGTTTCCATCGCGGGCCTCGTCACCTTCGTCGTGATCTGGTTCGCCTACGCGCTGATCTACCGGTGGCCGCGGACGCGGTTTTCGGACGAGGCGGTCGATGCCGCCCTGACCCGGCTGAACATGCCCGCCTACCGGCTCCGCCAGCGCCTGTTCGGCCGCAAGACCGGTCCCGAGCCCTCGGTTTGAGCCATTAAATGCGTGCTCAGCCTCGCGAAATTTGTTATTCGCCGCCCGAGCCACAAACAACATCAGCTATTGAGACCGATTGGACGCGCCATGACCACGATCCTGAAAAGCCTGCCCAAGGGTGAGAAAGTCGGCATCGCTTTTTCGGGCGGCCTCGATACTTCTGCCGCGCTGCTCTGGATGAAGCAGAAGGGCGCGCGCTGCTACGCCTACACCGCCAATCTCGGCCAGCCGGATGAGGCCGACTACAACGAGATCCCGCGCAAGGCGATGGAGTTCGGCGCTGAAAAGGCCCGGCTCGTCGATTGCCGCACGCAGCTGGTCCACGAGGGCATCGCCGCGATCCAGTCCGGCGCCTTCCACATTTCGACCGGCGGCATCACCTATTTCAACACCACGCCTCTGGGGCGCGCCGTCACCGGCACGATGCTGGTTGCCGCCATGAAGGAAGACGGCGTCAACATCTGGGGCGATGGCTCGACCTTCAAGGGCAACGACATCGAGCGCTTCTACCGCTACGGCCTGCTCACCAATCCCGGCCTGAAGATCTACAAGCCCTGGCTCGACCAGCAGTTCATCGACGAGCTCGGTGGTCGCGCCGAGATGTCGGCGTTCATGACCGCCCAGGGCTTTGCCTACAAGATGAGCGCCGAGAAGGCGTATTCGACCGACAGCAACCTGCTCGGCGCCACGCACGAAGCCAAGGATCTCGAGAGCCTCGACAGCGGCATCAAGATCGTCAACCCGATCATGGGCGTGCCGTTCTGGCGCGACGATTGCGCGGTGAAGGCCGAGAAGGTCGTGGTCCGTTTCGAGGAGGGCCAGCCGACCGCGCTGAACGGCCAGGCCTTCTCCGATCCCGTCGCGCTGTTTCTCGAAGCCAACGCGATCGGCGGCCGTCATGGCCTCGGCATGAGCGACCAGATCGAGAATCGCATCATCGAGGCCAAGAGCCGCGGCATCTATGAAGCGCCTGGCATGGCGCTCCTGCACATCGCATATGAGCGCCTGGTCACCGGCATCCACAACGAGGACACCATCGAGCAATACCGCATCAGCGGCATGCGCCTCGGCCGCCTGCTCTATCAGGGCCGCTGGTTCGACTCGCAGGCCCTGATGCTGCGCGAGACCGCGCAGCGCTGGGTCGCGCGCGCCGTCACCGGCGAGGTCACGCTCGAGCTGCGCCGCGGCAACGACTATTCGATCCTCAACACCGAAAGCCCCAATCTGACCTATGCGCCGGAGCGGCTGAGCATGGAGAAGGTCGAGGACGCGGCCTTCACGCCGGCCGACCGCATCGGCCAGCTCACCATGCGCAACCTCGACATCGCCGACACCCGCACCAAGCTGAAGCTCTACAGCGACACCGGCCTGCTCTCGGGCAGCGAAGGCTCGCAGATCTTCCGCCTGGAGAGCGACAAGGGCTGAGGCCTTCCCCGGCCCGGATTGCGCTTGCTCATCCGGGTTGCGAGCTTAATGACGGTGTCATTCTCGATCGCTACGCTTCCTGTTCCTGTCGGAAGCCGGATTGCGGAGCATCGAGCATGGTCAGGGGATCGGCACTCGCCTCTCTCATCTTCCTCTGTTGGGCGTCATCATCGTCGGCGCAGACGATCTATCCGATCGATCGTGCCGAGATCCTGGCGGGAGCCACATTCGACTTCAAGGTCGAGCTTCCCGGGCCGGTCGATCCCGCCAAGTTGAAGGTGACGGTGAACGGCGCGGATTATGCGACCGCTTTCGGCCGTGCAGGGACCTTCATCGAGCGCGAGGACGGCAAGGAGCAGTCGGCCCTGATCCTGCGCGACGTCGCGCTGACCACGCCGGGCAGCGTTGCCGTGGACGTGAGCGATGGCACGCGCCAGCGCAACGTCACATGGACGGTCTACGACACCGGCCCGCGCAAGGTGAAGAACGTCATCCTGTTCATCGGTGACGGCATGTCGCCGGCGCACCGGGTCGCAGCCCGAATCCTGTCCAAGGGGATTTCGGAGGGCAAGAGCGGCGGCAAGCTCGCCATCGACGACATGCCTCATATGGCGCTGGTGGCAACCGCCGGCACGGATTCGATCATCACGGATTCCGCGAACTCGGCCAGCGCCTATGCGACCGGCCACAAGAGCGCCGTCAACGCTTTGGGCGTTTATGCGGACCGCACCGCGAGCCCGTTCGACGATCCCCGGGTCGAAACCATCACCAGTCTCGCCAGGCGGCGGCACGGCATGGCGATCGGCATCGTCACCAATACCGAGATCGAGGACGCGACGCCGGCGGCGATGGTCGCGCACACCCGCCGGCGCGCCGCCTATGACGAGATCGTCGAGCAGCTCTTCGCGGCGAAGCCGGATGTCCTGATGGGCGGCGGCAGCGCAAATCTTCTGCCGAAATCGGCTGCCGGCTCGAAACGCAAGGACGAGACTGACTACATTGCGAAGTTCCGCGACGCCGGCTATCAGGTGACGACCACTGCGAGCGAGCTCAGCGCGTCTGCCGCAAAACAGGAGACGACCAAGCTGCTCGGCCTGTTCGCCACCGGCAACATGGACGGCGTGCTCGACCGCAAATTCCTGAAAGGTGGCGGCGTCAGGAAATTCCCAGAGCAGCCTGATCTGACCGAGCAGGTATGGGCAGCGCTGAACATCCTCTCGAAGAACGAGGCCGGCTTCTTCCTGATGGTCGAATCCGGACTGATCGACAAATATGCGCATGCCCTCGACATGGAGCGCGCCGTCTACGACACGATCATGCTCGACAACGCGGTGCGCCAGACGCGTCAATGGGCGCGGGCGCGTGGTGACGACACCCTCATCCTGGTGGTGGCGGACCACAATCATCCCAACAGCCTCGTCGGCACGGTGAATGACGACATGGCCACCACGCCCAACGTGCCGCTGCGCGAGCGCGTCGGCGTCTACGATCGGGCTGGATTTCCCAATTATCCGGCTCCCGACGCGGAAGGCTATCCGGCACGCATCGACGTGAGCCGCCGGCTGGCCATTTTCTCCGCCAGTCTGCCGGATCACTACGAGACGTTCCGTCCGAAGCTGGACAATCCCAACGAGCCGACCGTCAAGGCCGGCGCCGACGGGACCTTCAAGGCCAACGACAAATACAAGGACGTCCCGGGCGCGGTGCTGCGCCCCGGCAATCTGTCGGCGATGATCGGCGCCAGCGTGCATTCGGGCGAGGACGTCATTCTGACCGCGGCCGGTCCGGGCAGCGAGCGCGTGCACGGCTCGATGGACAACACGGAAGTGTTCCGTGTGATGGTCGACGCGTTGGGATTGGCTGCGCAGCAATGACGCATCGCTTCACGAGGAGGGCGGCGGCGTGAAGACCAGCTTCACACAGCTGCGGAACAGCAGGATTTGCCGCTCCAGCCGCTTCGGATCGTTGAGTGTCTTCGACATGATGATCGCGCCGTCGACCACGCACGAGATCATCTCTGCGAGATCGTCGAGGTCGATCGGCTCGCGCGGCGGATAGACCGCGGCGATGCCGTCGAGGATCGCGCGGAAGTGCGCATTCCAGGCCCGGACCGATTGCGCGGTCAGGTCGCGGACCTCGCGGTCGAACAAGCGCTCCTGATAACAGATGCTGGCGATCAGGCAGCCGGGATGGCCGTTCGGCAGGTCGGCCATCACTTCGGCGAGCAGCTTCAGCGAGATCAGGAACGACTGCAGCGGGTCGTCCGAGAGCTCGCGTCCCCGCCTGAAGATCTCCTCGAACAGGCGATCGTTCGTCTCCACATAGCGGCGCAGCATCTCCCGCGCGAGCGCGTTCTTGTCCCTGAAGTGATAGAAGAATCCGCTCTTGGTCAGTCCGGCCTCGGCGATGACCTCGTCGATCGAGGTCGCTCCGAAGCCCTTCGCGAGCACCGCCGCTTCCGCGATCTCGAGAATGCGCTCGCGCGTCGCTTCGCCCTTTCCCATCGATGCCTCCAAAACCGTACCAACGGTGCGGAATTTGCCGCCTGCAGCCAGCGCCCACTCCGAATGGATCGTGCAAGTCTTTGATTTGTCTTCGCTTGCGGGTGGAAGTTCAGCCGCACCACGGGGCTTCTAGAGCGACGCGACATTATGCGGCACCAAATGCCGAGACCGAACACGGGCATGGCGCGACCGAATGAAGAGAGCGAGCCCGTCCAAATGATGGAGCGATCGATGGCCAGATACCGACATGCTCTGCCGCAGCACGGCGGCGGCATTTTCCTGACCGACGGCGGCATGGAGACCTCCCTGATCTTTCACGAGGGACTGGAGCTGCCCCACTTCGCGGCCTTCGTGCTCCTCGACAGCGCGGACGGCCGAGCGCATCTGAAGCGGTACTACGAAGCTTATCTCCGCATCGCGCGGCAGCACGGGCTCGGCTTCGTGCTCGACACTCCGACCTGGCGCGCCAACCCGGATTGGGGTGCCAAGCTCGGCTACGACGCGCCCGGGCTCGATGCCGTCAACACGGGCGCCATTCGCTTTCTCGAGGAATTGCGCGGCGAATGGGAGTCGCCTCGCACGCCATGCGTGATCAACGGCGCGATCGGTCCGCGAGGCGATGGTTACAAGGCCGGCAACATGGATGCGGCAGAGGCGGAAGCCTACCACGCGCCTCAGATCGCGGCCTTCGCCGAGGCTGGCGCCGACACGGTGACTGCGTTCACGCTGAACAGCATCAACGAGGCCGTCGGCGTGACGCGTGCAGCCAAGAGGCAGGACATTCCGGTCGCGATCTCTTTCACGGTCGAGACCGATGGACGGCTCGTGAGGGGAGAGTCGCTCCGCGAGGCGATCGAAGCGGTCGACGCCGCAACCGAATTTGCCTGCGAATACTTCCTGATCAATTGCGCGCACCCGACTCATTTCGAGAGTGCGCTCGCGGCCGGCGAGGCGTGGGTCCGGCGCATCCACGGCATCAGGGCCAATGCATCGGCCAAGAGTCATGCCGAGCTTGACGAATCGGAGGCTCTCGACAGCGGCGATCCCGTCGATCTCGGCCGCCGGTACCTTTCGCTCAGGCGCACGTTCCCCGGCATGCGGATTCTCGGCGGCTGTTGCGGCACCGATCACCGGCATGTTGCCGCCGTTTGCGAGGCCTGCCTGCCGCCGGAAGCGTTGACTGCCTGATGCAAATGAAATGGCCGGGATCGCTCCCGGCCATTTGCGTGTGTGGCTTGTGTCTCAGCGCGGCGGCGCGGTGCCGGGCGGGGGCGGCGGCAGCGACGCCGTGCCGCCGTTGAGCAGTGGCGTGATGCGGCGGATGGTGACGCGCCGGTTGATCAAGCTCGGCCCTTGCGTCTGCTCCTTCAGGTACTGCTCGCCATAGCCCTGCGACGTCAGGTTTTCCGCGGGCACGCCGAACTGCTGCGTCAGCAGTTCGGCCGCTGACTGTGCGCGGCGGTCCGACAGCGACAGATTGTCGACCTCGTTGCCGACCGCGTCGGTGTGTCCCTCGATCAGGAACACTTCGCGCGGATTGCGCTGGATCGCCTGGTTGAGGCCGTCGGCGATCACCTGCAGCCGGGCCGCCTGGTCCGGCGGGATGGTCCACGATCCCGTCTCGAAGTTGATCGTGTTGACGTCGATGCTCGGCATCTGCATGCGGACATTGGGGCTGTAGCGGATCTCGTCGAGCGAGTAACGCCGATCGATCCGCTGCACCGGCGGAGCCTGCATGGTCGCGTAGATCACGTCTGGCGACGCGTCCTCAGCGCTGACGATGTAGCGATCATAGGGAATGCTCACGACCGGCGGCGGCACGTCGACATAGAAGCCGCCGACCGCGCGCGGATCGCGGTAGCTGTTGTCGATGATGACGATCTCCTGCCCGCGCGCATCCCTGCGGATGCGCCTGAGCAGCCGGCCATCGGCGCCGACCACCGTGATCACCTCGCTGCCGTCGGGACGGACCACGACCGTGCGGGTTTCGCTGCCGACCGTATCGGTCCGGATGTCACGGGCGCCATAGCGGAAGCGATAGAGGTCATTGCCGCGGACATAGGCCTGTCCGCCCGGATCGCGGATGATGATGCGGTCGGGCTCAGTGTAAATCGTGCGTCCGCCTTCGACGGTTTCGCGCCGCTGGTTGTGGAGGTCGGCGATGGTGGCGCCGATCACGGCTCCGGCCACCACGCCGGCTCCGATCGCGAGCGGCGTCAGGTCACGCTGCGGCGGACGCGGCGGCGGCGGCAGCGGGGCTGCGACCGTGGGCGCGGTGCGGAAGGCCGGTGCGACCGTCGGCGGTTTGTATTGTGCCCTGTCGGGGGGCGGTGCTGCGGCCGGCGTGCCAGGCACCACGGTCGGCGCCGCGGCGCCGGCGGGAGGCGCCGGCGGCCGGGCCGGGGCACCAGCCTGCGGTGACGCAGCCGGGGTTCCGGCTGCGGGCGCGCCGGCAGGCGGCGTTCCACCCTGCTGGCCGGGAGTCGGCGTCGCCGTGGGCGTGGGAGCCGGCGCCGCCGAACCCGGGCGTCCGGGTGGGGGCGTCGGAGTGCCGCCAGGAGCCGGCGTGGCCGTTGGAGCGGGAGCGGCGCCCGGGGCAGCCGGCGGCGGAGGCGTGCCGGGACGCCCGGGCGGCGGTGTGCCCGAACGACCAGCCGGCGCTGCGCCAGGCGTGCTGCCCGGAGCGGGCGTTGCCGTTGGCGCAGGCGTGGCTGTCGGTGCAGGTGCTCCCGGTCGTGCCGCCGGCGCAGGAGTCGGCGTCGCCGTGGGCGCCGGCGCAGGGCGGCCCTGAGGAGCTGCTGAGGGTGGGGTCGGAGCCGGGCGTGCGCCGGACGGTGCCGGAGGCGGCGTGTGCGGCTGTGCGGCGGCAGGCGGCGCGGTCGTCGGCGCGCGTTGCTGCGGAGCCGCGGCAGGAGGCGGTGTCGGGGCGTGCTTCTGCGGCGCCGCGGCCGGAGGCGGCGAAGGCTGCTTCGGGGCGGCCGGCGGTGGTGCGGGCGGCGGAGGCGCCGGACGCGCCGCAGGTGGAGGCGGTGGCGGTGGCGGTGCCGCCGGGCGCGGCGGTGCGGCTGCCGGCGGGGGCGCAGCAGGCGGGTGAGGCGGTGCCGCCGCGGGCGGCGGTGCCACCGGGCGCGCGGGTGCTGCAGGCGGGGCGGCCGCCGGCGGTCCCTTCGGCGGCTGCTTCGGTTTCCCGTCAGGGCCCTTCTCTTGAGGCTGGGCCTGCGCGACCACGAGCGGTGAAGCGCCTTGCGCATGCGATGCAGTGTTGGCCAATTGCATCGCGGTCAGAGCCGTCGTCGCAAGCAGCACGAAACGAAGGTTGGTCATGGTGGTGAACTTCCCCGGAAGGTTCTTTGACGAAGTGTCGGGATCAACAGCTACGCGTTAGGCCGCATTGTGGCGGGCGATGCGGTCGCAGACCGATTTATTTCTGCACGCAAATCATCTCGCTGTGGTGACGTTCATTGCGCATTCAGACGCAGCCTGCAATCGCCGTGCATGTGATGCTTCGCCTCATGTGTGATCCCGCGGCGAACATGCATCCGTCGCAGGATTGGGCGTGAGCGGGCCGTTCGGTCCGCGTCGTGGAATCTCTTCGGGCATATGGCCGGGCAATTCATCCGGCCGCGGTGTTTCGCCGGGCTCGTGCATCGGCGGCGTGATGTCGGGTTGCGGATTGCCCGGCGGAATTCCAGGAGGCGGCTCGGTCGGAGTCCCCGGTGTTGCCGGCGGAATCTCGGGCGGCTCGATTGGCATCGGCACCTTCGTGATCAATTGTCCAGAGGACGTCAACGATGATGCCGCGCCGATGTTCCCCGTTACGCGTGGTGTGGAACGCGGCTTATTCCGGTGCGTGACAGACGGCCTCGATGTTGTGACCATCCGGATCGAGCACGAACGCGCCGTAGTAGTTCGCATGATAATGCGGGCGGATGCCGGGCGGGCCGTTGTCGCGGCCACCAGCTGCGATAGCCGCCTCGTAGAAGGCATCGACCGTGGCGCGGTCCTTGGCCGCGATCGCGATATGCACCGGCTTGTTCATGAGGCCTTCTGCGCCGAACCAGAAATCCGGCTTGCCGTCGGCGCCGAAACCTGCGGCGGCGGCGTGGCCGGTCTGCTCCGCCGTGACTTCCATGATCAGCCTGTAGCCGAGCGGCGCCAGCGCCGTCGTGTAGAACGCTTTCGTGCGTTCATAGTCGGCAACCGAGAAACCCAGATGGTCGATCATCGCAACCTCCCTTGTCCGTCCCCGTCAGCGTGACAGGAACGTATTGCTCCGTGTCTTGCGCGCAATCGCGAAACCGCGCGCGACCATGTCGGCGATACAATCCTGCCGCCATTCCCCTTGTGACAGATGCTCGATCACGACGGCGCGCGGCCACAGCAGGCGCGGTGCATCGCGGAAGAAGCCGATCAGCACGCGGTCCTCAAAACCTTCGACGTCGATCTTGAGCGAATCGACTTGGCGGACGCCGGCCTCGTCGAGAATGCGTGTCAGCCGCAGCGATGGGACTTTGATCGCGTCGGTGCTGGCCGTGCCGGTGACGACGTGCGTGGCGCCGAGATTGCCGCCGCCGCTCTCGATCATCAGCTCGCCGTCGCTGTCGCCCGCGGCCGCCTGCACCAGGCGCACCTGCGCCGTCCTCGACGCGGCGTGATTGAAGGAGAGCCGTTCGAAGGTCAGCGGATGCGGCTCGATGGCAACCACCTTGCCCGTGAGCCCGACCTGCCGTGCCATTACCAGTGCAAAGGTGCCGACATTGGCGCCGACATCGACGAACGTGCCGCCCGCAGGGGTGTGCTGGCGCAGGAAATCGAGCTCGTCGAGATTGTAGTCGGGGTTGAACAGTGCGCCGCGCTCGGTCGCGCTGCCCTGATGATAGAAGCGGAACGAGGCGCCCTGATACTGCACGTCGACCGGACCGCCACGCAACAGGTCGACCAGCCGCGACAGCCACGGCCGGAATGCGCCCCGCTTCAGCCCCGACCGTGCTGCGAGGCGAATGATCGCGGCCTGGGCCGCGTTGGGCGCAAACGCACCGAACGGCGCGGACGAAGGAGCGTTGTCGGACGTCAAGCAGCAGGTCCTCGTTGCAGGCGGCGCATGCATAGCCGGTTTTGATTGGGACTCCAACGCCCTGAAGGTCGCGGCCGACAGCAGCGCGGACGTCGCGCCGGCGAGGAAATCGACCGGGGAATCGGTCGCAACCCGCAGATCCTCCGCGATCCGGTATTCAGGATTTTCGTGATCGCCCCCGAACGAGGTTGAGCTGGCAGCAGCGCCCGTTCTTGAGCCACCGCGTCAACACGCTGCTCGAGAGCCCGGCCCGCCAGCGTCGCTGGATGCCCCCATGCGCGCGAACACCCGCGCCACTGCGAGCACGATGCTGCCGATCGC
The DNA here is from genome assembly GCF_000261685.1 of Bradyrhizobium genomosp. I (2014). Classification (GTDB taxonomy): domain Bacteria; phylum Pseudomonadota; class Alphaproteobacteria; order Rhizobiales; family Xanthobacteraceae; genus Bradyrhizobium. The sequence goes on along the minus strand of NZ_AJQE01000091.1, from coordinate 23,051 downwards.
AAGCGGGAAGAACACCGCCGTGAGATGGAAGACACTCGTCGCATCGCGCTTCTCGATGGCGTCGAAGATCGCGCGAGTCCAGGCATTCAATGGGCGGCCTCCTGCCCTGCTCGCGCGCGGCGGCCGGTTTTTGCATGACCGGACACGCAAGGGAAATCAGGTGGTTCCCCTCGGTTCTGACCGCCGGATCATTCCACGGCGCCGCCGCGCGCGCGTCGCAGCCCGGTGCAGAACGCGCGACAATTCCTCGATCGAATAAGGCTTTTGCACCAGGTCGCAGCCGGCACCGCCCTCCTGTGACAGGGCCTGGCTGTAGCCCGTGGTCAGCACGACTGGCACGGCGATGCCGCGATCGCGGATTGCCCGTGCCAGATCGAGCCCGGTCATTCCGGGCATGACCACGTCCGAGAACACGACATCGAAGCGATCCGCGTCCACGACGAGCTCGGCGAGTGCGTCGGTCGCATTGTCGATCAGAGTGATGGTGTAGCCGAGTTCGGTGAGGCCATCGGCAGCGAAGTTGGCAAGCTCGATGTTGTCCTCGACCACCAGCACCGACATGCCGCTGCCGGTCACCGCCGGCGCGGTGTTGGGCGCCCGGCGCTGCGGCAGCAGGTCCGGCGGGATGCGCGGCAGATAAAGCGAGAAGCTGCTGCCGTGCCCCACCTCGCTCGTGACGGTCACTTCGCCGCCGGACTGCCGGGCGAAGCCAAACACCTGGGACAGGCCGAGACCGGTGCCGTGGCCGACCTGCTTGGTGGTGAAGAACGGCTCGAAGATGCGCCCGAGTCGCGCGGCAGGAATGCCGACGCCGGTGTCGCTGACGGTCACGCGCACGAAGCCATGGTTTGCCAGCGGCTGGCCGGCCGAAGGCTGCGCCAGCGTGTCCGGAACGGTCGTGGTGGCCTCGACCTTGAAAATGATCCTGCCTTTGCCTTGCATGGCATCGCGCGCATTGGTCGCCATGTTGATCAGCGCCGTCTCGAACTGGCTGGCATCGGCATTGACGAGGCACGGCGACGCCGGCAGCTGCATGACGATCTCGATCGCGGGACCCAGCAGCGTGGCGAGCATATCGTGCAGCGATTGCACCCGCGCACCGACGTCGAACACCTCCGGCTTCAGGGGCTGGCGCCGCGCAAAGGCGAGCAGCTGCGAGGTCAGCTTGGCCGCGCGCGCCACCGAAGCCGCAATGGCCGTGATGTAGCGCTGTCGCCGCTCCTCCGTCAGCTGCGGCCGGTTCAACAGGTCGACCGAGGCGCGGATCACCGTCAGGAGGTTGTTGAAGTCGTGCGCGACTCCGCCGGTGAGCTGCCCGAGCGCCTCCAGGCGCTGGCTGTGCCTTAGCGCCTCCTCGGCCTCGCGCCGCCTTGCGGCTTCGGCCTGAAGGTGCCGGGTGCGCCGCAACGCGAGCGCCAGCAGCAGAAACAGAAGCGCGGTGGCGGGAACGCCGAACACCAGATGCTGGCCCATGGTGGCGAGCCAGCGCGCGCGGATCGCCGACGTCTCGAGCCCGGCGCTGACATAGATCGGATATTCGGCGACACGCCGGTAGGCGATGCGCCGCTCGATGCCGTCCGAGGGCCAGGCGACCGTGATGAGCCCGTGCTCGGGGTGAGCCGCGATTTTCTGCCCCACCGGTCCGGCCGGATCGAGCCGAAGGTCGTGGTCGAGCCGGGGAAAATGCGTGAGCATCGTCCCGTCGGTGCGCCCCATCGCGAAGAAGCTGCCGGGGTCTGATCCGATTCTGGCGTAAAAACTCTCGAAATATTCCGGCAGGACCGAGGCCTGGATCACGCCGATGAAGCGGCCGTCGTCGGAGTCGCGGCGGCGGCTGATGCCGAAGAAGCGGGCGCCACGATAAGGTGGTCGTGGCGTCAGGGCGGTGCCAATGAAAGTGCCGATGTTCTGGTCGATGTGGGCATAGAAGTAATCGCGGTCGGCAAAGCCGAGGTCCGGTGGTGGCGAAACGAGGCTGTTGACCAGCGCTTTTCCGTCGGCATCGAAGATCCAGGCCGATTTGAGCTGCGGCAGCGAATCGGTCAGGCGCTTCAGGCGGCGATGCAGCGCCGGCTCTCTGGCGCGGATGACGTCGTCGGGCAGGCCGCGCACGACCTCGTTGAGCTCGGCGAGGCTGCGGTCGATGGTCTCGAACACCTTGAGCGCGTGCTCATGCGCCACATCGACCGTGCGCTCGATCTCCCGGTCGGCGATATCCCTGGTCGATGTATGGGAGATCGTGGCGGCAACGACGAAGAGCGCAATCGGCAGCGCCAGGGATGCCGCCATCATCCACTGCAACAGCCTCAGCGAGTTGCGTTGCGCCCTCTGCACGGTCGCTCCGTCCCTGACCGGAGCTTAACTGAATCTCGCGCAAGGAAGGAAGCAGCTTATGCTGGAACCGCCGGTTGCGAATCGAAAATTTACGCGCTGAGCGGGACGAAGAAAATTCTGCTCGAATTGATGGCAATTGCAGAAGGCCCCGGCCGGTTTGGCCGGGGTGGAGGGTGCGGCCCTCGTCTCAGATCTGGCGCTCGACCATCTTGAGCTTGAGCTCGGCGATGGCTTCGGCCGGGTTCAGCCCCTTCGGGCAGGCCTTGGCGCAGTTCATGATGGTGTGGCAGCGGTAGAGGCGGAACGGGTCCTCGAGACTGTCGAGCCGCTCGCCGGTGGCTTCGTCGCGGGAATCGGAGACCCAGCGGTTGGCCTGGAGTAGCGCGGCAGGGCCGAGATAGCGCTCGCTGTTCCACCAATAGCTCGGGCACGAGGTCGAGCAGCAGGCGCACAGGATGCATTCGTAGAGGCCGTCGAGCTTCTCGCGATCCTCGTGGCTCTGGCGCCATTCCTTCTGCGGCGTCGGCGAGGTCGTCTTCAGCCAAGGCTCGACCGACGCATACTGCGCGTAGAAATTGGTGAGGTCGGGGACGAGGTCCTTCACCACCGGCTGGTGCGGCAGCGGATTGACCTTCACCGCGCCGTCCTTCACGTCGTGCATCGAGCGGGTGCAGGCCAGCGTGTTCTGGCCGTCGATGTTCATCGCGCAGGAGCCGCAGACGCCCTCGCGGCAGGAGCGGCGGAAGGTCAGCGACGGGTCGATGTGATTCTTGATCCAGATCAGGCCGTCCAGCACCATCGGACCGCAATCGTTGGTGTCGACGTAATAGGTGTCGACGCTCGGATTCTTGCCGTCGTCCGGATTCCAGCGATAGACCTTGAACTCGCGGAGCTCGGTCGCGCCCGCGGGCTTCGGCCAGGTCTTGCCGCCAGTGATCTTCGAGTTCTTCGGAAGTGCGAATTCAACCATTAGTCCTGCCTCTGGTTTTCCGCGTCATTGCCGGGGCTTGACCCGGCAATCCATCCCTTTTCGTAAGATGGATGCGCGGGTCGAGCCCGCGCATGACGAGTCTTGATCAATACACGCGCGCCTTCGGCGGGATGTACTGCACGTCGTTGGTCATGGTGTAGTCGTGAACCGGACGGTACTCGATCTTGACCTTGCCGGCATCGTCCAGCCAGGCCAGCGTGTGCTTCATCCAGTTCTTGTCGTCGCGCTCGGAGAAGTCCTCGCGCGCGTGGGCGCCGCGGCTCTCGGTGCGGTTGGCGGCCGAGTTCATCGTCACCACCGCCTGCGAGATCAGGTTGTCGAACTCCAGCGTCTCGACGAGGTCCGAATTCCACACCAGCGAGCGGTCCGACACGGCGATGTCGGTGATGCCGCTGTGGACCTTCGCGATCAGGTTCTGGCCTTCGCTGAGGACTTCGCCGGTGCGGAACACCGCGCAATTGGTCTGCATCACATTCTGCATGCCTTCGCGCAGTTTCGCGGTCGGGGTGCCGCCGGAGGCATAGCGGTAATGGTCGAGGCGGCCGAGCGCCATCTCGGCCGAGTTCGCCGGCAGCTCCGGCTGCTTGCCATTGGGCGTGAGCTTCTCGGCGAGGCGGAGCGCGGCGGCGCGGCCGAACACGACGAGGTCGATCAGCGAGTTGGAGCCGAGGCGGTTGGCGCCGTGCACGGACACGCAGGCGGCTTCGCCGATCGCCATCAGGCCGGGGATCACCGCGTTGTCGTCGCCGTCCTTCTTGGTCAGCACCTCGCCGTGATAATTCGTGGGGATGCCGCCCATGTTGTAGTGCACCGTCGGCACGATCGGGATCGGCTCGCGCGTCACGTCGACATTGGCGAAGATCTTTGCGGATTCCGAGATGCCCGGCAGGCGCTCGGCCAGCACGGCGGGATCGAGATGGTCGAGGTGCAGGAAGATGTGATCCTTCTTCTTGCCGACGCCGCGTCCCTCGCGGATTTCGATCGTCATCGCGCGCGAGACCACGTCGCGCGAGGCGAGGTCCTTCGCCGACGGCGCATAGCGCTCCATAAAGCGCTCGCCCTCGGAGTTGACGAGATAGCCGCCCTCGCCGCGCGCGCCTTCGGTGACGAGACAGCCCGAGCCGTAGATGCCCGTCGGGTGGAACTGCACGAATTCCATGTCCTGCAGCGGCAGGCCGGCGCGCAGCACCATGCCGCCGCCGTCGCCGGTGCAGGTGTGCGCCGAGGTGCAGGAGGCATAGGCGCGGCCATAGCCGCCGGTGGCGAGGATCACGGTCTGGGCGCGGAAGCGGTGCAGCGTGCCGTCGTCGAGCTTCAGCGCGATGACGCCGCGGCAGGTGCCCTGGTCGTCCATGATCAGGTCGATGGCGAAGAATTCGATGAAGAACTCTGCCGCATGGCGCAGCGACTGGCCGTACATCGTGTGCAGCATGGCGTGGCCGGTGCGATCGGCGGCGGCGCAGGTGCGCTGCGCCTGGCCTTTGCCGTAGTCCAGCGTCATGCCGCCGAACGGGCGCTGGTAGATCTTGCCGTCCTCGGTGCGCGAGAACGGCACGCCCCAATGCTCGAGCTCGTAGACCGCCTCGGGTGCATTGCGCACCATGTATTCGATCGCGTCCTGGTCTCCGAGCCAGTCCGACCCCTTCACGGTGTCGTACATGTGCCAGCGCCAGTCGTCCTTGTGCATGTTGCCGAGCGAGGCGGAGATGCCGCCCTGCGCTGCGACCGTGTGCGAGCGGGTCGGAAACACTTTTGTGATGCAGGCGGTACGCAGTCCGGCCTCGCTGCAGCCGACCACCGCGCGCAGGCCGGCGCCGCCGGCGCCGACCACGACGACGTCATAGGTGTGGTCTTCGATCGGATAGGCTTTGCCGTTGGTGGCGGGAGCGCCGTTGCCCGTGCCATTCGTTGTGGCGGCCATGGGTTACACTCCGGAGGAAAGTTTCAGGATCGCGTAGGTCGAGGCGAGCGCCACGGCGATCGAGAAGAAGTTGTTGAGCATGATCGCGGTGAGCTTCAGCTTCTCGTTATGGACGTAGTCCTCGATCACCACCTGCATCCCGATCTTCATGTGCCAGGCGCTGGCGAAGATGAAGAGCAGGAGAATCACCGCGATGGGCAGCGAGCCGAGGATCTGCGCGGCGCCGGCCTGGTTGCGGCCGAGCAGCATCATGACGATCACGATCACCGGAATCATCAGCAGCGTCATGGCGACGGCGGTAATGCGCTGGCGCCAGAAATCGGAGGTGCCGGAATGCGCCGCGCCGAGATTGCGGACGCGGCCGAGCGGGGTGCGCATGCTGCGCTTGGGCGTATCGGTCGCGCTCATCGTCCGCCTCCGATCGCATAGGCGATGATCCAGACCAGCACCGTCAACGCGATGCCGCCGATCAGCGCGCCCCAGGTCAGGGCTTCGCGCTCGTTGGCCTTGAAGCCGTAGCCGAGGTCCCAGACGAAATGCCGGATGCCGCTCAGCATATGGTGCATCAGCGCCCAAGTGTAGCCGAACACGATCAGGCGGCCGATGATGCTGCCGGTGAAGGCCTGGACGTGGGCGTAGGCGGCCGGGCCGGAGGCCGCTGCGATCAGCCACCAGGCCAGCAGCAGGGTTCCGACGTAGAGGGCGATGCCGGTGGCGCGGTGGACGATGGAAAGGGCCATCGTCAACGTCCAGCGGTAGACTTGCATGTGAGGTGAAAGCGGTCGTTCGATCCGTGCGGTCATGGGCGGCTTTGATGTTTGTTGCGGCCCAGCATGGGGCGCGCGGGGATCGCGAAAGGTCGGCTCTATTTACGGAGTCGATCTGACCTGCGCAATCACCAATTCGCCATAAATCGAACTTGGGTTCAGCTCTATGGCCTTGATGAAACAAGGCCAATCAGGATCTTGGTATACCAGCCTGTCGGTCCGCCAACGAAGCCGAGAACATAAATTCATTGCTTGGGCGCCTCGCGGAGGCGCATTGAAATCACTATTGGAACGCCTCTAACCACCCACGGTTCACCGGCGGTTCGAGCTGGCCAGCCCAACGGCGCAGCTTGCCGCTCGTTCCCTGGCCGGACATCGCAGGGAGTCGCCGAACGGCACAATGCGCGCCGGCAACCGATATGCGCAACCTGCATTCCACCTCAGCCGGGTCGTCGCGGCGTGTCGACCAGACCAGGCAGATCGCCTACAGCTTTGTGTGCAACCAGTTCCGAACCGATGTCTCGGAGGCGTTGCGACCATTCGCCGGGGCAGGTCAGGGGTGATTGCAGGTCTTGATAGCAAGGAAATCGTCGAGCTCGCGCTGCTGCTGATTGCAACCGGAGCGCTCTCCGGATTCCTGGCCGGTGTGTTCGGCATCGGTGGCGGCGCGATCCTCGTGCCCGTGTTCTATGAATGCTTCCGCATCGCCGGCGTGCCGCTCGAGGTGCGCATGCCACTTTGCGTCGGCACCTCCCTCGCGGTGATCATCCCGACCTCGATCCGCTCGTTCCAGGCGCACTACAAGCGCGGCGCCGTGGACTTGGGCGTCCTGCGCGTCTGGTGGCTGCCGATCGTGATCGGCGTCGTCGCCGGTAGCGTCATCGCGCGCTATGCGCCGGAGCGACTGTTCAAGATCGTCTTCGTCGCCGTCGCCTGGTCAGCCGCGGCCCGGCTTATCTTCGCGCGCGAGACCTGGAAGCTCGGCCATGATCTGCCGAAGGGGCCATTGATGCGCGTCTATGGTTTCTGCGTCGGCATCCTGTCGACGCTGATGGGCATTGGCGGCGGCCTGTTCTCGAACCTCTTGATGACCTTCTATGGCCGTCCGATCCATCAGGCCGTTGCGACCTCGTCGGCGCTCGCGGTGCTGATCTCGATCCCCGGCGCGCTCGGATATATCTATGCGGGCTGGCCGGCGGCGTCGACCTATCCGGCCGTTGCGGCGCTGCAAATTCCCTTTGCGCTCGGCTATGTCTCGCTGATCGGCGCCGTTCTGGTGATGCCGATGAGCCTCGTCACCGCGCCGCTGGGTGTGAAGGCCGCGCATGCGATGTCCAAGCGCACGCTGGAGGTCGCGTTCGGGTGCTATCTGCTTGTCGTCGGCAGCCGGTTCGTGATGAGCCTGGCGGGCGGGCAGTAGCCGTCACACGCTCCGTCATTGCGAGCGCAGCGAAGCAATCCAGAATCTTTCCGCGGAGGCAGTCTGGATTGCTTCGTCGCAAGGGCTCCTCGCAATGACGAAAGCGAGGGCGTGCGCGTCTCACTTCTTCGCGTAAATATCCTTGTACGTGTCGCGCAAGATGTTCTTCTGCACCTTGCCCATGGTGTTGCGCGGCAGCTCGTCGACGACGAAGACGCGCTTGGGCATCTTGAACTTGGCGAGCCGGCCGTCGAGCGCCTTGAGCACCGAAGCTTCGCTGACGTCGGCGCCCTTGTTGCAGACCAGAACCGCGGTGACGCCCTCGCCGAAATCGGCGTGCGGTACGCCGATCACGGCGGACTCCACAACGCCCGGCATGGCGTCGATCTCGCTCTCGATCTCCTTGGGGTAGACGTTGAAGCCGCCGGAGATGACGAGATCCTTGCCGCGGCCGAGGATGTGCACGTAACCCTTGGCGTCGATCTTGCCGAGGTCGCCGGTGATGAAGAAGCCGTCGGGCCGGAATTCGGACTTGGTCTTCTCCGGCATGCGCCAATAGCCCTTGAAGACGTTCGGGCCTTTCACCTCAATCATGCCGATCTCGTCGCGCGGCAGTTCCGTGCCGCTCTCGGGCTCGGTCACGCGCACGGAGACGCCGGGCAGCGGAAAGCCGACCGCGCCGGGCACACGCTCGCCGTCATAGGGGTTCGATGTGTTCATGTTGGTTTCGGTCATGCCGTAGCGCTCGAGCACCGCATGTCCGGTGCGCGCCGACCATTCCCGGTGGGTGTCGGCGAGCAGCGGCGCCGAGCCCGAGATGAACAGCCGCATGTGTTTTGCGGTCTCGTGCGACAGCGCGGGATTTTGCAGCAGCCGGGTGTAGAAAGTCGGCACGCCCATCAGCACCGTCGCGCGCGCCATCAGCTTGATGATGAGTTCCGGATCGAGCTTCGGCAGGAAGATCATCGACGCTCGCGCAAACAGCGTCACGTTGGTCGCCACGAACAGGCCGTGCGTGTGGTAGATCGGCAGCGCGTGGATCAGCACATCCCTGTCGGTGAAGCGCCAGTAGTCGACGAGGCTCAGCGAGTTCGATGCCAGATTGTCGTGCGTGAGCATCGCGCCCTTGGAGCGACCGGTGGTGCCCGACGTGTAGAGGATCGCGGCGAGATCGTCGCTTGCCCGCGGCACGGTCACGAATTCGCTGCTCGCCTTGTCGGCGGCCTCCGTCAGGGAGCCCCTGCCATCGGGCCCGAGCGTTTCGACCTTGGCCTTCACCTTGGCGGCGATCGGAGCGAGGCCTTCGGCCTTGGAGGGATCGCAGACCACGAGCGAGGGTTCGGCATCGCGAATGAAGTAGTCGAGCTCGTTCAGCGTATAGGCGGTGTTAAGCGGCAGATAGACCGCGCCGGCCCGCACCGTGCCGAGATACAGCACGATATTGGCGACCGACTTTTCCACCTGCACCGCGACGCGGTCGCCGGGCTTCACGCCGCGTGCCACCAACACGTTCGCCATCTGGCCCGCGCGTGCGATCAGATCGCCATAGCTGATGCGGGTGCCGTCATGTGTCTCGATCGCGAGGCGCTTCGGATCGTCTAGGTCGTCGAACAGGCGGGAAAACAGGTTGGCGTTGGCAGCTTGGTTCATGCAACATTCCTCGCCGGCGAAGGCCGGTCAAAACCGAGGGCTGGATTAGCAAAAACCGCCCCGATGAAGCAACGGAGACAGTTTGCATGTCAAAAAACGAGAAACGCGTGGCCTGGGTCACGGGCGGTGGTAGCGGAATCGGGGAGGCCGGCGCCGAGGCGTTAGCTGCCGACGGCTGGACGGTGGTGGTCTCGGGCCGCCGCAAGGACGCCCTGGATACCGTGGTCGCCAGGATCACCGCGGCGGGCGGAGCGGCCGAGGCTATTGCGCTCGATGTCTCCAACGCGGCCGAGGCCCAAAAGGCGGCCGATCAGATCGTCACCAGGCACGGCCGCATCGACCTCCTCGTCAACAATGCCGGCATCAATGTCCCCAAGCGCAGCTGGAAGGACATGGAACTGGAGGGCTGGGACAAGCTGGTCCAGGTCAATCTCAACGGCGTGCTCTACTGCATGCGCGCGGTGCTGCCGACGATGCGCAGGCAGCAGGACGGCTCGATCATCAACGTCTCGTCCTGGGCCGGCCGCCACGTCTCGAAGATGCCGGGCCCGGCCTACACCACCACCAAGCATGCGGTGCTGGCGCTGACGCATTCCTTCAACATGGACGAATGCGTCAATGGCTTGCGCGCCTGCTGCCTGATGCCGGGCGAGGTTGCGACGCCGATCCTGAAGCTGCGCCCGGTGGTGCCGAGCGAAGAGGAGCAGGCGAAGATGCTGCAGTCCGAGGATCTCGGCCGCACCATCGCCTTCATCGCCTCGATGCCGCCGCGTGTCTGCATCAATGAGCTCTTGATCAGCCCGACGCACAATCGCGGCTTCATCCAGACGCCGAACAACAGGGATTGAGGCGCCGCGGGCGCCACAAACTCCACCGTCGTCCCGGCGCCGGGACGACGGCGGAGGGTGACGTCCGTCATCACACGAACATCCCCTCGCATAGTTTCACGCATCACAAAGAATTTTTCCCCGAAACCGCATCGCAAACCCTCCCGTAGTTCGGTCCAACGATGGCGCTGCTGCTTCACGCCAAGAGGTCGCAGCCGCCGTTGTTGCCCCAACCCAACACCGGCCCAGGCCGGGTCACGATTCAATCGGGAGACTTTCCATGTCGAAGCGCATTGCCTATCTTGCTGCCGCCGCCTTCAGCGCCCTCGCCATCACCGCGACCGTCGTCGCGCCTGCCAGCGCGGAGGAAAAGACCGTCATGGTCGGCGGCGCCGCGATGTTCCCGTCGAAGAACATCGTCCAGAACGCGGTCAACTCGAAGGACCACACCACGCTGGTGGCGGCGGTGAAGGCGGCCGGCCTTGTGCCGACGCTGGAAAGCAAGGGCCCGTTCACGGTGTTCGCGCCGACCAACGCCGCCTTCGGCAAGCTGCCGGCCGGCACGGTCGACAATCTGGTCAAGCCCGAGAACAAGGCGACGCTGACCAAGATCCTCACCTACCATGTCGTGCCCGGCAAGCTCGCAGCCTCCGACCTCACCGACGGCAAGAAGCTGAAGACCGCGGAAGGCGAGGAACTCATGGTGAAGAAGCAGGACGGCAAGACCTGGATCGTCGATGCCAAGGGCGGCACCTCGATGGTGACGATCTCCAACGTCAACCAGTCGAACGGCGTGATCCATGTGGTCGACACCGTGCTGATGCCGGCGACGTGACACCGCGCGATCCTGTTTCATCCCCGACAGGATGCTTTCAGACGGCGAGCCGGGGATACCCGGCTCGCTTTTTTGTGACCAGGATAGCCTGCCGGCATCGATTCGATGCCGTGCGATGGCGTAACGAAAACGGACGCATCGGCGTATAATTACTGTCAGACGATTTTCAGGACGGAACCACCATGGCGAGCCTCACAGTCACCGACGAGCAGGTCGGGGTCACCCCGGCCAAAGTGATCCAGCCGGTCTGGGTGCGGGTCATGCACTGGATCAACGCCCTCGCCATGATCCTGATGATCCTGTCGGGCTGGCAGATCTACAATGCCTCGCCGCTGTTCGGCTTTCGCTTCCCGCGCGAGTATGCGCTCGGTGGCTGGCTCGGCGGCGGCCTGCTCTGGCACTTTGCGGCGATGTGGCTCTTGATGATCAATGGCCTCGCCTATCTCGTCACCGGTTTCGCCACCGGCCGCTTCCGCAAGAAGCTGCTGCCGATCACGCCGTCCGGCGTGCTTCACGACGTCAGGGCGGCGCTGACCTTCAAGCTCGGCCATGACGACCTCACCGTCTACAATTACGTGCAGCGCCTGCTCTATGCCGGCATCATCGTGGTCGGCGTACTGATCGTGCTCTCCGGCCTCGGCATGTGGAAGCCGGTGCAGCTCTATTATCTCGTGATGCTGTTCGGCGACTATCCGACCGCGCGCTACGTCCACTTCTTCTGCATGGCCGCGATCTGTGCCTTCCTCGTCATTCACGTTCTGCTCGCGCTGCTGGTGCCGAAGAGCCTGCGCGCGATGATCATCGGCCGCTGAGGAGGAGAATATGGCGAAGCGCTCATTCCTGATCCCCGGCGTCGACAAGCGCCTGCTGATCAAGGACTCCCTCAAGGCGATGCCGGATTTTACCCGCCGCCGCTTCATCGCCGGCGGCGCCAGCCTGGGTGCGCTGACGCTGCTGACCGGCTGCGACGTCGTGGACTCGTCCTCGGCCGAAACCCTGCTGGCGCAGGTCTCGAAGTTCAACGACGCGGTGCAGGCCTTCATCTTCAATCCCGACGCGCTGGCGCCGACCTTCCCCGAGAGCGCGATCACAAAACCGTTCCCGTTCAACGCCTATTACGATCTCGACGACGCTCCCGACATCGACGGTAAGGACTGGAAGCTCGAAGTGCGCGGTCTCGTCGACAACAAGAAATCCTGGACGCTGGACGAGCTCTACAAGCTGCCGCAGGTCAACCAGATCACGCGTCACATCTGCGTCGAGGGCTGGAGCGCGATCGGAAGCTGGACCGGCACGCCCTTGCGCGACTTCCTCAAGCTGATCGGCGCCGACACCCGCGCCAAATATGTCTGGTTCCAGTGCGCCGACAAGGACGGCTACAACTCGCCGCTCGACATGCGTAGCGCGCTGCATCCGCAGACGCAGATGACGTTCAAATACGCGAGCGAAATTCTGCCGCGCGCCTACGGCTTTCCCATGAAGATCCGCGTGCCCACGAAGCTCGGCTTCAAGAATCCGAAATACGTGGTCTCGATGGAAGTCACCAACGACTACAAGGGCGGCTATTGGGAAGACCAGGGTTACAATTCGTTCAGTGGAAGCTGATTGGGGCAGTCATTCCGGGGCTCGCGAAGCGAGAACCCGGAATCTCGCGCCGCGGTCTCTGGATTCCGGGTTCGCGCTACGCGCGCCACGGAACGACGGCTAAGACTTAAGCCCGACCTTCCTTTGGCACAACGCCGCGACCGCGCCCAAGGCCAGCAGAGCCGCCGACACATTGAGGGCATACGACAGGCTCCCCAGCGCATCGGTGATCGCGCCGACCACGATCGGCCCCAGCGTCTGGCCGACGCCGAACGAGATCGTCATCGCCGCGATCGCGGTCGGCCACGCCTGCGGCGGATAGTTGAAGCGCACGAAGGCGGTGGTCGAGCCGACCACGGCGAAGAAGGCGACACCGAACACGACGGCGGACACCGCGAGCCAGGCCGGCGAATGCCCGAGCATCGGCAGGGCCGCGCCGAGCGCGTTGGTGCCGAGGATGATGGCGGTGGCAAGGCCGCCGCGATCGAGCGCCAGCACGCCGCGCCAGGCCCAGGGTGTCACAAAGGCGCTCAGCCCTATCAGGCTCCAGAATGCCGCCTGCGCCGCGGCGCCGCCGCCGCCGTCGCGTACATAGGCGATCATGAAGGTCATGTAGGCGATGTAGCCGGCGCCGAACAGGAAGTAGCCGGCCAGATAAATCAGCACGGGCAAAATCGCGAACGACGCGTGACCGCCTTCCGAGAAGCGGACGCTGCTCTCGATGCGGATCAGGAACAGCGGGATCGTCATCGCGACCGACAGCAGCGTCAGCGCCCACCACACCAGCCACCACGAGCCCGGCCCGAAATATTGCAACGTGAACGGGGCGATCAGCCCGGAGGCGAGAATGCCGATGCCGGGTCCGGCATAGAACAGGCTGAGCAGGAAATTGGCCCGCGCGGGCTGCGACTGCGCGATCGCCGCAGCCAGCGCGCCGCCGGCGACGAAGCCGGCCGCCGCCCCCAGGCCCAGCACGAGCCGCGCCAGGCTCAGCGCGACGAAATTGCCTGTTAGCGCGCAGGTGGCGAGCGCGGCGACGCAGGCGAGGGTTCCACCGCGAATGGCGGCTGCCCAGCCGACGCGCCGGATCAGGCGGGACGCCACCAGCGCGCCGACGAGATAGCCGACGGCGTTGATGGTGTTCATGAAACCGGCCGCCGAGTAGGACCAGCCGAGGTCCTCCCGCATGTCGGGCAGCACCAGCGCATAGGCAAAGCGGCCGATGCCGAGCCCGACCGTCGCGGCCAGCGACAGCGTCAGGATCAGCCGCGCGGGATGTGCGTAGGGCGGGCGGTCAGGGGCGTGCAAGGGGATACTCCGGCCTTGCCAGTGTGGCAGGCCCCGTCGGTCTTGCACAGCCGCACCCCGGCAATGGTGTCTTGCCAAGCGCGCAACGCCGCTCTAGCACTCCGGCCGAAATTCATCCCGCTCGTCATGCCCGGGCTTGACCCGGGCATCCATCCTTCAAAAAAGCTGGATTTCCGGGGCAAGCCCGGCAATGACGAGAAAAATCTGAGGACACGGCCATGGCGACCCACAAACTGCTGCTGCTTCCCGGTGACGGTATCGGCCCCGAAGTGATGGGCGAGGTGAAGCGCCTGATCGACTGGCTCAATGCGGCCGGGATCGCCAAGTTCGAGACCGATACCGGCCTTGTCGGCGGCTCCGCCTATGACGCACACAAGGTGTCGATCTCCGAGGGCGACATGGCCAAGGCCAAGGACGCCGACGCCGTGATTTTTGGTGCGGTCGGCGGCCCGAAGTGGGATGCGGTGCCTTACGAGGTGCGCCCGGAAGCCGGCCTGCTCCGCCTGCGCAAGGATCTGGCCCTGTTCGCGAACCTCCGTCCCGCAATGTGCTACCCGGCGCTGGCCGACGCCTCCAGCCTGAAGCGCGAGGCGGTCGAGGGGCTCGATATCATGATCGTGCGCGAGCTCACCGGCGGCGTCTATTTCGGCGAGCCCAAGACCATCACCGATCTCGGCAACGGCCAGAAGCGTGCCATCGACACCCAGGTCTACGACACCTATGAGATCGAGCGCATCGGCCGCGTCGCTTTCGAGCTTGCCAGGAAGCGCAAGAACAAGGTGACGTCGATGGAGAAGCGCAATGTGATGAAATCGGGCGTGCTCTGGAACGAGGTCATGACCCAGGTCCACAAGCGCGAATACCCCGACGTCACGCTCGAGCATCAGCTCGCCGATTCCGGCGGCATGATGCTGGTGAAATGGCCCAAGCAGTTCGACGTCATCGTCACCGACAATCTGTTCGGCGACATGCTGTCCGACATCGCGGCGATGCTGACGGGCTCGCTCGGCATGCTGCCCTCGGCTTCGCTCGGCGAGGTCGACGTCAAGACCAAGAAGCGCAAGGCGCTGTACGAGCCCGTGCACGGCTCGGCGCCCGACATCGCCGGCAAGGGCCTCGCCAATCCCATCGCGATGATCTCGTCCTTCGGCATGGCGCTGCGCTATTCCTTCGACATGGGCGCGCTCGCCGACAAGGTCGATGCCGCGATCGCCGCGGTGCTGGCCAGCGGCCTGCGCACCGCCGACATCAAGTCGGAAGGCACCACCGCGGCTTCCACAACGCAGATGGGCGAAGCGATCCTGAAGGAATTGCAGAAGCTGCACGCGTAAGCGGCGAACGTCGTCATTCCGGGGCGATGCGCAGCATCGAACCCGGAATCTCGAGATTCTCAGGTGCGCAAGAGCGCACGGGAGTTCGGCTCTTGAGCCGCCACGGAATGACAACACAAAAAAATGGCCGGGCGTGAGCCCGGCCATTTTGATTCGGGTCGCCTCGTCCGCTCAGTACAGCGGGAAGTTCTGCGGATAGCCGCCGACATCGCCTGGCGGAGAGAGCGGCTGGCGATCGATCGGGCGGTTCAGGTTCTCGCGGGCGAAGGACGGATAGCCGACGGCCGGCGGAAAGGCGTAGTCGGTGAACTTGCGGTCGCCCGGATTGACCTCGGTGCCGCCGTCCAGCCAGGAGCGCTTGCTGACATAGATGCGGGTGCGGCCCTGCTGGTAGACCGCGTTGGGGCCGCTCGGGCCGTAATAGTGGCGGCCGCGCTCGTCATAGCGCTTGGTCTTGGTATCGGCGGAGGCCGGCGTCGCCAAACCAATGGCAGAGGACATGGCAATCACGGCGCCCGCCGCAAGCCAAGCCGCCAGTTTGTTCGCCGCAGAAAATTTCGAGCTCATCACGTCCCCTTCAGGCGGCAAGCCGCCAGTCGATTTCGCCGCCATACTAGCCCGCTCGGGGTGACCGCAGCTAGGTCTATTGGGTCACACCAGGCGAGAATAATCGTGCGCGCCGGCAAAAGTTGCATGCAAACCAGCCACTTGAGCTTGATGCCGATCAAAGCGCTCCGCGCAATTGCGCATTCGCGGCCCCGAGCAGCCAGTCCCCCGAATCCGCGGGGTCACAGCCGCGGCGCTTCAGCTCGGCACGGGCGAACAATTCCGCCAGCTTCGGCTCGTTGCCCGAGGCCAGCAGCGTCAGCCGGTTCAGCGTGCAGGCGATCGCCGCGCGCCGGGCGGGCAGGCTGTCGCCCTGGCAGGAGTAGCCGGAGATCTGGAGCATGGGCTCCTCACTGCGCTTGAGGTAGCCGAGGCACCGCCGCACAGCCTCCATTGTGCCTGTAGGCCGGAACAGGACGACGGGGCCGAATTTGGTGCCGATCAGGCCCGCCTGCTCGAGCGAGGTGGCGGCACCCAGACCCATCCGGGCGGCCAGATCCGCGGTCGCCGGACGTGTCACGTCGAATTCGGCGCCTTGGCGGTAGATTTCGAGCTCAGCCAGAGGCTTGCCCGCTTCGCCGGTCCAGCGCAGCACGTCCCTGCGGCCGCCTTCGGGGTGCCTCAGGATAGTGTAAGATACTGTTTTATCGGAAGAATCGGTCCGGCTGACGGCGAAGGCCGGGTGCGAACGATCGGCCACGCTCCAGCCCGGTTTCCGGGCCGGCTCATCGTCGCGCAAGTCCGGCAGCTGGCCGAGTGCCGCGAGGGCGAGGATGGCAAGCAGAGCGAGCGCCCCCACATAGGCGAACAGGTGCGCCAGGGTGCCGACGACCTCGTCGGCAAAGCCTAGCAGCGCCAGATGGATAGCGGTCCGGGTAGGGCTGGCGGCCATGCTGGCCTCGGGCGACTGCATCCACGGCCTTCAGGCATGGTCCAACGTTGTCTTGAGGCCGGTTCTCGCATAGAAGCGCTGCTCTTCCTGTTTAAGCGTCAGCTTCAGGAACGGGCTTTTTCATCGGAGAGTGAACGATGGGTTACAAAGTCGCAGTCGTCGGCGCGACCGGCAATGTCGGTCGGGAAATGCTCAACATCCTGGATGAGCGCAAATTCCCCGCGGACGAGGTCGTGGCCCTGGCGTCACGCCGCAGCGTCGGCGTCGAGGTCTCCTATGGCGATCGCACCCTGAAGGTCAAAGCGCTCGAGCATTACGACTTTTCCGACGTCGATATCTGCCTGATGTCGGCGGGCGGTTCGGTGTCGAAGGAATGGTCGCCGAAGATCGGCGCCGCCGGCGCTGTGGTGATCGACAATTCGTCGGCCTGGCGCATGGATCCGGACGTGCCGCTGATCGTGCCCGAGGTGAACGCAGGCGCGACCGAAGGCTTCAAGAAGAAGAACATCATCGCCAACCCGAACTGCTCGACCGCACAGCTCGTGGTCGCGCTCAAGCCGCTGCACGACAAGGCGACGATCAAGCGCGTCGTCGTCTCGACCTATCAATCGGTGTCGGGCGCCGGCAAGGACGCGATGGACGAGCTGTTCTCGCAGACCAAGGCCGTCTACACCAATGACGAGCTCGTCGCGAAGAAATTCCCCAAGCGCATCGCCTTCAACGTCATCCCCCACATCGACGTCTTCATGGAGGACGGCTTCACCAAGGAAGAGTGGAAGATGATGGCGGAGACCAAGAAGATTCTTGATCCCAAGATCAAGCTTACGGCCACCTGCGTGCGCGTGCCCGTCTTCGTCGGCCACTCCGAAGCCGTCAACATCGAGTTCGAGAACCCGATCAGCGCCGACGAAGCGCGCGAGATCCTGCGCAAGGCACCGGGTTGCCTCGTCATCGACAAGCAGGAGCCCGGCGGCTACGCCACGCCGTATGAGGCCGCCGGCGAGGACGCGACTTACATCAGCCGCATCCGCGAGGATGCGACGGTGGAGAACGGCCTGGTGCTGTGGTGCGTGTCGGACAACTTACGCAAGGGCGCCGCGCTCAACGCGATCCAGATCGCCGAAGTGCTGATCAACCGCAAGCTGATCACCGCGAAGAAGAAGGCGGCATAAAGAAGAATGTAGGTGGGTTAGCCCTGCGGCTGCGCGAAGCGCAGTCCGCACGGCGTAACCCACCTCTTTCGTTTCCGCTGTGACAGAAGTGGTGGGTTACGCCTTCGGCTAACCCCACCTTACGAACTGATCAGCGCGAAGAAGCAGGCGGCGTGAGAGGTGGCGAATAGGGAGTAGCGAATGGCGAATGGCGTTTCCTGTTCGCTACTCGCCATTCGCTATTCGCGCGCGTTCTTGAATTCCTTGCTCGCCTTGTCCAGCACGAACAGCGATCCCTCCGCGACGCCGAAATAGGCGCCGTGGGTCTGCATCTGGCCGCTCTCCACGGCCTTGCGCACGAACGGGAACGTCATCAGGTTCTCCAGGCTGCGGAACACGGCGGCCTTCTCGATGCGCTCGACGAACTGCGCCATGGTCTCGTGCGCGCGCTGCTCGACCACTTCGCCCGGCTTGATGAACATCTGCATCCATTTGCCGATGAAGTCGCCGGGCGTGAGCGGCTCGATCTTGTCGACAAAGGCGCGGATGCCGCCGCATTGCGCGTGGCCAAGCACCACGATGTGCTTCACCTTCAGCACCGTCACCGCATATTCCAGCGCGGCCGAGACGCCATGTGCGTTCTCGTCGGGCTGATAGGTCGGTACCAGGTTGGCGATGTTGCGGACCACGAAAAGCTCGCCCGGGCCGACGTCGAAGATCACCTCGGGCGAAACGCGGCTGTCACAGCAGCCGATCACCATCACTTCCGGCGACTGCCCCTTCACCGACAGCTCGCGGTAGCGGTTCTGCTCGGTCGGCAGCCGCTGGGTGGCGAAGGCCTGGTAGCCTTGCAGCAAATGCTTCGGGAATGTCATCATGGCCTATGCCTAATCATATACCGCCGGGGTGAACAAGCCTTTCGAACGGGCAGGCCAAGTGCTATCGGCTGAGACCAGAATACAGGAAGGAACGCTTGCATGACCCGCCCGCGCCGCAGCCATCTGTTCATGCCCGGCTCCAACCCCCGCGCGCTGGAGAAGGCGCGCAATCTCGCCGCCGACGGCCTCATCCTCGATCTCGAAGACTCGGTTGCTCCCGACGCCAAGGCAGCGGCGCGCGACGGCATCGCCGCCGCGATCGCGGCCAAGGGTTTTGGCAAGCGCGAGATTTTGATCCGGACCAACGGCCTCGATAGCCCCTGGTGGGCGGATGACGTCGCGATGGCCGCCAAGGCATCGCCGGACGGCATCCTGGTTCCAAAAGTTTCAAGCATCGAAGATCTCGACGCCATCGGCCGCCGTCTCGGGGAACTCGGCGCTGCTCCGACGGTCAAGGTTTGGGCCATGATCGAGACCGCGCGCGCCGTGCTCCATGCCGAGGAACTCGCCGCCGCCGGGCGCGATCCATCGAGCCGTCTCTCCGGCTTCGTGTTCGGCCCGAACGACATCTCGCGCGAGACGCGCATCCGGATGCTGCCGGGCCGTGCCGCGATGATCCCGATGATCACGCATTGCATCCTGGCGACGCGCGCCCACGGCCTCGAAATCCTCGACGGCCCCTATAGCGACATCGCCAATTCCGACGGCTTCGCCACCGAATGCGCGCAAGGCCGCGATCTCGGCTTCGACGGCAAGACGTTGATTCACCCCTCGCAGATCGATGCCTGCAATGCGATCTTCACGCCGCCTGAAGAGGAAGTCGCGCGCGCCCGAAAGATCATCGCCGCGTTCGAGCTGCCCGAGAACGCCTCGCGCGGCGCGATCCGGCTCGATGGCGCCATGGTGGAACGCCTGCACGCCGACATGGCCCGGCGCACGATCGAGATCGCAGACGCGATCGCCGCGATGGGGAAGGGCTGAGGAAGGCTCCTCCCGCCGGGATATCCGCCTGGCGCGGATTTCCCTTCAGCGTCGATAAGTCGCAAACGTAATTTAGATCACACAGTTGGGCTCGTTGCTCCGATAGATTTGCGTCGTTTGAATATTGCTTTCCGTCCCGACATCACGAGTGGGCGTTCGCATGCTTCGCAAATTATTGTATTGCTGTGTCATTCTTGCCCTCGCTGGTCCCGCAGCCGCTACTGACCGCGTCAAACGCGGCGCGAGCCCGGCCATCGCCGCCGCCACCGAGGCCATACGGCAAGATCCCAGGGACGCGAATGCGTACTACAACCGTGGCAACGCCTACAGCATCAGCGGCGACAATGACCGCGCCATGGCCGACTACACCGCGGCCATACGGCTCGATCCGGCGCATGCGAACGCCTACTACAACCGAGGCAATGCCTATAGCAACAAAGGCGACGCGGACCGTGCGATAGCGGATTACACGGCGACGATCCGGCTCGATCCCGGGTACGCGAACGCGTACTACAACCGAGGCAACGCCTACAGCAACAAGGGCGACACCGATCGCGCCATTGCCGACTATGCCGAAGCGATCCGCCTGCAGCCCGCAAATGCGAACGCATATTTCAATCGCGGAAACGCCTATGGCAACAAGGGCGACACGGAGCGTGCCATCGCGGACTACACTGATGCGATACGCGTAGATCCCACCTATGCGAACGCTTATGTCAATCGCGGGCTGGCTTACGAGAAGCGCCGCGATTTCACCAAAGCAAGGGCCGACTTTAGTGCCACGCTCGGATTGACCCATGGTGCCACGAGATGGGCACAGGACAAGGCGCGCGAGCGGCTTGCTGTCCTGCCTTCGCCGCGGCCGGCAGCGGTCCTGGTCGAGAAAGCCGGCGCCGCCCCGGCTGTACTGGCGCCCGAGGTGTCGAGCAGCGAACGTCGCATCGCTCTGGTCATCGGCAATTCCGCTTACGAGAATGTCGCCGCGCTGCCGAACCCGGTCCGCGACGCAAGCCTCGTCGCCGACGTGCTGAGACTCACCGGGTTCGAAGCGGTTACTCTGCTGACCGATCTCCGCAAGGACGCGTTGGTGAATGCCTTGCGCGAGTTCGCTGCACGTGCGGAGACGGCGGATTGGGCCGTCGTGTATTATGCCGGACACGGCATGGAGGTCGGCGGAGTCAACTATCTCATTCCGACCGACGCGAAGATCGCGGCGGATCGCGAGATCGGATTTGAAGCCGTTCCGGTTGATCAGGTTCTCAATGCAGCGGAGCGCGCCAGGAAGCTGCGCCTCGTTATCCTCGATGCCTGCCGCGACAACCCGTTCGCAAGCCAGATGAAGCGCACCCTGACCGTCGCGTCGCGCTCGGTGTCGCGAGGTCTGGCGCCTGTCGAGCCGGAGGCGGGCACGCTGGTGGTCTACGCCGCCAAGGACGGCGAGACCGCGCTTGATGGCGACGGGATCAACAGTCCGTTCGCCGCCGCCTTCGTCAAGAACCTTCCGACGCCGGGCCTCGAGGTCCGCAGGCTCTTCGACTTCGTTCGCGACGATGTCATGGAAGCGACCGGGCGCAGGCAAAAGCCGTTCAGCTACGGCTCGATCTCCGGACGGCAGGACTTCTATTTCGTGGCCCGCAAGTGACTTCCTGCGGGCTGCAATTCAACGCGGCGCGAGGTCGGCTCGATTGAGCGATTCCAGCGTCGACGCATTCGCGCAATAGCCGTGGTAGTTCTCCGCGGCGGTGCCGTCGGCGAGATCACGGTCGCACTGTCCCTTGTGACCGCAGAGCGAGCAGACTCGCTCCATGTCGCGGAGCAGCAGCGGCTGCGCGCGGCCGAGACCTTCGGCGTTGATGCCGAGCTGCTCCAGCATCTTTGGCAGCTCGTCGGCGGCGTGCCGGCCGTGACGGACCAGTTCCTCCAGATCGTCAGGCGCGATTCTCAGATCGCTGGCGATCCGGTCGAAATCGGCGCGATCGAGCTGCCGCATCTCGTTCATCTCGCGGCGATGTTTCAGCCAGCTCGCAAAGGACTCGATGAGGTCCTGAACGATGGGATAAGGCTTGCTTGCGGTGCTCATGGAAAGCTCCATTCGGACGGCGGAATTGGAGCGAACTAAGCACAATGGTGCAGGAGCGCGTTGCGCTGGATCAAACTGGAAGTACTGTAAAGCCCGTCTCGTGTCCCGGACGCGCTGCAGCGTGAAACGCTGCTGCGCAGAGCCGGGACCCAGATTGCAGCGAGATGGGTCCCGGCTCTGCGGGGCGGCACTCCGCGCCGCACCGCGTCCGGGACACGAGCGGAGAGCTACGCAAACCGCTCCGACGCCCAGGCATACAGGCTGCCCGGAATCGGCTCTTCGCCGCCGCGGCCCTTGGGCGAGATGTGCAGGCCGATGATCTCGGGGCTGGTGACGAGGCCGAGATAGCTCGAGGGATCGAAGAACAGTTTTGGCTCGGCATGCACCGCGTAGAACGACTGCTTCGGCAATGCGTTCTGCAGCTCACCGGTGCGGCGCGCCAGCGCGGTCAGCGCAGCGGGCCCGTAGATCGCGACGCGGATGTCCGAGAGGCGGTTCGAGCCGCCGCGCAGGCGGCGCATCATGAAGGTGATGCGATGGCGCACGGACAGCCAGTCCGGCGTCAGCTCCTCCTGCTCCATCAGCCCCTCGAACGCGCGCACGATGCCGTGCTCCGCCGGCAGGTAGATCACGGAATTTCCGAGCTGGCGCGGTCGCTCCCAGGCGAAGTACGGCCTTGCCGGATCAATCTCGACGGGCTTCAAGAGCAGCACGTCGGCGTCGAGCCAGAGGCCGAGATTCTTCGCCATCAGCCTCATGCGGAAGAAGTCGCTGAACTGCAGCGTGGTCCAGTCGCGCCAGCTGCCGTCCGGCTGCGGCGGCCGCAAGCGTTCGGAGAAGGCGTGCGGCAGGATCGCCTCGGCGTCCGCGTTGTCGACGCCCGCGGGCAGGCCGGGAATGGTGTCGAAGCTGTAGACCGTGACCTTGTGGCCGGCCGCGAGCTGCGAGCGCAGGCAGGTCCGGCGCAACGCGTCCATCGGGCCATGCCAGAAGGTGACGATCTCGGGGAGCATGGGAAAAGCTATACGGGATAACCGCAGCAAAGAAAAAGCCCCGGCGCGGATGGCGCGCCGGGGCTGGAACGAAAACTAGAGCATGATCAGGAAAAGTGTACAGCGGTTTTCCGGAAAGATCGTGCTCAAGGAATATGAAATCAGGCCCAGGCGCGTTCGCGCTTGAGCTTGTCCTCGTAGCTGTCGATCGAGGACTTCTTCTCCATCGTGAGGCCGATATCGTCGAGGCCGTTGATCAGGCAGTGCTTGCGGAACGGATCGATCTCGAACGCGACCTTGCCGCCATCGGGGCCGCGGATCTCCTGGTTCGGCAGGTCGATCGTCAACGTCGCGTTGGCGCCGCGCTCGGCGTCGTCGAACAGCTTGTCGAGGTCTTCCTGCGACACGCGGATCGGCAGAATGCCGTTCTTGAAGCAGTTGTTGTAGAAGATGTCGCCGAACGAGGTCGAGATCACGCAGCGGATGCCGAAGTCGAGCAGCGC
>NZ_AJQE01000090.1 GCF_000261685.1 Bradyrhizobium genomosp. I (2014) | reverse complement strand
GCGGGAGCCGCAGCCGAAATTGTCGCCGGCCACCAACACCTTCGCGTTGCGATAGGCCGGCTGGTTGAGCACGAAATCCGGGTTCTCGCTGCCGTCGTCCTTGTAGCGCTGCTCGGAGAAGAGCCCCTTGCCAAGGCCGGTGCGCTTGATGGTCTTGAGGTACTGCTTCGGAATGATCATGTCGGTGTCGACATTGATGATCTTCAGCGGCGCCGCGACGCCTTCCAGCGTGGTGAACTTGTCCATGGTTGCGCTTTCCCGGATGGGTCTAGGGAAGGCGTATTTATCGTGTCCGGGGCCCGAATCCTAGGCCGAATTCGGCAGATCTGCCTTACCTCTCCCGCTTGCGGGAGAGGGAGTGCACCTCCCGCGTCGCGACGCTTCCTACTCCGCTCGGGCTTCAATGGCTGCCATATCGTCGTCCGACAGACCAAAATGGTGGCCGATCTCGTGGATCAGGACGTGGCGGACGATATGGCCGAGGCTCTCGTCGTGCTCGGCCCAGTAATCCAGGATCGGCCGGCGGTAGAGCCAGACCATGTTGGGCAGCCGCGCCACGTCACCAAAACTCTGTTGCGGCAGGCCGATGCCCTGGAACAGCCCGAGCAGGTCGAATTCGCTCTCGCATTCCATCTCGTCCAGCACTTCCTCGGTCGGGAAGTCGTCGACGCGAACAATCACGCCCTCGCAGAGCCCGCGAAATTCCGCTGGCAGGCGCTCGAACACATCGTGAGCCATTGCTTCCATCTCGGCCAGCGAGGGGGCTTTCAATTCCGTCCACATGCGTCCCTCATACCGCGGGTTCCGCGGGGATGCATCTGGCTTTATAACCGCGGCGAGGTTGACGGGCGCCGCCAAAACGGGGAGCGTGGGCCCTCGGATGGGACGTTTCAGGTGGGCGGAAAAATGCGAGCGAAAACAGCGCTGACTCTACTGTGCATGGGGTTGTTTTCGCAGTTTTGCGTTGGCGCCGAAGCCCAGACCGCCAGCCCGGGGGTTCGCCTCGCTCAGGCGGCCGCGCCGGACGACATCCCCCCGCCGCGCAAGCGCCGGCCTGCCCGCTTGCGTGTCACGCCCTACTACAGCCCTGACGGCGTCTATCCGCGCTACAATCCCGGTCCCAATGCGGTCCGCGAATGCAACGCGACCTATGTGCAGGAATACCGGCCGAGCGGCACCGTGATCGTGCCGCGTGTGAGCTGCTATTGGCGCCCCGGCTGACGCCGGTTCAACACGAGCGCGCAGCGCGGAAGCCTCACGGGGTCATCATGGCGAGATGGGTTGCATGGGCCGTTGCCGTCGCGCTCGCTGCGGGCCTGCCCCGCACATCAGCGGCGCACCGGGCATCGGTGCCAGAGGCATCGGCGGGAATCGCGATTTTCGATGCGCGACGGCCCGCGCGTACGCATGAGATCGTGCGACCTGCTGCACGCCGCGATCCACGCTATTACGCGCGGCCTGTCTATTACCGTCCCTATCCCTATGGCGTGCCCGCACCCTTCGTGTTCGGCTACGGGCCGTTCTGGTGAACCGCTAGCCCGCGGGCGCAAACCCCTTGACCAGCAGCACGGTCGCCTGCGCGCCCGCTTTGCGATCGCGCGAGATGTCTTCGTACTCGGGCGAGTTCGAGAAGGCGAGGAATGCGGCCTCGTCGGGAAACGACATCATGACAAGCTTGTCATGTGGCCATGCCCCTTCGAGCACGCGCGGATGCTCGTCCGCGGCGAGCAGCCGTCCGTCGTGCTTTCTGAACACGTCGAAGAACCGCGCCTGATAGCGGTCATAGGCTGCGCGGTCCGTCATCCTCAATTGCGCAATGGCGTAGACAGTCATCTGCAAGATTCCTTCCGTCGCGGCACTGCGTCGCATCGCGGAGCCCAGTGTCGCTCATTCATGGCGCGTTCACATCGGTGTCCGCAATTTAATCTTGGGAGCGACCGTAATTGAACAGCAATGGCGCGGCCGAGACGTCGCGTCGCAGCCCTGCTGTCCAAATTCAGGGAGGATTCCATGCTGAAGATGTTCGGTCTCGGGACAAGCCCGATGCGCTTGCTCGGGATCGCGGCCGCCGCGACGCTGATGCTGTCGGCCGGCACCGCGCGTCGCGCTGAAGCGCGCAGCTTGATCAATCCGGCGACGTCACCCGCGACGAAGGCTGCGACCGACGATCTCGTCACCCAGGTTCGTCACGGCGGCGGGCACGGCGGGCATGGTGGCGGCTTTCACGGCGGAGGCTTCCGCGGTGGCGGTTTCCATGGCGGAGGACATATCGGCGGCTTCCGCGCCGCGCCGGCCTTTCGTCACAGCCATGTCGGCGGCTATCGCTATGGCGGCGTCCGCTACGGCGGATATGGCGGCTATCACCGTCACTGGGGTTATCATCGCCCTCATTACGGCTATCGCCACTTCCACCGGCGCTATTATGTCGGCGGCTATTATCCCTACTACCACTATCCGCGCCGCTGCAGAATCATCTGGACCTATTACGGCCCGCGCCGCGTCTGCCGCTGGCCGCGCTGGCACTATCCGTACCGGTATTGGTGATGTGAGCTATTCGAACAG
>NZ_AJQE01000089.1 GCF_000261685.1 Bradyrhizobium genomosp. I (2014) | reverse complement strand
GGCTTGTCCCGGCCATCCACGTTCTTGGAGTGGCACAATAAAGTCGTGGATGCCCGGGACAAGCCCGGGCATGACGGAGAAAGCGGTCAGAGCCAGTCCTTCAGCTTCCAAGATGCAGACTTCCACCGCATCAAATTCTCGACCTTCCACTGCCTGAACATCGCGGGCGGCCAGCGGCTGAGCTTGGACGTCTCCTCCACCTCCGGCCTGGCGACGATGCGCAGCGGCGTCGCGCGCCGCCGGTGCTGGCGCGTGGCCTCACTGATCACGTCGACATATTCCGGCTTGTTGGCCATGTGCTGCGTCCTCGCGAAACCGTCGCGAGGACGAGAATGTGGGCGACGCCGATTAACGGCGCTTTGGCGCGATCGTTACAATTGCAGGAACCAGCCTACCGCCAGTCCCTGACGTCGACGAAGTGACCCGCGATCGCCGCCGCGGCCGCCATCGCCGGCGACACCAGATGCGTGCGGCCCTTGAAGCCCTGGCGGCCCTCGAAATTGCGG
>NZ_AJQE01000088.1 GCF_000261685.1 Bradyrhizobium genomosp. I (2014) | reverse complement strand
GCAGCGCTCTTCCGGCTTCAGCTTGTCCGGGTTCATGGCGAGGCACATCGAGCAGCCCGGCTCGCGCCATTCGAATCCGGCCTTGATGAAGATCTTGTCGAGACCTTCGGCCTCAGCCTGCTCCTTCACGATGCCGGAGCCCGGCACGACCATGGCGTTGACGTTCGCTGAAACGGTCTTGCCTTCGGCAATCTTCGCCGCCGCGCGCAAGTCTTCGATGCGGCCGTTGGTGCAGGAGCCGATGAAGACGCGGTCGAGCTTGATGTCGGTGATCTTCGTCCCCGCGGTCAGGCCCATGTATTTCAGCGCCCGGTGCTTGGAGATGCGCTTGGCCTCGTCCGCGATCTTGTCGGGATCGGGCACGATGCCGGTCACCGAGATGACGTCCTCGGGGCTGGTGCCCCAGGTCACGATCGGCGGCAGCTTCGCCGCATCGAGGCGCAGCTCATGGTCGAAATACGCGCCTTCGTCGGAGCGCAGCTTCTCCCAATAGCGCATCGCCGCATCCCAGGCCGCGCCCTTCGGGGCCTTCGGACGGTCGCGCAGGAAGTCGTAGGCCTTCTGGTCGGGTGCGACGAGACCTGCTCGCGCGCCGCCTTCGATCGACATGTTGCAGACCGTCATGCGGCCTTCCATCGAGAGCGCGCGGATCGCTTCGCCGGCATATTCCAGCACGTAGCCGGTGCCGCCCGCGGTGCCGATCTCGCCGATGATGGCCAGGATGATGTCCTTGCCGGTCACGCCGTCAGGCAATTTGCCGTCGACGGTGACGCGCATGTTCTTCGCCTTCTTCTGGATCAGCGTCTGCGTCGCCAGCACGTGCTCGACCTCGGAGGTGCCAATGCCGTGCGCGAGCGCGCCGAACGCGCCATGCGTCGAGGTGTGGCTGTCGCCGCAGACGATGGTGGTGCCGGGCAGCGTAAAGCCCTGCTCGGGGCCGATGACATGGACGATGCCCTGCCGCTTGTCGAACTCGTTGTAATATTCGATGCCGAATTCCTTGGCGTTCTCGGCCAGCGCCTTGATCTGCTCGATGCTCTCAGGATCGGGATTCGGCTTGGTGCGGTCGGTGGTCGGCACGTTGTGATCTACGACGGCGAGCGTCTTCTCGGGCGCGTGGACCTTGCGCCCCGTCGCGCGCAGGCCTTCGAACGCCTGCGGCGAGGTCACCTCGTGCACCAGATGGCGATCGATGTAGAGCAGGCAGGTGCCGTCCTCGGCTTCGTGCACCAGATGGTCGTTCCAGATCTTGTCGTACAATGTGGTCGGCTTGGACATGAGCGTCAGCTCCGAAAGAACGTTGTGTCAGCGGATATGCGCAGGCAGCGCGCGGGCAACAAATCGTCAGCGCAGCCTTTCAGGCTGCGCGAATAAGCTCTGACGTTGCCGAGGTCGCGAAGCGTCCGAAGAACCGGCCAGGCAGCCGCGAACGATCGTCGATGACGATGCGCTTGACGGGGGCGAGGCTGGTCGGATCTGGAAACATTCCAGGAATATATAGCAGGCCGAGTTGGAATCGCGAGTGGTTTGACGCGCACGGCTGACGCAACAAAAAAGCGCGGAGCCGAGCCCCGCGCTTCTCGAAACTTACCTGGTGGCGGAGCTTACTCGCCGACGGCGGCCTGGCGGTCCTGCTTCTCGACGATGCGGGCCGACTTGCCGCGGAGGTTGCGCAGGTAATAGAGCTTGGCGCGACGCACCTTGCCGCGGCGCACCACCTTGATCGAGTCGATCATCGGCGACATCACGGGGAACACGCGCTCCACGCCCTCGCCGTAGGAGATCTTGCGGACGGTGAAGCTCTCGTTGAGGCCACCGCCGGAACGGCCGATGCAGACGCCTTCATAGGCCTGCACGCGGGTGCGGTCGCCTTCGACGACCTTCACGTTGACGATCACGGTGTCGCCGGGACCGAATTCCGGAATGTCCTTGCCGGCGGACAGCTTGTCGAATTGCTCTTGCTCGAGCTGCTTGATCAGGTTCATGGGTAAATCTCCATCGGCGCGCCCAGCCCTGGAAACGGGGGGCTGCGCAAAATTCGTCTATCCAGCCATTGCGGATTTGGCCGCTCCTATAAGGCAAGCCGGAGCGTTTGTCACCCGTCTGTCTTGTTTTTTGGTGTTTTTTGGCGCCCGGCCCGATTCGGGACATGGGTCGGCACTTGGGCCCACAAATCCGGCCGCCGGGCCGCCGTCAGGGCCTCGGATTGCGCCCGCCGCCAGCTGGCGACCTTGGCATGATCGCCGGAGGTCAGGATCTCAGGGATCGGGGCGCCTTCGAACAGCTGCGGGCGGGTGTATTGGGGGTATTCGAGCAGGCCGTCCGAAAAGCTTTCGTCGGTTCCCGAGGCCTCCTTGCCCATCACCCCCGGCAGGAGCCGGACACAGGCGTCGATCAAGGCCAGTGCCGCGATTTCCCCCCCGGACAGGACGTAATCGCCGATCGAGACCTCCTCCAGGCTTCGTCCGTCGATCACCCGCTGGTCCACCCCCTCGAACCGTCCGCATACGATCAGGGGGCCGGGGCCCTTGGCGAGCTCTATGACCCGAGCCTGGGTCAACGGCCGCCCCCGCGGGCTCATGAGCAGGTGGGGCCGCTCGGGACCGATCTCCGCGGCATCGATCGCCGCGGCCAGAACGTCCGCGCGCAGCACCATGCCCGGGCCGCCGCCGGCCGGGGTGTCGTCGACGCTGCGGTGGCGGTCGGTGGCGGACGCCCGGATGTCTCGCGCCTCGAGCTGCCAGAGTCCGGAGGCCAGCGCACGTCCGGCCAGGCTCACGCCGAGCGGCCCCGGAAACATCTCCGGAAACAGCGTCAGCACGGTCACGTGCCAGGGTGAGGAGTTTGTCATTGCGGTCAGCTTAGCCAAAACCACGGCCTGTAGTTATGGGTCTCCGCGTTCGCGGGGACGACCTGGAGAGGCATCTTCGTCCTCGCCCTCGATCTCCTGCGGCAACGCGATGACGACCCGGCCGCCTTTGAGGTCGACCTCCGGCACCACCGCGTTGGAGAACGGCAGCAGCAGCGTCGGGCCCTTGGGCGGGGCGATCTCGATGATGTCGCCGGCGCCGAAATTCTGGATCGCGACGACGCGGCCAAGCGCGTTGCCGTCGGTGGTGACGGCGGCGAGCCCGATCAGGTCGGTGTGGTAATATTCGTCTTCTTCGGTCGCGGGCAGCTTTCCCCGCGGAACGTAGAGCTCGATGCCATTGAGGCGCTCGGCCTCATCGCGGGTCGTGACGCCCTTGAAGGTCGCGACCAGATGATCCCTGGCTTCGCGCGCCGTGGCGACCTCGAACTGGCGCTTGCCGTCCTTGGACGACAGCGGGCCGTAGCGCCTGATGGCGAAGGGATCTTCGGTGAAGGTCCACAGCTTGACCGCACCGCGCACACCATGCGCGGCGCCGATCCGCGCGACGCAGACCAGCGCCGACATGATCTGGCCTTAGGCCTTGGCGGCGGCTTCGGCCTGCGCCTTGCGCTCCTTGCGCGGCACGGCCTTCTGCGGGTTGTTGCGCGCTTCGCGCTTCTTGACGCCGGCGGCGTCGAGGAAGCGCGCCACGCGGTCCGACGGCTGTGCGCCCTTGGCGACCCAGGCCTTCACCTTCTCCATGTCGAGCTTGAGGCGCGCCTCGTTGTCCTTCGGCAGCAGCGGGTTGAAATAGCCGAGACGCTCGATGAAGCGGCCATCGCGCGGAAAGCGCGAGTCGGCGACGACGACGTGGTAGACGGGACGCTTCTTGGTGCCTGCGCGGGCGAGGCGGATCACGACGGACATTCAGTTCTCCTTAGAAAGTGCGATTTGCAAAGTACGTTTAGTTCGCTTGATTGGTATTCCGCGTCACGCGAGACCGAAGCGATCCCGTGCGACGAATTCCTCATTTCTTCTTGCCCGGGAAACCGCCAAGGCCCGGCAGCGTCGGCTTGCCGCTCAGCCCGGTCAGTCCAGGAAGGTTCGGCAGACCGCCGCGAAGACCGGCGGGCAGATCCTTCGGCAAATTCGGCAGACCCTGTCCGCCGCCGGCCTGCATCTTCTCCTGCATCGCCTTCATCTCTTCGGGCGAGGGCATCTTCATGCCGCCGCCGAAGCCCATGGCCTGGGCGATGCCGGCGAGCGGGCCGCGCTTGCCCGAGCCCATGGCCTTCATCACGTCGGCCATGTTCCGGTGCATCTTGAGCAGCTTGTTGACGTGCTCGACGCTCTGCCCGGAACCAGCGGCGATGCGCTTCTTGCGGCTGGCTTTCAGCAGATCCGGATGTCGGCGCTCGTCGCGCGTCATGGAATCGATGATCGCGACCTGGCGCTTCAGGATCTTGTCGTCGATGCCGGCCGCCGCGATCTGGTTCTTCATCTTGGAGATGCCGGGCATCATGCCCATCAGCCCGCTGATGCCGCCCATGTTGGACATCTGCAGCAGCTGCTCGCGCATGTCGTTGAGGTCGAACTGACCCTTGCGCATGCGCTCGGCAGTGCGCGCGGCCTTTTCGGCATCGATGTTGGCGGCGGCGCGCTCGACCAGCGACACCACGTCGCCCATGCCGAGGATGCGGCCGGCGATACGGTCAGGGTGGAAATCCTCCAGCGCGTCGGTCTTTTCGCCGGTGCCGATCAGCTTGATCGGCTTGCCCGTGACCGCGCGCATCGACAGCGCGGCGCCGCCGCGGCCGTCGCCGTCAACTCGTGTGAGCACGATGCCGGTGAGGCCGACGCGCTGGTCGAACGAGCGCGCGAGGTTCACGGCGTCCTGGCCGGTGAGGCTGTCGGCGACCAGCAGCACTTCATGCGGGTTCGCCGCGGCTTTGATCGCCGCCGCCTCCGCCATCATCTCCTCGTCGAGCGTGGTGCGGCCGGCGGTGTCGAGCAGCACGATGTCGTAGCCGCCGAGCTTGCCGGCTTCCAGCGCGCGCTTCGCAATCTGCGGTGGCTGCTGGCCGGCGACGATCGGAAGCGTCGGAATGTCGAGGTCGCGGCCGAGCACGGCCAGCTGCTCCATCGCCGCCGGGCGATAGACGTCGAGCGAGGCCATCAGCACCTTGCGCTTGTCGCGCTGGACCAGGCGGCGGGCGAGCTTTGCGGTGGTGGTGGTCTTGCCGGAGCCTTGCAGGCCGACCATCATGATCGGCACCGGCGGCACGGAATTGACGTCGATGGTCTGGCTCTCGGCGCCGAGCGTGTTGATCAGCTCGTCATGGACGATCTTGACCACCATCTGGCCGGGTGTGACCGACTTGACGACGGTGGCGCCGATCGCCTGCTCGCGGACGCGCTCGGTGAAGCTGCGGACCACCTCGAGCGCAACGTCGGCTTCCAGCAGCGCGCGACGCACCTCGCGCATCGCGGCGTCGACGTCCTTTTCGGTCAGCGCACCGCGCCCCGTCAGACGATCGAGAATGCCGCCAAGCCGTTCCGACAGATTGTCGAACAATGCCGTTGTCCTTGTCCTGCTCGCCGGAGAGGCGATCTTCCAAACACCTTTGCGCCCGAGGGCGCAAAGCGCTGTCGGGCGTTGACCTCTGGCCTCCGGGGCCAGTCGGCGGGTCGAAAAGAAAGCCTTTCCGAGAAAGTTGCGGGGTTAAACGCCGCTCCCACCAAAAAGTCAAGGAAAGTTAGGGTGGCGGGGTGCCTCTGGTAAGGCAAGATACTGAAAATGTGACATTTTTGGCGACGGGTTCCTTTTCTGCCGGCCGGGCCCATATAGCCGGTGATGTCTTACCGCCCCGTCTACCCCTAGACGCCCGCCGTGCCGGTCAGCCGCCGCCGTTTCGGACTGCTCGCCGGAGCCGTGATCTGGTCGGCGTCTCCTCCTCTGGATGTCCTGCATGAAGACCCATGACGGCCCTGCCTCCGACCATTTCAACGGCCTGCACTTCTTCGACCCCGACGGCGCGCCGCCGAAATCGCTTCGTGAGGTGCTGCGCTGGCAGTTCGATGGCAAGCGGCAGCGCGCGAAATGGCCGGAGTGGGCGCCGAGTCCCCATGCCGACACCCCGCCGGAGCGCGTCGATGGCGGCAAGGTCCGGCTCTCCTTCGTCGGCCACGCAAGCTGGCTGATCCAGGCCGGCGGCCTCAACATGCTCGTCGATCCCGTCTGGTCGATGCGGGTCTCCCCGGTCGCCTGGGCGGGGCCGAAGCGGCACAACGATCCCGGCATCGCCTTCGAGAAGCTGCCGCAGATCGACGTCGTGCTGGTCTCGCACGGACACTACGATCATCTGGATATCGCGACGCTGTCGCGGCTCACCAAGAATTTTGCCCCGCGCGTGGTCACCCCGCTCGGCAACGACGTCGCGATGCGCGGCGCCGACCCGACGATCAAGGTCGAGGCCTTCGACTGGCACGATCGCGTCGAGCTCGGCGGCGGCATCGCCGTGCATCTGGTGCCGACGAGGCACTGGACCGCGCGCGGCCTGTTCGACCGCAACAAGGCGCTGTGGGCGAGTTTTGTATTGGAGACGCCGGCCGGCAAGATCTACATCGTCTGCGATTCCGGCTATGGCGACGGCAGACACTTCCGGCGCGTCGCCGAGAAGCATGGGCCGTTGCGCCTGGCGATCCTCCCGATCGGCGCCTACGAGCCGCGCTGGTTC
Source organism: Bradyrhizobium genomosp. I (2014) (assembly GCF_000261685.1). Taxonomy (GTDB): domain Bacteria; phylum Pseudomonadota; class Alphaproteobacteria; order Rhizobiales; family Xanthobacteraceae; genus Bradyrhizobium. Next base: position 10,479 of record NZ_AJQE01000088.1, on the reverse strand, counting down.
ATGCGCGATCAGCACATGAATCCGGAAGATGCAGTGAAGGCGCTGGCAGATTGCGGCGCCGAGGCCGCGCTCGGGCATCATCACGGCACGTTCCAGCTGACGGACGAGGCGATCGACGCGCCAGCCAAGGCGCTGGTGGAAGCGCTCGACGCCGCGAAGATCCCGCAGGAGCGGTTCGTGGCGATGAAGCCGGGGCAGGTGGTGGAGATTTAGCTGATAGCTGGCGTCATTCTCCGCTGTCGTCCCGGCCTTCGCCGGGACGACACCGTTGTTGTGGCGAGCGGCGTGCCTCTTACGACCGGCCTTACTGCCCCGCCTTGATCGCCCAGCTCACATTCACCGTCACCGACAGCGTTTCCTCGCCGGGCGCGACCGCGGCGGGCGCGGCCATTGGCGCTGCCATTCGCGCCTTGAACAGCGGCACCGGCGCGCCGCCCTCCGATATGCTGAGCGGCGCGCCCAGCGTCACGCCGGTGGCTTTGGCATAGACCTCCGCCTTGCGCCGCGCATCCGCAACTGCCTGCTCGCGCGCGTCGTCGAGCAGCTTTGACGCCTGCGTCACCTCGAACGAGATGTTGCCGATATCGTTGGCGCCGGCGTTGACCAGCGCGTCGATCACGCCGGCAACCTTGGTCACGTCGCGGATCTTCACGGTGACGCGGTTGGAGGCGCGGAAGCCGACCACGGGCGAGGCGCCGGTGGATTTGTTCTGGCCGTATTGCGGCTGCAGCGACAGCCGCGAGGTCTGGTAATCCTTCTCGGCGATGCCAGCGCCCTTCAGCGCCAGCAGTACCTTGCCCATCGCGGCGTTGTTGGCGTCAGAAGCCTCCTTCGCCGTCTTGGCGTCGTTGGCGACGCCGGCATCGATGTGCGCGAGATCGGGTGCCGCGGAAATCGTAGCCTCGCCGCTCACCGTAACGGCGGACGGAAAATCGTCGGCGCGTGCTGGCGCCGTCAGCAGTGCGGTGGCGAAAACGGCGGCGAGTATGGCAGGCTTTTTCATCGGTCTCACTTCAGCGGCACGAAAACGTTGATCACGAGCTTGTCCTCGGCCGTCTTCAGGGGATCGGTGAGGTACTCCTCGATGAAGGTGTCCTTGGCTTCCAGCTTCTTGTCGTCGAGGTGATTGGTGATTGCCTCATAGGTGTTGTCCATGTTGTCGTAGGAGCCGTGATGGACGAACTTCAGTGCCTTGCCCTCCGGCGATTTGCCGATGCTCATGTCCTTGGACAGGTTCTTGGGATCCTGGTCGACCGGGATCTCGGCAAGGAAAGTGAAGCCGGTGTCGTCAGTCGAGGTGTAGACGATCATCGGATTGCCGGCTTGCTTGATGCCCTGCTTGTCCAGCAGCGTGTTCAGCGCCTTGAAAGCGTCGATCAGCGTGTCGAAGGCCGAGTCCCAATTGGCAGTGCCCTTGACCATCACGACCTTCCTGGCCTCGAGCGTGGTCTCGAGGCCAAAGGGATCGGCGGTCTGCACCGGGGCGGGGGTGGCGGCCGTGGCTGGCGGGGGCCCCGCCGGGCTGGGTGAGGCACTGGCTGCGGGCGAAGGCGTCGCCGCCGGTGAGGTGCTGGCCGCCGGCGAGGGCGTCGCAGCAGGCGCAGGCGAAGCACTCGCGGCGGGCGCCGGCAAGGCCGACGGCGCAGGCGAGGGGCTTGCCGACGCGGCCGGCGCCGGGCTCGATGTCTGTGCCGCAGCCCCGGACAGGCCAATCGAGATGGCCGCCGCCGGGATCAGCGCGGCCAGAGCGAGACGACGAAAACCAGTCATTCTATTCTCCCCAAGGCCTTGATTCACCAAGGCCCGAATTCATCGAGGCCCTACCCACCAAGGCCTCAACCCGGTCGCGCGTCCCGGTTCGCGCGAACCGCGCCGTTCTAACACGCGAGCACCGAATTCGTCCCATGACAGATGCGTCATGGCGGACGTCTTGGCGCCCAGCGGCAAATCACTGGCCAAGCCGGCAAGGATGGCCATATAAGGCAGGCGAAATTCGGGAATTTTCATGAGCGCGCTGGCCAACCACGCATTTGCCAAGATGAACGGCATCGGCAACGAGATCGTCGTTGTCGACATGCGCGATTCCGCAGGCCGGGTCACGCCGGAAGACGCCCGCGCCGTGGCGTCCGCTCCTGGCGGCGTGGCTTACGACCAGCTCATGGTGCTGCAGAAGCCGCGGCTCGACGGCACCGAAGCCTTCATCCGCATCTACAACAATGACGGCTCGGAGGCCGGCGCCTGCGGCAACGGCATGCGCTGCGTGGTGCGCCGCATCTTCGAGAAGACCGGGCAGACCGCCGCGACCTTCGAGACGTCCGCCGGTCTGCTCAATGCCTGGCAGGGCCCGGCGGCCGATCTCTACACCGTGGATATGGGCGTGCCAAAATTCGGCTGGCAGGACATTCCGCTGGCGGAAGAGTTTCGCGACACCCGCTATATCGAATTGCAGATCGGGCCGATCGACGATCCGATCCTGCATTCGCCCTCCGTGGTGAGCATGGGCAATCCGCATGCGGTGTTCTGGGTCGAGGACGTCAACGCCTACGATCTCGGCCGCTTCGGTCCGCTGCTGGAAAACCATCCCATCTTCCCCGAGCGCGCCAACATCACGCTCGCCCATATCGTCGATCCCGAGCACATCACGATCCGCACCTGGGAACGCGGTGCGGGCCTGACCAGGGCCTGCGGGTCGGCGGCTTGCGCCACGGCCGTCGCCGCGGCGCGGCTGAAGCGCGCAGAGCGCAGGGTCGAGATCACGCTGCCCGGCGGCAAGCTCGGCATCGAATGGCGCGAGCGTGACGACCACGTGCTGATGACGGGGACGGCGACCTTCGAATATGAGGGCACCTTCGATCCGGCGCTGTTCGCGTCGGTCACGTGATGGGCGTCGAGGTCGTCACCTTCGGCTGCCGCCTCAATGCGTTCGAGGCCGAGGTGATTCGCGGCAAAGCAGAGGGCGCCGGCCTTTCCGACACCATCGTCATCAACAGCTGCGCCGTCACCAACGAGGCGGTGGCGCAGGCGCGGCAGTCGATCCGCAAATTGAAGCGCGAGCGTCCCGGTGCGCGCATCGTCGTCACCGGCTGCGCTGCGCAAACCGAAACCGCGATGTTCGCCGACATGGCCGAGGTCGATCGTGTCGTCGGCAATGACGACAAGATGCGCGGCGAAGCGTGGCGCGAGACGCACGCGGCATTCGCCATCGGCGCCGGCGAGAAGATCGCCGTCAGCGACATCATGGCTATCAGGGAGATGGCGCCGCATCTGGTCGACGGCTATGCGAGCGGCCTGCCGCGGGTATTCGTGCAGGTGCAGAACGGCTGCGACCATCGCTGCACCTTCTGCATCATCCCGTTCGGCCGCGGCAATTCGCGCTCGCTGCCGATGGGCGCGGTGGTGGAGCAGGTGCGGGCGCTGGCCGAGCGCGGCCATGCCGAGATCGTGCTGACTGGCGTCGACCTCACCAGCTACGGCGCTGATCTGCCGGGCGCGCCGAAGCTCGGCATGCTGACCAAGCAGATCTTGCGGCATGTGCCGGAACTGAAGCGCCTGCGCATCTCCTCGATCGATTCGATCGAAGCGGATCGCGACCTGCTCGACGCCATCGCCGACGATTCGCGGCTGATGCCGCATCTGCACCTGTCGCTGCAATCGGGCGACGACATGATCCTGAAGCGCATGAAGCGGCGGCATTCGCGCAAGGACGCCGTCGCGTTCTGCGACCAGGTGCGCCGCCTTCGCCCGGACATCGCCTTTGGCGCCGACATCATCGCAGGCTTTCCGACCGAGACGGAGGAGATGTTCTCGCGTTCATTGGATCTCGTCGACGAATGCGGCCTCACCTTCTTGCACGTCTTCCCCTACTCCCCGCGTCCCGGCACGCCGGCCGCGCGGATGCCGCAGGTTGGCGGTGCGATCAAGGAGCGCGCAAAGCGGCTGCGGGCCGCTGGCGAAGCGGCATTGCGGCAGCGGCTGCAAGCCGAAATCGGCGCAACGCGCGATGTGCTGATCGAGAGCGACGGGCAGGGCCGCACGGAGCACTATCTGCCGGTGGCGATTGCGGGCGAGCAGGTTGGAAGCATCGTGCCACGAGTGATTGCCGGCCTTGATGGCGAGCGGCTCACCGCATAGTCGGCGTCGTCGCCCGGCTTGCCGTCTTCGCTAAAGCTTCGCCCCGAGCTCAGCTGTGGGCCCGGCGTAGCTTGCGGAGACGGGACCGGGCGACCCAGTACGCCGCGGCTTCTCGGTTCAATCTCCGCGTCTCTGGAATACTGGATTGCCCGCTTTCGCGGGCAATGACAGCTGAATGTGTGATGAGCAGCAAGCGCCCCTACAACGCCCGCACCTGCCAGAACCGCAGTGTGCGCCGCGCGTTCTCCGGCGTCATTCTCGCAAAATGGCCCTGCGCTCGTGCGAGATCCGCCGGCTTCATCGCACCCGTCGCGAAGCGGCTTTCGAGCACGGCCACGGTCGTATCCCAACTGAGCTGCGCGGCCTTGCATGGCACCAGGAGACCGTCGTCGCGCAAGCTCTGCATCAGCGGACGGATCACCTCGGCCGTCGATTCGGCCAGCGCGGCGAGGGCAGCCACGGTCTCCTCATAGCGCCGCTGTCTGGCGAAGCCGAACAATGTCGCCTCATCAAGCTGGCCGGCGGCCTTGAGACTCGCAATCGCGCGCTTGGCGCCTTCGAAATCGCGCACGGCGGACATCTCGCGTTCGACGCCGATCGTGACGGCGGCGATCGCGCTCTGGATCTCCTCGAACAGATGCGGCGGCGCGCGCGACAACAGCCGGGTGCGCACGGCATCCGTCGCCGAACGCAGCAATTGGCGGCGCAGATCCGACGGCAGATCGACGCGAACGCCGACGCTGATCGCGAGCTCGGGATCGCTTTCCGCCTGGCTGACGATGACCGTAAATCCATTGCCGGAGACGCGCGCGCCAGGATTGGCGGCAATGCGCCGGCTGACGCTGGGATAGCGGCGCGCCAGCAGCGCGTCGGTCACGATCTCCTTCAGCCACCAGCGGCCCGCGACTGCGAGCAGATGCGGCTCGCCCTTGCTGGAGGCGATCTTTACCAGCTCGCCGTCGTCGAGCCGCGCGGATTCCTGCAGCACGGGGCCGGCGATGCGGATCTCGTCGTTGTTGGCGAGGCGGCGGATCACCGAGGGCGGCGCTTGTGCGATCGGCGCGAGCTGCGCGCTGATCTCGGCCAGTGCGATTCGCGCCCCCATGTCGGCGACGGCGCGCAGCTCGATGGTGCCGATCAGGCGCTCGAGCACGTCGTCGAACAGCGCGATCTGCTCGTCGTCGAAACGACCGGCGGAAGACAGGAACAGGTCGGTGACGCGCCGCGCCGTTTCCAGACCCTTTTCCGGCGAGCCGATCCGAAGTGCGGATTCGACCTCGTCGATGATCGATAGCCCGGCCCTGGTCATCACGCGCTGCTCGTCCTGAGCGGTTACGGAAGCTTTTCTAAGCAACCGTTATCATTAGAGGCGAGCCCTGAACGTTTCGTAAACCATCGGGCTCCGACCCTGATCCTGAGGGGCCCGCGAAGCGGGCGTCTCGAAGGACAGAGGCCGAGATGCAGCAGCGGGGCCTTTCATGGTTCGAGACGACGCTGACGCGCCTCCTCACCATGAGGGTCTGCGCCTATTCCCCGTTCCAGCCGCAAGCCCTGAGCTTCTCGTGCATGTGAGGCGGCGCGGGTGCCACCACGCGGATCGGCTCCTTGTTGCGGGAGATCGGCACCACGATCTCGCGGGAGTGCAGGTGCAGCCGCGGCTCGCCGAAACGCGGGCCGTTGCCGTAAATGTTATCGCCGAAGATCGGCCATCCGCTCTCGGCCGAATGCACCCGCAATTGGTGGGTCCGCCCGGTCACCGGTTCCATGGCAAGCCAGGTGAAACCCTCGCCCCGGCCCATCACCTTCCAGTTGGTGATGGCCTTCTGGCCCTCGGGGTCGGGCTTCTGCCACCAGCCACGCTCGGCATTGAGCCGGCCGAGCGGCATGTCGATGGTGCCTTCGTCCGCGCTGGGGCCGCCCTCGACCACGGTCCAGTAGGTCTTGCCGATCTTGCCGTGCTTGAACAGCAGGCCGAGCGAGGCGGTTGCCTTGCGGTGGCGGCCGAGCACGAGGCATCCGGAGGTGTCCTTGTCGAGCCGGTGGGCCAGCACCGGCGGCCGCGGCAGGCCGAAACGCAATGCGTCGAAGGAAGCCTCCAGATTGGCGCCGCCCTTGGGGCCGCGATGCACCGGCAGGCCGGCCGGCTTGTCGATGACCAGCATCAGCCCGTCGCGATGGAGCACGCGGGCCATGATCTCGTCGGCGGTCAATTCGGGAACATCGAGCAATTGCAAGACTTTCGTTTAGGGGCGGGAACGGCTAACACACCCCGGTGCGGCGGATTTGGCATTCGCTCGGTGTTCGCCGCAAGCGCGAAGCGAATGCCAAATCCAAAAGCCGCATTGGCAAAGAAATTTTCTCTCGTGCCGCTCTTCGATTTGAAGTTCCTAACCGAACTTGCGGCAAGAGAGTAGGAACTTCAAATCGGCGGCACGAGCACATGAACGATACCACGTCAGATCCCCCCAAGCTGAGCTGGTGGCGCCGCCTGTCCAACGGGCTGAAGCGTACTTCATCCTCGCTCGGGACCGCGGTCGCCGATCTCGTCACCAAGCGCAAGCTCGACCGCGCCATGCTCGACGATATCGAGGACGTGTTGCTGCGCGCGGATCTCGGGACTTCCGTCGCGGTCCGGATCGCGGATGCCGTCGGCGCGGGGCGCTACGACAAGGCGATCTCGGCGGACGAGGTCAAGGACGTCGTCGCCACCGAGGTCGAGAAGGTGCTGGCGCCGGTGGCGAGGCCGCTCGAGATCGACACGGCCAGGAAGCCGTTCGTGATCCTCGTCGTCGGCGTCAACGGCTCCGGCAAGACCACCACGATCGGAAAGCTCTCGCAGAAATTCGCGTCCGAAGGCCGCAAGGTGATGCTCGCCGCCGGCGACACGTTTCGCGCCGCCGCCATCGAGCAGCTCAAGGTCTGGGGCGAGCGCACCAGGACGCCGGTCATCGCGGGCGCTCAGGGCTCGGATTCGGCGAGCCTTGCCTTCAGCGCGCTGACCGCGGCGAAGGAGCGGAATCTCGACGTGCTGCTGATCGACACCGCCGGGCGTCTGCAAAATAAGGCCGAGCTGATGAACGAGCTCGAAAAGGTGGTGCGCGTCATCCGCAAGGTGGACGACACTGCGCCGCATGCCGTGCTGCTGGTGCTGGATGCGACGGTCGGCCAGAATGCGCTGTCGCAGGTCGAAGCCTTCCATCGCACCGCCGGGGTCACCGGCCTCGTGATGACCAAGCTCGACGGCACCGCTCGAGGCGGCATACTGGTGGCGCTCGCCGAGAAATTCAAACTGCCGGTGCATTTCATCGGCGTCGGCGAAGGCGTCGACGATCTCGCGCCGTTCACCGCGCGCGATTTCGCCCGCGCGATCGCCGGAATCGAATAGCGTCATCCTTCGAGACGCCGCTTGCGCGGCTCCTCAGGATGAGGTCGTGCCACACATGAGGTCCTCATCCTGAGGAGACCGCGGAGCGGTCGTCTCGAAGGATGGGAGAGACGGAAGAGAGAATGGACAAGACCCAGCCGCATCCGCTGTTCAAGCTCGCGACCGAACTCGGTCCGCTGCTCGTGTTCTTCTTCGTGAACGCGAAATTCAATCTGTTCGCCGCGACCGGCGCCTTCATGGTCGCGATCGTGGCAGCAATGGCCGCTTCCTATGTGGTGACGCGCCACATCCCGATCATGGCGATCGTGACCGGCGTGATCGTGCTGGTGTTCGGCACGCTGACCCTGGTGCTGCACGACGAGACCTTCATCAAGGTCAAGCCGACCATCATCTACGGCCTGTTCGCCGCGATCCTCGGCGGCGGCCTCTTGTTCGGCCGTTCCTTCATCGCCGTGATGTTCGACCAGATGTTCAACCTGACGCCGCAGGGCTGGCGCATCCTCACGCTGCGCTGGGCGTTGTTCTTCGCCGGCATGGCGGTGCTGAACGAGATCATCTGGCGCACCCAGAGCACGGACTTCTGGGTGAACTTCAAGGTGTTCGGCGTGACGCCCATCACGATGATCTTCGCCATCGCGCAGATGCCGCTGACCAAGCGCTACGGGATCGAGCCCGCGTCGCTGGAGACGAGCGAAGCCGAGGCGGGCGATGTGAGCAAGGGGTGACGGTCTCGTGTCCCGGACGCGCGAAGCGCGAGCCGGGACCCAGGCTGTTTCTACAAATGCGGTTGTGGTGACATGGGCCCCGGCTCTGCAGCGCATCGATGAAGGATCGCTGCGCTGCGTCCGGGGCACGGAAGCGCTAACGCTAAAGCATGATCCGGAAAAGTGCGCCGAGGTTTTCCGAAAAGATCATGCTTAAACAACAACCTAAAGCGCGATGACGATTCATCCAAATCTCATCGCGCTTTAGCTTCCCGCCCCCTTCAGCGCCTTCTCCATCTGCGGCATCAATACCGTCCGCAGATTATCCGCCGTGATCGGCCCCACCAGCTTGTAGACAATGGTGCCCTCGCGCCCGACGACGAAGGTTTCCGGCACGCCATAGACGCCCCATTCGATCGAAGCGCGGCCGTTGGCGTCGACGCCGACGCGGCTGAACGGGTTGCCGTAGCGGCCGAGGAAGCGGCGCGCATTGTCGGAGGCATCCTTGTAGTTGATGCCGACCAGCTGGAAGCGCTTGTCCTTGGCGAGCTCGGTCAGGAGCGGCGCCTCGTCATGGCACGGCACGCACCAGGACGCCCAGACATTGACGAGGCTGACCTTGCCCTTGAACGCGGCGGGATCGAGGCCCGGCACCTGGGTGCCGTTGTCCTGCAATCCCTCGAGCGGCGGCAGCGCCGTTTGCGGCGCCGGCCGACCGATCAGCGCGGAGGGAATCCGCGAGGGGTCGCCGCTGCCGAGCCGGAACCAGAACAGCAGCGCAAGGCCGATGAAGGCGATCAGCGGCAGCACCATCAGGAAGGTGCGGCGCTGCGGCGGGGCGGAGGTCGACTGATCGCTCATCGCAGCTCCGTCGCGCTACGGCCTGAACCACGGGTGATGCCGCGCTCCTCCAGTTCGCGCAGTCGCTGCGTCTGGCTGCGATAATCGAGCATGACCCAGCCGATGAGGATTGCGATCACGAGGGCGGCAGCCGCGTAAGAGGTCACGATGAAGGATGCGTAGGGACCAAGTGACATCATCATGCGGCCCCAACCTCTTTTGACGCGTTTCCGTCACGCGACGCGGTGCCGACGTCGCTGGAGAACGCCATGCGGCTCGCCTGCATCATCTGCAGCGATCGGACCCGGCGGCGCAGGATTTCGTTGCGCATTGCCGCGATGTGCAGCGTGACGAACAGCAGCGTGAAGGCGATCGCCATCACCAGCAGCGGAATCAGGAAGGATTTGTCGAGCGTCGAGCCGCCCATGCGCATCACGGAGGCCGGCTGGTGCAGCGTGTTCCACCAGTCGACCGAGAACTTGATGATCGGAAGATTGATCGCGCCAACCAGCGTCAGCACCGCTGCGGCGCGTGCCGCGCGCGAGGGATCGTCGACCGCGCGCCACAGCGCCATCAGGCCGAGATACATCAGGAACAGGATCAGCACCGAGGTCAGCCGCGCGTCCCACTCCCAATAAGTGCCCCACATCGGCCGGCCCCACAGCGAGCCCGTGAGCAGCGCGAGGAAGGTGAAGGCGGCGCCGATGGGCGCAGCAGCCTTGGCGGCGACATCGGCAAGCGGATGCCGCCACACCAGCGTGCCCAGCGAGGCAATGCTCATCACGCCCCAGACGAACATCGACAGCCAGGCATTGGGCACGTGGATGAACATGATCTTCACGGTCGCGCCCTGCTGGTAGTCGTCGGGTGCGTAGACAGACTGATAGAGTCCGATCGCGAGCAGGATGACGGTCGCGGCCGCGAGCCACGGCAACACCCGCGCCGCCAGCGCGAGGAACCGGGTCGGATTGGCGAGGTCGATCAGCGTCATGGTATCCTGATAATCACCGGGGGCCGCTCAGGCAATCAGCACGAAAGGCCGCCGCGAAAGTTGATCGGGGTCAAGGTCAGTCGAGCCCATCTCAATCGAGACCATGGCGCAGGCTCGCCGCTGCCGCGAACGGGCCGATCACGAGGCTGACCAGGGACAGCGCGCAGAGGATCGAGAACGGCGCGCCGAACGTCATGGGACCGACGATCACCGCCTGCGAGGCGGCAACGCCGAAGATCAGCACAGGAATCGACAGCGGCAGCACCAGGACGGCCATCAGCAGCCCGCCGCGGTGGAGCGTCACCGCCAGCGCCGCGCCGATCATGCCGGTGAAGGTCAGGGCCGGGGTGCCCGCCAGCAACGTCAGCGCCACCGCAGCCGTGGCGACCATGTCGAGGTTGAGCAGCAGGCCGAGCACGGGGGTTGCG
>NZ_AJQE01000087.1 GCF_000261685.1 Bradyrhizobium genomosp. I (2014) | reverse complement strand
GGGCGCCCAGCCAATGCGCCAGCGCCTTGGCGGCGCAGGCGAGTTCCAGCGGCGTCCGGCTCATCGTGATCAGGTCGAGCGAGCCGTCCTCATGGTCGGCCATGAACAGCCGATCCAGGGTCAGCAGGCTCGCCAAGAGCGCGCCGAGCCACAGGATCGCCGGTCCGAGCCGCGACAGCAGCGCCAGATCCGGCCCGACCGCGAACGGCATCAGCACCACCACGGTGAGGAAGAACAGCACGCCGATCAGCGCCCCGCCGCCGACGCGCAGCGCGATCCGGATGTCCCGGCGAATGAGGGCGGAGAGGGCGGTCATGGGCTGGCCCTTCCGGCGGAGCGGCCATGGGAGCAGGGCTGGGGCTCAGAGGACGGTGTGCTCCCTCCCCCCTTGCGGGGGAGGGCGGGGGAGAGGGGGAGCCCCGGGAGTGATGTTCGATAACTGCGGGATGCCGGCAACAACGCACCGGTTTCCCCAACGCTAGAACCGAGAGGTCTTGCCATGTGGCACCCCCCTCCCTGACCTCGAGAGCGAGCTTCGCTCGCCTCGGACCCCGCAAGGGGGGAGGGAACGGAGAGGCCGGACGCCAGCCGCTTGGAAAACTGAGGGTCGGTGGAAATCACACCTCACCCCCGATCCGCAGTTCTCGCGACTCGATCCCGAGCGGGGCGTGGGTGGCTGCGACAATCATGCCGCCGCGTGACAGGTGCTCGCGCATCAGGCCGCCGAACATGTCCTGGCCGGCCACATCCAGCGCCGTGGTCGGCTCGTCCAGGAGCCAGACCGGGCGGCGCACGGTCAGCAGCCGGGCCAGCGAGAGCCGGCGGCGCTGGCCGGCGGAGAGGAAGGCGGCTGGAAGATGGGTCGCATGGTCGAGCCCGACCTTGGCGAGGCTCTCGGTCGCCTCAAAACGCTCGCCGCCGAGAAAATCAGCCCAAAACGTCAGATTCTCCTCCACGCTGAGCGCCGGCTTCAGGGCATCGCGATGGCCGAGATAGTGGCACTGCTCGGGCAGCGTCAGCTCGGCATCGCCGCCTTGAAGCGCGATCTTGCCCCCCGCCGGCACGAGCAGGCCCGCGATCAGCCGCAGCAGCGAGGTCTTGCCCGATCCGTTGCGGCCCATCACCGCCAGGGCTTCGCCCGAGGCGGCCGCGAACTCGAGGCCGGCGAACACCTCGCGTCCGCCCCGCACACATTTGAGCCCGTGACCTGAAAGCCGCATCTCGCCTCGTTTCAACCCGCTCAAAGCCAGGCCTCAGGAAAACTTGGGGTAGCGCATGGGAATTTTTGGCTCGCGGGTTGCTGCGGTACGATTGTGGCTGTGGCGGTGCCGTTAGAAAGCTTCTATAAGCCCGGAACTACTTGATGCAGCAACTCAACCCGCCCCTGCAAGCGGCCCAGCCTGACACGCTGACGGTGTTAAAATACCCCGCCGGGTATAACTAACAATTGGGATCTCCTACATGACCTCGCTCGACAGCTTCAAATGCAAAAAGACTCTCAAGGTCGGCGCCAAGACCTATGTCTATTACAGCCTGCCTACAGCCGAGAAGAATGGTCTGAAGGGAATTTCGAAACTTCCCTATTCGATGAAGGTCCTGCTCGAGAACCTGCTGCGCAACGAGGACGGCCGCTCGGTCAAGAAGGAAGACATCGTCGCGGTCTCGAAATGGCTGCGCAAGAAGTCGCTGGAGCATGAGATCGCCTTCCGCCCGGCGCGCGTCCTGATGCAGGACTTCACCGGCGTGCCGGCGGTGGTCGACCTCGCCGCGATGCGCAACGCGATGCAGAAGCTCGGCGGGGACGCCGAGAAGATCAATCCGCTGGTGCCGGTCGACCTCGTCATCGACCACTCGGTGATCGTGAACTTTTTCGGCGACAACAAGGCCTTCGGCAAGAACGTCACCGAGGAGTACAAGCAGAACCAGGAGCGCTACGAGTTCCTGAAGTGGGGCCAGAAGGCGTTCTCGAACTTCTCGGTCGTGCCGCCCGGCACCGGCATCTGCCACCAGGTCAACCTCGAATATCTGGCCCAGACGGTCTGGACCAGGAAGGAGAAGATGACGGTCGGCAAGAAGACCGGCACCTTCGAGGTCGCCTATCCCGATTCGCTCGTCGGCACCGATTCGCACACCACCATGGTCAATGGTCTGGCCGTGCTCGGCTGGGGCGTCGGCGGCATCGAGGCGGAAGCCTGCATGCTCGGCCAGCCGCTGTCGATGCTGCTGCCCAACGTCGTCGGCTTCAAGCTGAAGGGCGCGCTGAAGGAAGGCGTCACCGCGACCGACCTCGTGCTCACGGTCACGCAGATGCTGCGCAAGCTCGGCGTCGTCGGCAAGTTCGTCGAGTTCTTCGGCCCCGGCCTCGACCATCTCTCGGTCGCCGACAAGGCGACGATCGCCAACATGGCGCCCGAATACGGCGCGACCTGCGGCTTCTTCCCGGTCGATGCCGCCGCGCTCGACTATCTCAAGACCTCCGGCCGCGCCTCGGCGCGCGTTGCGCTGGTCCAGGCCTATGCCAAGGCGCAGGGCCTGTTCCGTACCGCCAAGTCGCCCGATCCGGTGTTCACGGAAACGCTGACGCTCGACCTCGGCGACGTCGTGCCGTCGATGGCCGGCCCGAAGCGTCCCGAAGGCCGCATCGCGCTGCCCACCGTCGCGGACGGCTTCTCGCTCGCGCTCGGCAGCGAGTACAAGAAGGCCGAGGAGCCCGCCAGGCGCTTCCCCGTCGAAGGCAAGAACTTCGACATCGGCCATGGCGACGTCGTGATCGCCGCCATCACCTCCTGCACCAACACTTCGAACCCGAGCGTCCTGATCGGTGCCGGCCTGCTCGCGCGCAACGCCGCCGCGAAGGGCCTCAAGGCCAAGCCGTGGGTGAAGACCTCGCTTGCTCCGGGCAGCCAGGTGGTCGCGGAATATCTCGCCAATTCCGGTCTGCAGCCCTATCTCGACAAGGTCGGGTTCAACCTGGTCGGCTTCGGCTGCACCACCTGCATCGGCAATTCCGGTCCGCTGCCTGAGGAGATCTCGAAGGCGATCAACGACAACGGCGTCGTCGCGGCCGCGGTGCTCTCCGGCAACCGCAACTTCGAAGGCCGTGTCTCGCCGGACGTGCAGGCGAACTACCTGGCCTCGCCGCCGCTGGTCGTCGCCTACGCGCTAGCGGGCAGCGTCACCAGGAACCTCGCCACCGAGCCGCTCGGCGAGGGCAAGGACGGCAAGCCGGTCTACCTGAAGGACATCTGGCCGACGACGAAGGAGATCAACGCCTTCATGAAGAAGTTCGTGACCGCGTCGATCTTCAAGAAGAAGTATGCCGACGTGTTCAAGGGCGACACCAACTGGCGCAAGATCAAGACGGTCGAGAGCGAGACCTATCGCTGGAACATGTCTTCGACCTATGTGCAGAACCCGCCCTATTTCGACGGCATGAAGAAGGAGCCGGAGCCGGTCACCGACATCGTCGAGGCGCGCATCCTCGCCATGTTCGGCGACAAGATCACCACCGACCACATCTCGCCGGCCGGTTCGATCAAGCTCACCTCGCCCGCCGGCAAATATCTCAGCGAGCACCAGGTACGCCCCGCCGACTTCAATCAGTACGGCACGCGCCGCGGCAACCATGAAGTCATGATGCGCGGCACCTTCGCCAACATCCGCATCAAGAACTTCATGCTGAAGGGCGCCGACGGCAACATTCCCGAGGGCGGCCTCACCAAGCACTGGCCCGACGGCGAGCAGATGTCGATCTACGACGCCGCGATGAAGTACCAGGAAGAGCAGGTGCCGCTGGTGGTGTTCGCCGGTGCCGAATACGGCAACGGCTCCTCGCGCGACTGGGCCGCGAAGGGCACGCGCCTGCTCGGCGTGCGCGCCGTGATCTGCCAGAGCTTCGAGCGCATCCACCGCTCCAACCTGGTCGGCATGGGTGTGCTGCCGCTGACCTTCGAGGAAGGCACCTCCTGGCAGTCGCTGGGCCTGAAGGGCGACGAGAAGGTCACGCTGCGCGGTCTCGTCGGCGACCTCAAGCCGCGCCAGAAGCTGACCGCGGAGATCGTCTCCGGCGACGGTTCGTTGCAGCGCGTTTCGCTGCTTTGCCGCATCGATACGCTGGACGAGCTCGACTACTACCGCAACGGCGGCATCCTGCACTACGTGCTGCGCAAGCTCGCGGCGTAAGCGCGGATTTGTGAACGATGGCTCACTGCGAAGTGAGTAGAAGCCTAAACGAAGGCGGCCTATCAAAGGCCGCCTTCGCGCGTTTGCGGTACGTTTCGGATGGGCCCGCCCGGCGTAAAACCCTCCCTTGGACGGTTGCCTGGACGGACGAATGTGCCGCGCCCCCGTAAGAGTACGGTGACCATCAGGCGATAAGATTTCCCTTCCCACGAGCAATGGTGTGCGGCGTTCGACATGACGACAACAGCGGCTTCTCATCTGATTTCACGTTGGTCCGGCGCCCTCTGGTCGGGGGCTCTCGGCATATGTGCGATCATCGCCGTCATCCGTCCTGCCGAGGCTGATCCGCGCGCCGTCGTCGAGTTGTTCACCTCGCAGGGCTGCTCCTCCTGTCCGCCCGCCGACCAGATCATCGGCGATCTCTCCAAAGATCCCTCCGTCATCGCGCTGAGCATGCCGATCGACTATTGGGACTATCTCGGCTGGAAAGACACGCTGGCGGACTCGCGCTTCTCTGCGCGCCAGCGTGCCTATTCGCGCATGCGTGGCGACCGCGAAGTCTACACGCCGCAGGTCGTCGTCAACGGCTCCGCGCATGTCATCGGCAGCGATCGCGCCGGCATCGAGAGCGCGATCGGCAAGACGGACAAGGGTACTGGCGTGATGAGCGTGCCGGTGACGATGTCACTCTCGGGCAAGCAGATCAACGTGTCGGTGGCAGCAAGCAGGGAGCCCGCGGTCTCGCGCGGCGAGGTCTGGATCTGCTCGATTGCCAGGTCGGTGCCGATCGCCATCACCCGTGGCGAGAATCGTGGACAGCAGGTCACCTATCACAACGTCGTGCGCAACCTGCTCAAGGTCGGCGACTGGACCGGCCGTCCGGAAAGCTGGACTGTGCCGATCGAGAACCTGACGCGCGACGGCGTCGACGGCGCGGTGGTCTATGTCCAGGACGGCAGCCGGGAGAAGCCCGGCCCGATGCTGGGCGCGGCGTACACGTCGCTGCATTGAAGCGCAGCACGCTTAAGATCGCCTCAGGACAATTTGTCTGTCGTCTTTCCGGGGCGCGCGAAGCGCGAGCCCGGAATCCATCTATCCATATTCCGAGATGAGAAATGGATTCCGGGCTCGCGCCAAGAGGCGCGCCCCGGAATGGCGGGAAGCAGAAACGTCCCGACGTAAACAAAAAAGGACCAACTCGCGTTGGCCCTCCTTGCCGTGCGTACACAGACCCGATCCTGTTCGACCCCGGGGGGCTGGGGGCTGAGGAATCCGGAACCGAAAGGACCGGGTCAACGCACGTGATTCTTTTCGCAATGCAGGGCGGCGGGCGGTGGGCGGAAAAGCGGCGATACTATGATTCCTGCTAACGATCCCGTGACGGTTTGCCGCGATAAAGTTCCACCTCTGCGTGTGCCCAGTTGCGTGGCGATTTGATGGGTTGAACCCCTTGCGGCGCGGAACGGTTGGCGCAATCATGCAACTGTCGTGAGCGCGGTTCCGGGACGGTCTTCGCGGCCGCGATCATGCCGTGCGATGAGGAGGCGCTTCCCATGAGCTTGATGTCGGAGGATGCCGATCCGAGCGAGCAGCGCGCGGCGGCGCGTCCCGCCGCCGCGAATGCGCAGGCCAACCGAGTGACGTTCAACCGGCTCGAGCTGCACCGGATTCTCAATCTCTACGGCCGCATGGTCGCCGACGGCGAGTGGCGTGACTACGCCATCGACTTTCTGAAGGACCGCGCCGTGTTCTCGGTCTATCGCCGCGCCTCGGAAGTGCCGATCTATCGCATCGAGAAGGACCCGCGGCTCGCGCGCAAGCAGGGCATGTACAGCGTGATCTCGGCAACCGGGCTGATCCTGCGCCGCGGCCATGAGCTGGAGCGCGTGTTGCTGGTGATCGATCGGAAGCTGGCGGTGGTGTGACGACCTTCGGCCGTCATTCCCCCGGCGCGACGAAGTCGCGAACTCCGGCGCGCAGTTGCGCGCCTGAGAAGCTCGATCCGCTTTCGCAACCAACTTCTGGATTCCGGGTTCGATGCTAACGCATCGCACCGGAATGACGGATAAGGCTACGTTCCCGGCACCGTGCTGGCGCCCTCGCCGAGGTCCCGCTGCATCATCACCGTGTCCAGCCAGCGGCCGAATTTCAGCCCGACACTGGGATGCGTGCCGATCATCTTGAAGCCGGCCTTGGTATGCACGCCGATCGATCCGGCATTGGCGGAATCGCCGATCACCGCGATCATCTGGCGAAAGCCGCGCGCCTCGCATTCGGCGACCAGCCGCTCCAGCAGCAGAGAGCCGACACCGCGGCGGTGGAAAGAGGGATCGAGATAGATCGAGTTCTCGACCGTAAAACGATAGGCCGGCCGCGGGCGGTAGGCCCCGGCATAGGCATAGCCGGCCACGCGGCCGTCGAGGATCGCGACGAAATAGGGATAGCCGCCGTCCAGCAGCGCGCGATAGCGGCGCGTCATCTCTGAGAGGTCCGGCGGCTCCAGCTCGAATGTCGCCGTGCCCTCGCGGACGGCCTGCTGATAGATGGCGGTGATGGCGGGAAGGTCGGCCTCGGTCGTGGGCCTGATTTCGGGTGCGGACATGGCGGGAAGATAGCAGCGGTATCGCAACGAGCAACGCTGTTTCCGCATGCGTCATGGCCAGGCTTGTCCCGGCCATCCACGCCTTTACCCGCAGCACGAAGAACGTGGATGCCCGGGCCTTCGTCTCGCCGAAGCGGCTTCGGCCGCGCAGGCGGGACAAGCCCGGGCATGACGGCGTATTACGCAAACAAAAACCCCGGCCTCTCGGCCGGGGTTTATGTCGTTCACTCGGTTGGGCGCTTAATCGCGCTGGCCGAGAAGCTGCAGCAGCAGCGTGAACAGGTTGATGAAGTTCAGGTACAGCGACAGCGCGCCGGTGATGGCCGCGCGCTCCGCGATGTCCCCGCCGGCCGAGGCGTAGCCGTAGATGTAGTCGTTCTTCAGCCGCTGGGTATCCCAGGCGGTGAGGCCCGCGAACACCAGCACGCCGACCACCGACACGATGAACTGCAGCATCGAGCTTGCCAGGAACAGGTTCACCAGGCTCGCGATGATGATGCCGATCAGGCCCATGAACAGGAACGAGCCCATCCCGGTGAGGTCACGACGCGTGGTGTAGCCGTAGAGGCTGAGCGCACCGAACGTCGCCGCGGTGATGAAGAACACCCGCACGATCGAGGTGTGCGTGAACACCAGGAAGATCGACGACAGCGAGATGCCCATCAGCGCCGAGAACACCCAGAACAGGATCTGGGCGGTCGAGGGCGCCAGACGGTTGATGCCCGCCGAGATCACGAACACCATCGCGAGCGGCGCGAGCATGAACAGCCACTTCAGCGGGCTCACGAACATCGCGTAGCCGAACGGCGTCAGGAACAGCTTGCCGACTCGAACCGCTTCCGGGGTCGGAACGTCGGTCACGGCGGCCATGTAGACGCCGAGCGCGGCCAGGCCGGTGATGGCCAGGCCAATGCTCATGTAATTGTAGATGCGCAGCATGTAGGCGCGCAGGCCGGCATCGACCGTCGCGGCGTCAACACGCCCGGCGGCCCTGCCGAAAGGAGAAGCGTAGTTACGGTCTAGGTCCGACATGGTCGAATTCCCGTTGGTTGGTCCGGTCCGGCATGAGGGTCGCCATGCCGCCGGTTCGTCAAACTCTATCTCGGATACCGACGCCAGCCGACTAAATTCTGGCTCACAATCGGGGCTCCGAACCCATTCGATATGTGGGAAACTAGCACATTCGCTGCAACCTTCCACGCGCGGCTGAATGTCGCCCTTGGCGGCAATCCTGACGCGAACCTGACGAGCAGTCGTGGTTAATCGCAGGAATCGTGCGATTCCGCTCGCGTGTACCCAACCGCTACATTTTGTCACAAATTCCGCAACACCGTGGCGGGCTTCTTGTTCAACGCCAGCAGCGTGCCGGCGAGCCCGAGCCCGACGGTGACGACCAGGGCGGCCACCACCACGCCCGCCGCGCTGCCGGCCTGCCAGACGAAGCTCAGCGTCATCAGCCGCGTCACGATCATCCAGGCCGCGATGCTGCCGGCGATGACGCCGAACACCGCGGTGGCGAGCCCGATCAGGAGGTATTCGAGGGCATAGGCGCCGAGCAGCCGCAGCCGCGTCGCGCCCAGCGTCTTCAGGATCACCGCATCGTAGACCCGGTGACGGTGGCCGGCCGCGAGCGCCCCGCCCAGCACCAGGATCGCCGAGATCAGGGTCACGGCGCTGGCGCCGCGGATCGCCAGCGCCAGATTGGTCACGACCGAGCCGACCGTCTCCATCACCTCGCGCACGCGCACGCTCGTCACCATCGGATAGGCGGCGGCGACCTGCTTGATGATCTTGCCGTCGCCCGCAGCATCGCCGCCGGCCTCGGTCAGCGTTGCGATATGGGTATGCGGGGCCCCCTTGAAGGCGTTCGGCGAGAACACGAGGACGAAGTTGATGCCGAGACCCTGCCAGTCGATGGTGCGCAGATTGCCGATTCTCGCCGGGATGTCGCGGCCGAGCACGTTGACCACGATTTCGTCGCCGAGCTTGAGGCCGAGCCCGTCGGCGATCTTCTTCTCCATCGAGACCAGCGGCGGGCCGGAATAATCGGCGCTCCACCATTCGCCCTCGACCACCTTGGAACCTTTCGGCAGCTCGCCGGTGTAGGTCAGGCCGCGGTCGCTCTGCAGCACCCATTCGGAATCGGTGGTGGGCTTGAGATCCTCGGCGCGCACGCCGCGCGCGGCGACAATGCGCCCGCGCAGCATCGGCACGTCCTCGACCTTGGCGCCCGGCGCGATCTGGCGCAGATAGAAGTCGAATTGCTCGGCCTGCGTGCTCGGGATGTCGATGAAGAAGAAGGATGGCGCCCGATCGGGCAGTGCCGCGAGGAACTGCCGGCGCAGATTGCCGTCGATCTGGGTGATGGTGACGAGCACGGCGAGCCCGAGCCCCAGCGACAGTACGACGGACGGCGTCAGCGCGCCGGGCCGGTGGATGTTGGCG
>NZ_AJQE01000086.1 GCF_000261685.1 Bradyrhizobium genomosp. I (2014) | reverse complement strand
CCGCGGCAGCCGCCGCGCGATTCCCATCAGCAGGGCGGCGATGCCGCGCAGCAGGGCGAAGACGACGACGGAGGAGGCCACGAACACCGCCGCGATGCGCTTGTCGAAGGACAGGCCGATCACCACCGCGATGAGCAGGGCGATCACGACGCCCATCAACACGAGATAGCTCGCGCGCGGCCGATGCCATTCGGAACTGATGGTGTCGCGGAACAGCGCGGCCACCGGCACGTCGTGCACGCGCCCGAGCGGCCACAGGCCGAAAGCGAGCGCGGTGAGGAGGCCGTAGACGAAGGACAGCGCGAGCTCGTCGGCATGCAGGGCCGGCACCACCGGCAGCGGCAACAGCTTGCCGAACAGGCCGACGATCGCGAAGGGCATGGCGGCGCCGAGCGCAAGGCCGATCACCGAGCCGATCGCGGCCAGCAGTATGACCTGCGCCAGATAGATGCCGAAGACGTCGCGTCCTGTTGCGCCGACGGCCTTGAGGGCCGCGATCACCTCGAGCCGGCGATCGATATGGCTCTTCACGGCATTGGCAACGCCGACACCGCCGACCAGCAGCGAGGCGAGACCGACCAGCGTCAGGAACTGCGTGAAGCGGTTGATGTTGCGCTCGAGCTGCGGCGAAGCGTTGGAGCGGCTGCGGATCTCCCAGCCGGCCTGCGGCGCGGCGCTCCGCGCATCCGCGATGAAGGCTTCGGTGGCGCGCTCATCGTTCGCGACATCGGGCAGCTTCACCCGGTAGACCCAGCGCACCAGGCTGCCGGGCTGGATCAGGCCGGTGGCGCGCAGGCCCGCTTCGCTGATCAGGAAACGCGGCCCGAAACCGATGCCGCCGGCGAGCTTGTCGGGCTCGGCTTCGACGGTCGAGCGGATCTGGAACGTCGCCGAGCCGATGGCGACGCGGTCGCCGGTCTTGAGCGACAATCGCGCCAGCAGCGTCGGATCGGCGGCGGCGCCGAACGCGCCGTCTCGCTCCGCGAGCAGATCGGACATCGGCAGTGGCGGTGCCAATGTCAGCTGGCCCAGCATCGGATAGGTGTCGTCGACCGCCTTCATCTCGACCAGTGCGAGCTGGCCGTCGGGCGCGCGCGCCATGCCGCGCAAGGTGGCGGCGGTCGACACCGAGCCGCGCGAGCGCAGGAAGGCGACCTCTTCAGGTTTCGCCTCGCGCTGGAACAGCACGAAGGAGACGTCGCCGCCGAGCAGCGTGCGGCCCTCGCGGGCAAGGCCGTCGGAGAGACTCGCCGACACCGAGCCGACGCCGGCGATCGCCATCACGCCGAGCGCGATGCAGGCGATGAAGACGTAGAAGCCGCGCAGGCCGCCGCGCAATTCGCGGAGCGCATAACGCAACGACAGCGCGACGCCGCCGGGCTTGGCGAAGGATTCGGTGACCGTGCTCATGCCGGCGCGGACTGCGTGTCGATGCGGCCCGATCGCAGGCGGATCACGCGATCGCAGCGATGCGCGAGCGAGGAATCGTGCGTGACCAGCACCAGGGTCATGCCGCGCTCGGCGTGCTTGCTGAACAGGAGATCGACGATCTGCTTTCCGGTTGTCTCGTCGAGATTGCCGGTCGGCTCGTCGGCGACGAGGATCGCGGGATCGGGCGCCAGTGCGCGAGCGAGCGCAACGCGCTGCTGCTCGCCGCCGGAGAGCTGCGTCGGATAGTGATGCAAGCGATCGCCGAGCCCGACCGATTGCAGCTCCTGCGCCGCGCGCCTCGCAGCATCGGGATTGCCGGCAAGCTCGAGCGGCACGGCGACGTTCTCCAGCGCCGTCATGGTCGGGATCAGGTGAAAGGACTGGAAGACGATGCCGACCTGACGGCCGCGGAAGCGGGCCAGCGCGTCCTCGTCGAGGGCATTGAAAGGCGTGCCTGATACCACCACCTCTCCACTATCAGGACGCTCCAGCCCCGCCATCACCATCAGCAGCGTGGATTTGCCCGAGCCTGACGGGCCGATCAGGCCGATCGTCTCGCCCGAGGCGACCCGCAAGCTGATATCCTTGAGGATGTGAACGCGTGCCGCGCCCGCGCCCAATGAGAGATTGACGTTGGAGATGGCGATGGTGTCCGCGGCGGCGGCGAGCGAAGAGGATTCGATGCGAGTGTCCATGGTCTGCTCATATGGCAACTCCGACAGCGCGGTCGAGAGGCGTTACGGATTGTTCATGCACATAGCCGTGTTGATGCTCGGCTTGATGACGATCGCGCCCCCCGCTCGGGCGGAAGCGACAAAGCCGGTCAAGCTTGTCGTTCTTGGCGATTCCTTGAGCGCCGGTCTCGGCCTCCCGGCTCAGGAGGCGTTCCCCCAAAGGCTCAAAAAAGCTTTGCAAACCAAGGGCATAGAGGTCGACATGGTCAATGCCGGGGTGTCCGGCGACACCTCCTCCGGCGGCCGCGACCGCCTCGACTGGTCGGTCCCCGATGGAACTGACGGCGTCATCGTGGAGCTCGGCGCCAACGACGCATTGCGCGGCATCGATCCCGAGCTGACGCGCGCCGCACTGACCGACATCATCCAGCGGCTCGAGGCGCGCAAGATCGCGGTGATGCTCTGCGGCATGCTGGCGCCGCCGAATTACGGTGCCGACTATGCCGCGCGCTTCAATTCGATTTATCCGGATCTGGCGAAAAAATTCGACGTGCCGCTCTACCCGTTCTTCCTCGAGGGCGTTGCGGCCGATGCCAAGCTCAACCAGGCCGACGGCATTCATCCGACTGCGGCCGGCGTCGACATCATCGTCGGCAACATCATGCCCACCGTGGAGGCATTCCTTGGCACGATAGCTGAGCAACGGCGTTGAAATGCAGGCAGCGCCAACCCTTATTCCCAGGGTTTTACGGGGGTGGGGCGCGGCATGCTTCGCAGAGTCATACAACTGCGATAGGAATCAGGGTACCGGTGATTCGTCGCCGGCTCTAATTTGGATATGGTCCTTGCCTCGAGGGCTGTACCCAAGCATCGGGAGTGCGAAACGATGCCGCGTTTGTTTACGGGTCTGGAAATTCCGGCCGAGATCGGCCAGTCGCTTTCCAACTTGAGGGGTGGCCTCCCCGGCGCCCGCTGGATCGATCCCGAAAATTATCACGTCACCTTGCGCTTCATCGGCGACATCGACGGTGCTTCCGCCAACGAGATCGCCTCGATGCTGTTTCGCGTCGATCGAAAGCCGTTCGAGGTCAAGGTGCAGGGGCTGACCAGCTTCGGCGGTCGCAAGCCGCGCGCGGTGGTCGCCACCATCGCGCCGAGCAAGCCGCTGATGGAGTTGCAGGCCGAGCTCGAGCGCATGATGCAGCGGATCGGCCTCAATCCGGAGGGACGCAAGTTCATCCCGCACGTCACGCTGGCGCGCCTGCACGACGCCTCCGACCGCGACGTCGCCGACTATCTCTCGCTGCGCGGCTACTTTCCGAGCAAGGCATTCATGGCCGAGCGCTTCGTGCTGTTCTCGTCCCGCGCCTCCACCGGCGGCGGCCCCTATGTGGTCGAGGACGCCTACGAGCTGTGTGAGTAGACGTCGCATGACTCTCGCGTGTCCCGGCCGCTGCGCAGCGCGAAGCGGTGCGCTGCAGAGCCGGGGCCCATTGCTCCACGATGAACGAAATCACGAAATAGTGGGTCCCGGCTCTGCGCAGCAGCGTTACACGCTGCAGCGCGTCCGGGACACGAAACCGCATAGCTCTGACCCCAATTCACGGCTTGCAATTTCCGCCGGTCTCTGGCGGTAAGGGGGCATGCTCTCCACCCCCGGTTCCTCTTTCCGACAGGCATACCAGGCTCAGATCGCCTCCGGCGCGATCGAGCCCGATGCCGCGCAGGCCGAGGTCGCCGAGGCCTATGCGGCGCTCGACCAGCGGCTCGCCACTTACAAGCCGCAGCGCAAGCAGGGCCTGCTCAGCCGCCTGTTCAGCAGCAATGACAAGGACGACGCGCCGCGCGGGCTCTACATCCACGGCGAGGTCGGCCGCGGCAAGACCATGCTGATGGACCTGTTCTTCCAGCACAGTACCGTCGAGCACAAGCGGCGCGCGCATTTCCACGAATTCATGGCGGAAGCGCACGAGCGCATCTACGACTTTCGCCAGAGCATCGCGCGCGGCGAGATCGCCGACGGCGACGTCATCGCGCTGACCGCGAACGCGATCTTCGAGGAAAGCTGGTTGCTCTGCTTCGACGAATTCCACGTTACCGACATTGCGGATGCGATGATCCTGGGACGCCTGTTCGCCAAGCTGTTCGAGCTGGGTACCGTGGTGGTCGCAACCTCCAACGTCGCACCCGAAGATCTCTACAAGGGGGGGCTCAACCGTTCGCTGTTCCTGCCCTTCATCAAGCAGATCACCGACCACATGGACGTCGCGCGGCTCGATGCGCGAACCGACTTCAGGTTGGAGAAGCTCCAGGGCGTGCCGATGTGGCTAACTCCGGCGGATGGCGATGCGGACGCTGCGCTCGACCGCGCCTGGAAGCGGATGTCGGGGGGCGCCAAATGCAGGTCGCGCGACATTTCAATCAAGGGACGCATCCTGCACGTGCCGTGCTCGGCCCATGGCGTCGCGCGGTTCTCGTTCGCCGACCTCTGCGAGAAGCCGTTAGGTGCATCCGACTACCTCAGGCTGGCGCACGACTATCACACCATCCTGGTCGACCATATTCCAGTGATGGACCTCTCCCAGCGCAACGCCGCCAAGCGATTCATCACGCTGATCGACGCGCTCTACGACAACGCCGTGAAGCTGATGGCCTCGGCCGACGCCAATCCGATCTCGCTCTACCTCGCCAGCGAGGGCAACGAGGCCAACGAGTTCAAGCGGACCGCCTCGCGCCTGATCGAAATGAGCTCGGAAACCTATCTGGCGCTGCCTCACGGCCGCAAGGATTCCACTGCGAGCGGCTCGACCAAGGGCCTGGTGGAGACTTAAGTCCTATTTGTGCCAGCGCTGTCATTCCGGGGCGCGCGTCAGCGCGAACCCGGAATCCTGAGATTGTCGTGCGAGATTCTCAGGTGCGCAATTGCGCACCATAGTTCGTGCTCCGCACGCCCCGGAATGACAGGGCTGCGTGCCCGAGGCCGCGGCAAGCCCGACAATTGGGCATTGGGCGACTTGAACGGGGGAGGCGAAAGGGATAACCACCCGTCTCAGTTTTCCCTCCTTACGTGTCTAAAGGACAGGTTCACATGGCGCGCGACAAGATTGCTTTGATTGGCTCCGGTCAGATCGGCGGAACGCTGGCTCATCTCATCGGCCTGAAAGAGCTGGGCGACGTGGTGATGTTCGACATCGCCGAGGGCGTGCCGCAGGGCAAGGCACTCGACATCGCGCAGTCCTCGCCGGTCGACGGCTTCGACGCGCACTACAGCGGCGCGAACTCCTACGAGGCGCTCGACAACGCCAAGGTCTGCATCGTCACTGCCGGTGTGCCGCGCAAGCCCGGCATGAGCCGCGACGACCTTCTCTCCATCAACCTCAAGGTCATGGAGCAGGTCGGCGCCGGCATCAAGAAGTATGCCCCCGACGCGTTCGTCATCTGCATCACCAACCCGCTCGACGCGATGGTCTGGGCGCTGCAGAAGGCCTCGGGCCTGCCGCACAAGAAGGTCGTCGGCATGGCCGGCGTGCTGGATTCGGCGCGCTTCCGCTACTTCCTGGCCGACGAGTTCAACGTCTCGGTCGAGGACGTCACCGCCTTCGTGCTCGGCGGCCATGGCGACACCATGGTGCCGCTGGTGAAGTACTCCACCGTCGCCGGCATCCCGCTGCCCGACCTCGTCAAGATGGGCTGGACCTCGCAGGCGCGCCTCGACGAGATCGTCGACCGCACCCGCAACGGCGGTGCCGAGATCGTCAACCTGCTCAAGACCGGCTCGGCCTTCTACGCGCCGGCCGCCTCGGCCATCGCGATGGCCGAGAGCTATCTGCGTGACAAGAAGCGCGTGCTGCCCTCGGCCGCCTACCTCAATGGTGAATACGGCGTGAAGGACATGTATGTCGGCGTGCCCGTCGTGATCGGCTCCAAGGGTGTCGAGCGCGTGGTCGAGATCGAGCTCGCCGGCAAGGACCGCGAGGCCTTCGACAAGTCGGTCGGTGCCGTGCAGGGCCTGGTCGATGCCTGCAAGAAGATCGCCCCCGATCTTCTCGGCCGCTAAGCCGCAAAGCAATACCCCGCCGAAGATCGAAACCCGGTCTTCGGCGGTTTCACTTCCGGAGCCCGTGACCGGGCAGGTTCCGGCGCAGTCCAGATCTCGAAGTCAAAGAATCCAGGTTGCAGTTCCTGTGGTATATGGTATGCCAGCCACAAGACTGAGGTGGGCCCATGAGGTCACCGCCCGCGGGTTCAGGGAGCGACCATATGAATATCCATGAATATCAGGCCAAAGCGCTGCTGGGCGAGTTCGGCGTGCCGATCTCCAAGGGCGTCCCGGTCCTCAAAGCCGCCGACGCTGAAGCTGCCGCCAAGGCGCTGCCTGGCCCGGTCTGGGTGGTGAAGAGCCAGATCCACGCCGGCGGCCGCGGCAAGGGCAAATTCAAGGAAGCCTCCGCCGGCGACAAGGGCGGCGTCCGCATCGCCAAGTCGGCCGCGGAGGTCTCCGAGTTCGCCAAGCAGATGCTGGGCGCCACGCTGGTGACCGTGCAGACCGGCCCCGCCGGCAAGCAGGTCAACCGCCTCTACATCGAGGACGGCTCCGACATCGACAAGGAGTTCTATCTCTCGATCCTGGTCGACCGCGAGACCTCGCGCGTCTCCTTCGTCGTCTCGACCGAAGGCGGCGTCAACATCGAGGACGTCGCGCACAACACGCCGGAGAAGATCGTCACCTTCTCGGTCGATCCCGCCACCGGCATCATGGGCCACCACGGCCGCACCGTCGCGAACGCGCTCAAGCTCTCCGGTGACCTCGCCAAGCAGGCGGAAAAGCTCACCGCGCAGCTCTACGCGGCCTTCGTCGCCAAGGACATGTCGATGCTGGAGATCAACCCGCTGGTCGTGACCAAGCAGGGCCAGCTCCGCGTGCTCGACGCCAAGGTGTCGTTCGACGACAACGCGCTGTTCCGTCATCCCGAAGTGCTCGCGCTGCGCGACGAGACCGAGGAAGACGCCAAGGAAATCGAGGCGTCCAAGTACGACCTCAACTACGTCACGCTCGATGGCAATATCGGCTGCATGGTCAACGGCGCCGGTCTCGCCATGGCGACGATGGACATCATCAAGCTCTACGGCATGGCTCCGGCCAACTTCCTCGACGTCGGCGGCAGCGCCAGCAAGGAGAAGGTCGCGGCCGCGTTCAAGATCATCACCGCGGATCCCAACGTGAAGGGCATCCTGGTCAACATCTTCGGCGGCATCATGAAGTGCGACGTGATCGCCGAGGGCGTCACGGCGGCGGTTCGTGAGGTCGGCCTCAGCGTGCCCCTGGTGGTCCGCCTCGAGGGAACCAATGTCGAGCTCGGCAAGAAGATCATCCGTGAATCCGGACTGAACGTGGTGCCCGCCGACAATCTCGACGACGCCGCGCAGAAGATCGTGAAGGCCGTCAAGGGAGGCTAACGCCATGGCCCAGGACCATCTCGCCGCATCATCTCCACTTGCAGAACATGCGCGTCTCGCCGCGTTCGCCGGCGAATGGGATGGTGAAGAGATGGTCTTTCCGTCGCGCTGGACGGAAGGCGGGCCGGCTACCTCGCGCACGGTCGCGCGCATGGACCTCAATGGGTTCTACCTGATCCAGGACAGCGTCCAGATGCGCGACGGCAAGCAGATCTTCGCCACCCACGGCATCTTCACCTTCGACCGCGACGACCGGACCTACAAATTGTTCTGGTACGACTCGCTCGGCTACACGCCGCCCTCGCCCGCCTCGGGCGGGTGGGTCGGCAAGACCCTGACGCTGGTGCGCGGCTCGCTCCGCGGCAATGCGCGCCACGTCTACGAGATCATCGACGACAATTCCTACGCGTTGAAGATCCAGTTCTCGCCGGACGCGGAAGGCTGGGCCGACGTGCTCACCGGCGTCTATCGCCGCATCCACTGACCTCTCACTCGTTAGTTCGCGAAAGCAGACCTCATGTCCATCCTGATCGACAAGAACACCAAGGTCATCTGCCAGGGCTTCACCGGCAAGAACGGCACCTTCCATTCCGAGGCCGCGATTGCCTATGGCACCAAGATGGTCGGCGGCACCTCGCCGGGCAAAGGCGGCTCGACGCATCTGGGCCTGCCGGTGTTCGACACCGTGCGCGATGCGCGTGAGAAGACCGGCGCCGATGCCTCGGTGATCTACGTGCCGCCGCCGGGCGCGGCGGATGCGATCTGCGAAGCGATCGACGCCGAGATCCCGCTGATCGTCTGCATCACCGAAGGCATCCCTGTCATCGACATGGTGCGCGTGAAGCGCTCGCTGGCCGGCTCCAAGTCGCGCCTGATCGGGCCGAATTGCCCCGGCGTCATGACCGCCGGCGAGTGCAAGATCGGCATCATGCCGGCCAACATCTTCAAGACCGGCTCGGTGGGCATCGTCTCCCGCTCCGGCACGCTCACTTACGAAGCTGTGTTCCAGACCTCTCAGGAAGGCCTCGGTCAGACCACCGCGGTCGGCATCGGCGGCGACCCGGTCAAGGGCACCGAGTTCATCGACGTGCTGGAAATGCTGCTCGCCGACCCCAAGACCGAATCGATCATCATGATCGGTGAGATCGGCGGTTCTGCCGAGGAGGACGCCGCCCAGTTCCTCAAGGACGAGGCCAAGCGTGGCCGCAAGAAGCCGATGGTCGGTTTCATCGCCGGTGTCACCGCCCCTCCCGGCCGCCGCATGGGTCATGCCGGCGCGATCATCTCGGGCGGCAAGGGCGACGCCGGTTCCAAGACCGAAGCGATGAAATCGGCTGGAATCACCGTGTCTCCGTCGCCCGCACGCCTGGGCCACACGCTTGCCGAAAAGTTGAAGGGCTAATTCACTTCTTCGTGCTTTTCCGGGCGAAGTTTCGCAGCAAATAGGGTAAAGGGTGCCTGTCGCGCTGAGCCTCTGCCGGGGAGCTTGGCGCCAGCGCCGTTTGTTATGCGCGAACCGAAATCGCCAGGAACTCCAGTATGTCTCGCCAGGACGCGAACGCAGCCTTTGCCTTGTCATCCTTTTTGCAGGGCACCAACGCCACCTACATCGACGAAATCTACGCCCGCTACGAGAAGGACCCGTCCTCGGTCGACGCCGAGTGGCAGGAGTTCTTCAAGAGCCTCAACGACCAGCCGGCTGACGTCCGGAAGAACGCCGAGGGTCCGTCCTGGGAGCGCGCCAACTGGCCGCTGACCGCGCAGGACGACCTCACCTCCGCCCTCGACGGCAACTGGGCGGAAGTCGAGAAGGCGGTCGGCGCCAAGATCGCCGCCAGGGCGCAGGCCAAGGGAGGCGACAAGGGAGGCGATATCTCCTCCGCCGACATCCTCCAGGCCACGCGCGACTCCGTCCGCGCCCTGATGCTGATCCGCTCCTACCGCATGCGCGGCCACTTCCACGCCAAGCTCGATCCGCTCGGCATCGAAGCCCCGCGCAACCGCGAGGAGCTCGACCCGCGCACCTACGGCTTCAGCGAAGCCGATTTCGACCGCAAGATCTTCCTCGATCACGTGCTCGGTCTCGAATACGGCACTTTGCGCGAGATCACCGCGATCTGTGAGCGCACCTACTGCCAGACGCTCGGCGTCGAGTTCATGCATATCAGCAACGCTGCGCAGAAGGCCTGGATCCAGGAGCGCATCGAGGGACCCGATAAGGAGATCTCGTTCACCCGCGAGGGCCGCCGGGCCATCCTGATGAAGCTGGTCGAAGCCGAGGGCTTCGAGAAATTCTGCGACACCAAGTTCACCGGCACCAAGCGCTTCGGCCTCGACGGCGGCGAATCGCTGATTCCCGCGCTGGAGCAGATCATCAAGCGCGGCGGCAATCTCGGCGTGAAGGAGATCGTGCTCGGCATGCCGCATCGCGGCCGCCTCAACGTGCTGACCCAGGTGATGGGCAAGGCACACCGCGCGCTGTTCCACGAATTCAAGGGCGGCTCGGCCAACCCCGACGCGGTCGAAGGCTCCGGCGACGTCAAGTACCACCTCGGCGCGTCCTCAGACCGCGAGTTCGACGGCAACCGCATCCATCTGTCGCTGACCGCGAACCCCTCGCATCTGGAGATCGTCGATCCCGTCGTGCTCGGCAAGGTGCGCGCGAAGCAGGACCAGCACGGCGATCCGCCGGACATGCGCATCTCCGTCATGCCGCTCCTGATGCATGGCGACGCCGCGTTCGCCGGCCAGGGTGTGGTCGCGGAATGCTTCGGCCTGTCGGACCTGAAGGGCTACCGCACCGGCGGCTCCGTGCACTTCATCGTCAACAACCAGATCGGCTTCACGACCTATCCGCGCTACTCGCGCTCCTCGCCCTATCCGTCCGATGTGGCGAAGATGATCGACGCGCCGATCTTCCACGTCAACGGCGACGACCCCGAAGCCGTGGTGTTCGCGGCCAAGGTCGCGACCGAGTTCCGGCAGAAATTCCACAAGCCCGTCGTCATCGACATGTTCTGCTACCGCAGGCATGGCCACAACGAGGGCGACGAGCCGGCCTTCACCCAGCCGGTGATGTACAAGCGGATCGCGGCCCATCCCTCGACGCTGGAGCTCTACTCGCGGCGCCTGATCGGCGAAGGCGTGATCACCGAGGGCGAGGTCGATAAGGCCAAGGCCGACTGGCGCGCCCGGCTCGACGCCGAGTTCGAGGCCGGCACTTCCTACAAGCCGAACAAGGCCGACTGGCTCGACGGCAAATGGGCGGGCTTCAAGATCGCCGACCAGGAAGAGGATGCCCGCCGCGGCGTCACCGGCGTCGATCTGCCTGTCCTGAAGGACATCGGCCGCAAGATCACCAAGGTGCCGGACGGCTTCCGCGTCCATCGCACCATCCAGCGCTTCCTGGAAAACCGCGCCAAGGCGATCGAGAACGGCGTCGGCATCGACTGGGCGACCGGCGAGGCGCTGGCGTTCTGCACGCTGCTGCAGGAAAACCACCACGTCCGCCTGTCCGGACAGGATTCGGAGCGCGGCACCTTCTCGCAGCGCCACTCGGTCCTGATCGACCAGGAAGACGAGAGCCGCTACACGCCGTTCAACCATCTCGGCCACGAGCAGGGCCATTACGAGGTCATCAACTCGCTGCTGTCGGAAGAGGCCGTGCTCGGCTTCGAATACGGCTATTCGCTCGCCGAGCCGAACACGCTGACGCTGTGGGAAGCCCAGTTCGGCGACTTCGCCAACGGCGCGCAGGTCGTGTTCGATCAGTTCATCTCCTCGGGTGAGCGCAAATGGCTGCGCATGTCCGGTCTCGTCTGCCTCCTGCCGCACGGTTATGAAGGCCAGGGTCCGGAGCACTCCTCGGCGCGTCTGGAGCGTTACCTGCAGATGTGCGCGGAAGACAACATGCAGGTGGTCTATCCGACCACGCCGGCGAACTATTTCCACGTGCTGCGCCGTCAGCTCCATCGCGAGATCCGCAAGCCGCTGATCATGATGACGCCGAAGTCGCTGCTGCGCCACAAGCGGGCCGTGTCGCGTCTCGAAGAGCTCGCGAAGGGCACGACCTTCCACCGCATCCTGTACGATGACGCCCAGATGCTGCCGAGCGAGGCGATCAAGCTCGTTCCTGACGAGAAGATCCGCCGCATCGTGCTGTGCTCCGGCAAGGTCTATTACGACCTCTACGAGGAGCGCGAGAAGCGCGGCATCGACGACATCTATTTGATGCGCGTCGAGCAGCTCTATCCGGTGCCGCTGAAGGCGCTGGTGGCCGAGCTGTCGCGCTTCAAGAAGGCCGAGATGGTGTGGTGCCAGGAAGAGCCCCGCAACATGGGCGCCTGGCACTTCATCGAGCCCTATCTGGAATGGGTGCTGAACCAGGTGAACGGCGTGAGCCGGCGTCCGCGTTACGTCGGCCGCGCCGCATCCGCCGCGACCGCCACGGGTCTGATGTCCAAGCATCAGGCGCAGCTGAAGGCGTTCCTGGACGAAGCACTGAGCTGAGAAGTTTTTTAGACGCTGTCATCGCCCGCGAAGGCGGGCGATCCAGTACGCCGTGACGGCCGTGATGACCACGAACGCCGCGGAGTACTGGATGCCCCGCCTTCGCGGGGCATGACGCCTGTAGAATTCATGACCGCTACCTGCGATCTCCTTAAGGAAAAGACCATGACTGAAATTCGTGTGCCGACGCTCGGCGAATCCGTCACCGAGGCCACCATCGGCCGCTGGTTCAAGAAGGCCGGCGACCCGGTCGCCGTCGACGAGCCCCTGGTGGAGCTCGAGACCGACAAGGTCACCATCGAAGTCCCGGCCCCCTCCGCGGGCACGCTGAGCGAGATCATCGCCGCCGATGGCGCGACCGTCGCCGTCGGTGCGCTGCTCGGCCAGATCACGGAAGGCGCTGCCGGTGCTGCCAAGCCCGCCGCCGCTCCCGCCAAGCCGGCCGCTGCTCCCGCCGCAGCCGCTGCCGCCCCGGCTGCCGCCGCCGCTGCGCCGAAGGCGCCGCCGGCCGACGCGCCGCTCGCCCCGTCCGTGCGCAAGCTGTCGGCCGAGACCGGCATCGACGCCTCGACCGTTCCGGGCTCCGGCAAGGACGGCCGTGTCACCAAGGGCGACATGCTGGCTGCGATCGAGCGCGCCGCCTCCGCGCCGACCCCGGTCAACCAGCCCGCCGCCGCGGTGCAGGTGCGCAGCCCCTCGCCGGCCGATGACGCCGCCCGCGAAGAGCGCGTCAAGATGACCCGCCTGCGCCAGACCATCGCGCGCCGCCTCAAGGACGTGCAGAACACCGCGGCCATGCTCACGACCTTCAACGAGGTCGACATGACCAACGTCATGGCGCTGCGTGCGCATTACAAGGATGCGTTCGAGAAGAAGCATGGCGCCAAGCTCGGCTTCATGGGCTTCTTCACCAAGGCCGTCGTGCAGGCGCTGAAGGACATTCCGGCTGTCAACGCCGAGATCGACGGCAGCGACCTGATCTACAAGAATTACTATCACATCGGCGTCGCCGTCGGCACCGACAAGGGCCTCGTCGTGCCCGTGGTGCGCGACTGCGACCACAAGTCGATCTCCGACATCGAGAAGAGCATCGCCGATTTCGGCCGCCGCGCCCGTGACGGCCAGCTCAAGATCGACGAGATGCAGGGCGGCACCTTCACCATCACCAATGGCGGCATCTACGGCTCGCTGATGTCGACCCCGATCCTGAACGCGCCGCAGTCCGGCATTTTGGGCATGCACAAGATCCAAGAGCGGCCGATGGTCGTCGGCGGCAAGATCGAGGTCCGCCCGATGATGTATCTGGCGCTGTCCTACGACCACCGCGTCATCGACGGCAAGGAAGCCGTCACCTTCCTGGTTCGCGTCAAGGAGAGCCTCGAAGACCCGGCGCGCCTCGTGCTCGATCTCTGATCCCTGATGCTCTGCGAGCGCCGTCGCGATCAACGCGGCGGCGCATGTCGAACCATGGAGGTGCATGTGACCGATAAAGTCGTTGTCATCACCGGCGGCAGCCGCGGCATCGGGCGGGCGACCGCGATTGCGGCGGCCGCGCGCGGCTATCGCGTCGTGGTCGGCTATGCCAGCAACAAGAAGGCCGCCGACGAGGTCGTCGCGCAGATCGAGGCCAGCAACGGCAAGGCGATCGCGGTGAAATGCGATGTCGCCGAGGAAAGCGACATCCTCGCGCTGTTCAAGGCTGCCGACAAGTTCGGCGCGCTGGGCGCGCTCGTCAACAATGGCGGCATCGTCGGTCAAAGCGGCGTCCGCGTCGACGAGATGTCGGCCGAGCGCATCCAGCGCGTGATGGCGGTCAACGTCACGGGCTCCATCCTCTGCGCGCGCGAGGCGGTGAAGCGGATGTCGACCAAGCATGGCGGCAAGGGTGGCGTGATCGTCAACCTGTCCTCGGTCGCGGCCCGTCTCGGCGCGCCCAATACCTATGTCGATTATGCCGCCTCCAAGGGCGCGGTCGATTCCTTCACCGTCGGGCTCGGTTATGAGGTTGCGAACGAAGGCATCCGCGTCGCCGCGATCCGTCCGGGCCTGATCGATACCGAAATCCATGCTGCCGGTGGCGAGCCCGACCGCGCCCATCGTCTGGCCCACATGGTGCCGATGAAGCGCGTCGGCACCGCCGATGAAATCGCCAACGCCATCGTCTGGCTGCTGTCGGACGAGGCCTCCTACGTCACCTCAGCCATTCTCGATGTGTCCGGCGGACGCTGACGCACCGGCGGACGCTGACACATCCTCATCACGCCAAACCTTACGGGACTTTCTCTCATGGCTACCTACGATCTCGTCGTCATCGGCACCGGACCGGGCGGTTATGTCTGCGCGGTGCGCGCTAGCCAGCTCGGCATGAAAGTCGCCGTGGTCGAAAAGAACGCCACCCTCGGCGGCACCTGCCTCAATGTCGGCTGCATGCCCTCGAAGGCGCTGCTGCACGCCTCCGAAATGTTCGAGGAAGCCGCGCACTCCTTCGCCAAGATGGGCGTGTCGGTCTCGTCGCCGAAGCTCGATCTGCCGGCGATGATGAACTTCAAGCAGCAGGGCATCGACGGCAACGTCAAGGGCGTCGAGTTCCTGATGAAGAAGAACAAGGTCGACGTGCTCAAGGGCACCGGCAAGATCCTCGGGACCGGCAAGGTCGAAGTCTCCGCCGACGGCAAGTCGCAGGTGGTCGAGACCAGGAACATCGTGATCGCCACCGGCTCCGACATCGCGCGTCTCAAGGGCATTGAGATCGACGAGAAGCGCATCGTGTCGTCCACGGGCGCGCTGTCGCTCGACAAGGTGCCCGGCAAGCTGCTCATCGTCGGCGCCGGCGTGATCGGCCTCGAGCTCGGCTCGGTCTGGCACCGTCTCGGCGCCGAAGTCGTCGTCGTGGAATTCCTCGACCGCATTCTGCCCGGCATGGATGGCGAGATCGCCAAGCAATTCCAGCGCATGCTGGAGAAGCAGGGCTTTGCGTTCAAGCTCGGGGCCAAGGTCACGGGCGTGGACACTTCCGGCAAGACGCTGAAGGCGACGATCGAGCCCGCCGCTGGCGGCGCTGCCGAGACGCTGGAAGCCGACGTCGTTCTGGTCTGCATCGGCCGCGTGCCCTACACCGACGGTCTTGGCCTGAAGGAAGCCGGCATCGCGCTCGACGCGCGCGGCCGCGTGCAGATCGATCCGCATTTCGCCACCAGCCTGAAGGGCGTCTATGCCATCGGCGATGTCGTCGCTGGGCCCATGCTCGCGCACAAGGCCGAGGATGAAGGCGTTGCAGTCGCGGAGATCATCGCCGGCCAGGCCGGCCACGTGAACTACGACGTCATCCCCGGCGTCGTGTATACCACGCCGGAAGTGTCCTCCGTCGGCAAGACCGAGGAGGAACTGAAGCAGGCGGGCACCGCTTATACCGTCGGAAAGTTTCCGTTCACCGCCAACGGCCGCTCCAAGGTCAACCAGACCACCGACGGCTTTGTAAAGATTCTCGCAGATGCGAAGACAGATCGCGTTCTCGGCGTGCACATTATCGGCCGCGAAGCCGGCGAAATGATCCATGAAGCGTGTGTTCTCATGGAGTTTGGTGGCAGTGCGGAAGATCTCGCGCGCACCTGCCACGCCCATCCGACCCGCTCGGAGGCGGTCAAGGAAGCCGCGCTTGCAGTCGGCAAGCGGGCTATCCATATGTAGGCACGCGCCCAGCACCGAATCGGGCGGGAAACATATGCTGCGCCGCCTCCTTCAACCGGTCTGGGTCCTGCTTGCGATCATCTTCCTGATCGAAGCCTGGCTGTGGGACCACCTCGAGCCGATCGTTGCGAAGGTCGTCGCAGCCATCCCGCTGGCGCGGTTCAAGCAATGGCTGACGGAGCGCGTCGATGCGCTGTCGCCGGCCATGACGCTGATCGTGTTCGCGGTCCCCATCGTGCCGCTGTTTCCGCTCAAGCTGGTCGGCCTCTGGCTGCTCGCGCATGAATACTGGACCAGCGCGGTCTTCACGATCGTGTTCGCCAAGCTGGTCGGCGTCGGCGTCACCGCCTTCGTTTTCGACGTGACACGCGCCAAGCTTCTGGAGATGCACTGGTTCGAGCGCATCTACGACCTGGTGCTGAAGGTGCGCGCCAAGGCCGCCGAGCTCGTCGAACCGATCAAGCGCCGCATCCGCGAGCTGATCGCCGGCAGCGGCGAAGGGTGGTCCTACCGCGCGCTGCGCATGATCCAGCGTTTCCGCAAGAGCGTGCACCAGGCGCGGTGATCTTCGCCACAATGACGGTCGCGTAGCCCGGATGAGCGAAGCGATATCCGGGATTTCACGTCGTGGCTTCCCGGATATCGTTTCGCCCATCCGGGCTACAGGTCCTGAAGCGCGATGCGATTAGGACGAATCGTCATCGCGCTTTAGGTTGTTGTTTAAGCATGATCTTTTCGGAAAACCGCTGCGCACTTTTCCGGATCATGCTCTAATGCAAATGGAGGAGATGCGGCCACCACAGGCCGAGCGCGGTCATGAGGAGGCCGGCGAGCGTCAGCACGCCGCTCACATAGGCCAGCGCGAGCATGCCGGTGATGATGGTGGCCGAGGCCAGCACGATGCCGATCTGGAAGGCGGCCGACGCCAGCTCGAAGTGATGGTATTTCGCGGTCGCCTCGTCGCGAGCGTGCTCGGCGTGCTTGGCCTTCTCGGCGAGCTGCTCGGTGCCTTCGCCGGTCTCCGGCTCGGAGCGGTAGCGCTGCGCGGTTCTGGTCCAGTCGTCGACCTGCTTCTGCACCGCCGCCTTCATGGCATCGTCGGTCGTACCGCCCAGCGTCAGCTTGCCTTGTTCTGCCGCAGTCAGCACCACGGTGCGGCGGATGCTCTTGGCCTGGAAGAACGCCCAGAGGTTGGCGGCCTCGACGTTCTTGCTGATCGATTCGGTCTGGGCGCCCTTGCCGAGCGTCTCCGAGATCGCCAGGAACAGCGCCAGCACGGCGATCAGGAGCGCGATCTTCTTGTTCGAGCCGGACGCGTGTTCGGCGTGCTCGGCATGCTCCATGCTTTCATGTGCGCCCATAATGTCTCTCCTGTCTCGGTTCCGTAAGGATTTGACCGAACCGCGGGCGCCGCGCAAGAGGCACGCGGGCCATGACGAGAGTGTGTCAGCCTGAAGGCGTCAGCGCCGCGGATGCGCGCTGGCATAGACTTCCAGCAATCGCTCGGAATCGATGCCGGTATAGACCTGCGTGGTCGAGAGCGAGGAATGGCCGAGCAATTCCTGGATGGCGCGCAAGTCGCCGCCGCGCGAGAGCAGATGCGTGGCGAAGGAATGGCGGAGCGCGTGCGGCGTGGCGCTGTCGGGAAGACCCAGCGCGCCGCGCAGCCGCTCCATCGCGAGCTGGATGATGCGCGGGCTCAAGGGGCCGCCGCGCGCGCCGACGAAGATCGGGCCCTCCGCCGGCAGCGGATACGGGCACATCGAAACGTATTCCTGCACGAGCTCCAGCACGTTCTGCAGCACCGGCACCATGCGGGTCTTGTTGCCTTTGCCCGTGACGATCAGCACGTCGCCTTCGCCGGGGCGCGGCACCTCGCGGCGCTTCAGGCCCAGAGCTTCGGAGATGCGCAGCCCAGAGCCGTACAGCAGCGCCATCACCGCAGCGTCGCGCGTCAGGATCCAGGTCTCGCGTTCCTCGCCGGCGCGCTCGTCGGCGTCGGCGAGACGTTTGGCCGATGCCATCGGCAGCGGCTTCGGCAGGCTCTTTGCAACTTTTGGCGCGCGGATCGCGGAGAGTGCGCCGACCTTGCCCTTGCCTTCGCGTTCGAGGAAGCGTCCGAACGAGCGCAGGCCCGCCAGCGCCCGCATCAGGCTGCGTCCGGCAATGTCGTCGGCGCGGCGCATCGCCATGAAGGCGCGGACGTCGGTGGCTTCCAGCGCCGCGAAGCGCGCCAGCGTGACGCGCTCGCCCCAATGATTGCTGAGGAAATCCAGGCACTGCCGCAAGTCGCGGCCATAGGCCTCCAGCGTCTTCGGCGACAGCCGCCGCTCGGCGCCGAGATGCGACAGCCAGCGCGCCATCTCCTGCGCGATCGAGGGATCGGCGCTGGCGAGCTCGATGGGTGGGACGGCCGCTTTGCTCATTCGCTCTGGACGTGGTGATTCCGCACAGTATATCGCATCACACCCGTTTATCGTTCGCTAAGACCGCCGCGCGGCGCTAGCCTCGAGGCCCTCCGGTTCCGATTCTCAGCTCATGGACCAATCGCCGCGCAGCCACACCGCCCCCGCCAACGCGACCCCCATGGTCGACGTGCTGGTGCCGGTCGCGCTCGACCAGACCTATTCCTACAAGGTGCCGCGCGGAATGGAGCTGAAGGCCGGCGATGTCGTCGGCGTGCCGCTCGGCCCGCGCGAGGTGCTGGCCGTGGTGTGGGGCGAGAATGCCAATCCGGATCCGCGCCTGCACAATCGCCTCAAGGAGGTCAGCGAAAAGCTCGACATCCCGCCACTCAAGCCCGAGCTGCGCTCGGTGGTCGACTGGGTCGCCAATTACACGCTGAGCCCGCGCGGCATGGTGCTGCGCATGTGCCTGCGCATGGGCGAGACTCTCGGTCCCGAGCGGGTGCGCGCCGGCGTTCGCCTGGTCGGCGATCCCCCGAAGCGCCTGACGCCGGCGCGGCAGCGGGTGATCGCGGTGCTGTCCGACCGGCTGCTGCACGGCAAGTCCGAGGCGGCCAGGGAAGCGGGCGTCTCCGCCGGCGTGATCGACGGCCTCGTCGACGAAGGCACGCTCACGGTCGAGCCGATGCCGCCGCCTCCGCCGCTGCCCGCGCCCGATCCTGAATTCGGCCGGCCGGATTTTTCGCCGCTGCAGCGTGCCGGCGTGGATGCGATGCGCGCGCTCGCGGCCAACGGCACCTTCCACGTCGCGCTGCTCGACGGCGTCACCGGCTCGGGCAAGACCGAGGTCTATTTCGAAGCCGTGGCCGAGGTGATCCGCCGCGGAAAGCAGTCGCTGATCCTGATGCCGGAGATCGCGCTTACGGGCCAGTTCCTCGATCGCTTCGCGCAGCGCTTCGGCGTGCGGCCGATCGAATGGCATTCCGAGCTCACCCCGCGCACCCGCGCGCGCAATTGGGCCGCGATCGCCGAAGGCTCAGCGCCCGTCGTGGTCGGCGCGCGCTCGGCGCTGTTTCTGCCCTACGCCAATCTCGGCCTCATCGTCGTCGACGAAGAGCACGACCAGGCGTACAAGCAGGACGACGGCGTGCACTATCATGCTCGGGACATGGCGGTGGTGCGCGCGCATATCGCGAAGATTCCGATCGTGCTGGCGTCCGCGACGCCGTCGGTCGAATCCGAGGTCAATGCGCGCAAGAACCGCTACCAGCGCATCGCGCTGCCCTCGCGCTTCGGTGGCCAGCACATGCCGCATATCGAGGCGATCGATCTGCGCCGCGAGCCGCCCGCGCGCGGCCGCTTCATCTCGCCGCGGCTTGCTGGCGAGATCAGAATCGCAATCGAGCGGCGCGAGCAGGCGCTGCTGTTCCTCAACCGCCGCGGCTATGCGCCGCTGACGCTGTGCCGTGCCTGTGGCCATCGCTTCGCCTGCACCATCTGCGATGCCTGGCTGGTCGATCACCGTTTTCGTCAGCGTCTGGTCTGTCACCATTGCGGCTTCTCGATGCCCCGCCCGCATCTCTGTCCGAACTGTTCGGCGGAGGAGTCGCTGGTGGCGGTCGGACCCGGCGTCGAGCGCCTGCAGGAGGAGGCGGCGGCGCTGTTCCCGCAAGCCCGCACCATGGTGCTGTCGAGCGATCTCATCACCTCGATCGAGACGATGCGAAGCGAGCTTGCCGAGATCGCCGAGGGCCGCGTCGACATCATCATCGGCACGCAGCTCGTGGCAAAAGGCCACAACTTTCCGCGGCTCAATCTGGTCGGCGTGGTCGATGCGGATCTTGGTCTGTCGAACGGCGATCCGCGCGCGGCGGAGCGCACCTGGCAATTGCTCAACCAGGTGATCGGCCGTGCCGGCCGCGAGCAGGGCCGCGGCGTCGGCTATCTCCAGACCCACCAGCCCGATCATCCCGTGATGAAGGCGCTGATCGCCTGCGATCGCGAGGCCTTCTACGACAGCGAGATCGATCTGCGCGAGAAGACGCTCTACCCTCCGTTCGGCCGGCTCGCCAGCCTGATCATCTCGGCAGGCGACCGCCCGAGCGCGGAAGGCTTTGGCCGCAAGCTCGTTGCGCTCGCGCCGCGCGACGAGCGCGTCGTGGTGCTCGGCCCGGCCGAAGCGCCGCTCGCCGTGATCAAGGGCCGCTACCGCTTCCGCATCCTGGTGAAATCGGCGCGCGGCTTCGATCTGTCGGATTACTTGCGCAACTGGCTCGCGGTCTGCCCGAAGCCGACGGGCAATCTGAAGCTCGAAGTCGACGTCGATCCGCAGAGCTTTTTGTAGGATTTGCGCCGTCATTCCGGGGCGATGCGCAGCGTCGAACCCGGAATCTCGAGATTCCGGGCTCGCGCTTCGCGCGCCCCGGAATGACTTAGCCAACAAAAAAGCCCGCGGTCCCCCAAGACCACGGGCTTGTCTCACGCGCGCATCAAACTGATGGAAACTGCGCGTGTGAGGACAGGCGCTTGAAGCGCCCCGTCAGGAGACGACTTCCGCGGTGACGCGGCCGACGCCGGCGCCGGTGAGGCCGATGGCGCGGGCAGCGCCGGTGGAGAGGTCGAGGACACGGCCGCGAATGAACGGGCCGCGGTCGTTGATGGTGACGACGACGCTCTGGCCGCGATGGGTGACGCGCAGCTTGGTGCCGAACGGCAGCGAGCGGTGCGCCGCGGTCATGGCGTTCTGGTTGAAGCGCTGGCCCGACGCGGTCCGGCTGCCGGACTCGTTGCCGTAATAGGAGGCCATGCCGGAGAAGCTGCGGCCGGTGCCCGAAGTCGGCGTCATCGACGCATTGGCATTGCGCCAATCGGAGGTCGCGTTGGTGTCGGTCTGGGCGTGGTGGCGGTGATGATGATGCCGATGATGCCGGGATTTGGCGGAAGCCTCGGTGGCAGTTCCACCGATCAGGAGAGTTGCGGCAACAAAGGCAATCGCCGTACGCGGCCGGGTCACGGAGCCCAGCGTCTTCAAAGACAGCATTTAGTGGTCCCTAAGCTAGTATTGCCACATATGTGGCTAGTGGAGCCCCCATCAGTTTGTGAGCGGTTTGGCGTTTCGATTCCCAATGAGGCATGAATTAGGCAGTAAATCCGCTATGTATCACCATGAAACATCTTGTTACCGGCGCGGGATATTCAGGAGGGGTTCCGCAATCTTTGGATTTAACGATTCATTAATCTAATTATTACTTGTAAATACTGTAAAGCGAAGTCATCGCTTCGATTGTTTAGAATTCGGTAAGTATTCGGCGAGTGGAACCGGAGAGGTTGGAATCACGCCTCAGCGATCCGTGTTCATGACGGCTATGCGTTGCCGGCAGGAACCAACCGCCGGTCGGCTCCCGGCAATGTTCGCGTCGCGGGAGGGTGTCGGTCTGAGCGCGCCGCCGCCACCCTCGCGGCGTCGCCCGCTGCGACGAACTGGCGACAGAACAGCGTGCCTTTAATTTGGCGTCATGTTGCACCTGCGCGCCTGCTATGTTAGCAAAGCCGCGATTTTAACGAGCCCAGCACCTCCCGTGCTGGTCGAAAATCGAAGTCCCGCTTGAATTCCAAGGGCTTGGATCGCTAGGCGCCGCTTCGTGGCGACGGTTTTTCCCTTGCGAGTTTGACAGCAAAAAGAGCGCGTCTGTGGCTGCAGAAGATACGTCCGTTTCAGGTGTGTCCGGCCGTTATGCAACGGCCTTGTTTGAACTGGCCCGCGACCAGAAAGTGGTCGACGAGGTCAAAGCCGATCTCGACAAATTCGATGCCTTGCTGAACGAGAGCGCTGATCTCAAGCGCCTCGTCCGCAGCCCGGTGTTCGCGGCCGACGCCCAGTCAAAGGCCCTTGCGGCCGTGCTGGCAAAGGCCGGCATTGCCGGCATCTCCGCCAACTTCCTCAGAGTGCTGACCGCCAACCGCCGCCTGTTCGCGGTGGCCGACGTCATCCGCGCCTACCGCGCCCTCGTCGCCAGGTTCAAGGGCGAGACGACGGCCGACGTCACCGTGGCGGAAACGCTCTCGGACAAGAATCTCGACGCCCTCAAGGTCGCCCTGAAGTCGGTGACCGGCAAGGACGTCGCGCTGAACGTGAAAGTCGATCCCTCGATCATCGGTGGCCTCGTCGTCAAGCTGGGCAGCCGCATGGTCGATGGTTCGCTTCGCACCAAACTCAATTCGATCAAGCACGCGATGAAAGAGGCAGGCTGATGGACATCCGCGCCGCGGAAATTTCCGCGATCCTCAAGGACCAGATCAAGAATTTCGGCCAGGAAGCTGAAGTCTCCGAAGTCGGACAGGTGCTGTCCGTCGGCGACGGTATCGCCCGCGTCTACGGTCTGGACAACGTCCAGGCCGGTGAAATGGTCGAGTTCGAGAACGGCACCCGCGGCATGGCGCTGAACCTCGAAACCGACAACGTCGGCGTCGTCATTTTCGGTGCCGACCGCGAGATCAAGGAAGGCCAGACCGTCAAGCGCACCCGCGCCATCGTGGACGCGCCGGTCGGCAAGGGCCTGCTCGGCCGCGTCGTCGACGCGCTCGGCAATCCGATCGACGGCAAGGGCCCGATCCAGGCCGACAAGCGCATGCGCGTCGACGTCAAGGCGCCCGGCATCATTCCGCGCAAGTCGGTGAGCGAGCCGATGGCGACCGGCCTCAAGGCGATCGACGCCCTGATTCCGATCGGCCGCGGCCAGCGCGAGCTGATCATCGGCGACCGTCAGACCGGCAAGACCGCGATCGCGCTCGACACCATCCTGAACCAGAAGCCGCTCAACGCGCAGCCGGACGAGAACATCAAGCTGTACTGCGTCTATGTCGCGGTCGGCCAGAAGCGTTCGACCGTCGCCCAGTTCGTGAAGGTGCTGGAAGAGCAGGGCGCGCTCGAATATTCGATCGTCGTCGCCGCCACCGCCTCGGATCCGGCGCCGATGCAGTACATCGCGCCGTTCACCGGCTGCACCATGGGCGAGTACTTCCGCGACAACGGCATGCACGCGGTCATCATCTATGACGATCTGTCCAAGCAGGCCGTCGCCTACCGCCAGATGTCGCTGCTGCTGCGCCGCCCGCCGGGCCGCGAAGCCTATCCGGGCGACGTGTTCTATCTGCACTCCCGCCTGCTCGAGCGTGCGGCGAAGCTGAACAAGGACCAGGGTTCGGGCTCGCTGACGGCGCTGCCGGTCATCGAAACCCAGGCCAACGACGTGTCGGCCTACATCCCGACCAACGTCATCTCGATCACCGACGGCCAGATCTTCCTGGAAACCGACCTGTTCTTCCAGGGCATCCGTCCCGCGGTGAACGTCGGCCTGTCGGTGTCGCGCGTCGGCTCCTCGGCGCAGACCAAGGCCACCAAGAAGGTCGCCGGCAAGATCAAGGGCGAGCTCGCGCAGTACCGCGAAATGGCGGCATTCGCGCAATTCGGCTCCGATCTCGACGCCTCGACCCAGCGCCTGCTCAACCGCGGCTCGCGCCTGACCGAGCTCTTGAAGCAGCCGCAGTTCTCGCCGCTGAAGATGGAAGAGCAGGTCTGCGTGATCTGGGCCGGCACCAACGGCTATCTCGATCCGCTCCCGCTCAACAAGGTGAAGGCGTTCGAGGACGGCCTGCTCTCGCTGCTGCGCGGCAAGCACGTCGACATCCTCAATGCGATCCGCGACAGCCGCGATCTCTCCGACGACACCGCTGCCAAGCTGAAGTCGGTGGTCGAAGGTTTCGCGAAGAGCTTCGCGTAAACGCCGTCATGGCCGGGCTTGTCCCGGCCATCCACGCGTTTCGGCT
Source organism: Bradyrhizobium genomosp. I (2014) (assembly GCF_000261685.1). Lineage (GTDB taxonomy): Bacteria > Pseudomonadota > Alphaproteobacteria > Rhizobiales > Xanthobacteraceae > Bradyrhizobium. The sequence continues at coordinate 5,547 of NZ_AJQE01000086.1, read as the reverse complement.
TGCGAGAAAGAACGTGGATGCCCGGGACAGGCCCGGGCATGACGACTGGGATAGGCTAGCGGTCCGACGCTTCCGTCGAACCGCCGGGGTGAACGAAGAATGGCGTCACTTAAAGACATGCGCGTCCGCATCGCCTCCACCAAGGCGACGCAGAAGATCACGAAGGCCATGCAGATGGTCGCCGCCTCCAAGCTGCGCCGTGCGCAGACCGCCGCGGAGGCCGCGCGCCCCTATGCCGACAAGATGAGCGCGGTGATCTCCAACATCGCCAGCGCCGCCGCGGGCTCGCCCGGCGCGCCGGTTCTGCTGGCCGGCACCGGCAGGGACCAGGTCCACCTGCTGCTGGTCTGCACCGGCGAGCGCGGCCTGTCCGGCGCCTTCAACTCCTCGATCGTGCGCCTGGCGCGCGAGCGCGCTTTGGCGCTGATGGCGCAGGGCAAGGACGTGAAGTTCTTCTGCGTCGGCCGCAAAGGCTACGAGCAGCTCCGCCGCCAGTTCGACAAGCAGATCGTCGAGCATCTCGACCTGCGCAGCGTCCGCCAGCTCGGCTTCGTCAATGCCGAGGACATCGCCAAGAAAATCCTGGCGCGCTTCGACAACGGCGAGTTCGACGTCTGCACGCTGTTCTATTCGCGTTTCCGCTCGGTGATCGCGCAGATCCCGACCGCCCAGCAGATCATCCCGCTGGTGGTCGAGGAGGGCGCTGCCGCGAGCACGACGTCCTACGAATACGAGCCGGAAGAGGACGAGATCCTCACCCGTCTTCTGCCGCGCAACCTCGCGGTCCAGATCTTCCGGGCGCTGCTCGAGAACAACGCCTCGTTCTACGGCGCGCAGATGAGCGCGATGGACAACGCGACGCGCAACGCCGGTGAGATGATCCGCAAGCAGACGCTGGTCTACAACCGCACGCGTCAGGCGCAGATCACCAAGGAACTGATCGAAATCATCTCGGGTGCCGAGGCCGTCTAATCAAGGCGCTTCAGTACCCATTACACGCAACATCCCGGTCGCTGACCGCGGTTTAGAAGTTCGGATCGAAGGAGACATTCAATGGCAGCCCAGGTCGGTCGCGTCACCCAGGTCATCGGCGCCGTCGTCGACGTGCAGTTCGAAGGCCACCTCCCGGCCATTCTCAATTCGCTGGAGACCAAGAACGGCGGCAACCGCCTGGTGCTCGAAGTCGCCCAGCATCTCGGCGAGTCCACCGTCCGCACGATCGCGATGGACACCACCGAGGGTCTGGTCCGCGGCCAGGAAGTGACCGACACCGGCGCTCCGATCCGCGTTCCCGTCGGCGAAGGCACGCTCGGCCGCATTATCAACGTCATCGGCGAGCCGATCGACGAAGCCGGTCCGGTCAAGACCGAAGGCCTGCGCGCCATCCACCAGGAAGCGCCGACCTACACCGACCAGTCCACCGAAGCTGAAATTCTCGTCACCGGCATCAAGGTCGTCGACCTTCTCGCTCCCTACGCCAAGGGCGGCAAGATCGGCCTGTTCGGCGGCGCCGGCGTCGGCAAGACCGTGCTGATTCAGGAGCTGATCAACAACGTCGCCAAGGCGCACGGCGGTTACTCCGTGTTCGCCGGTGTCGGCGAGCGCACCCGCGAGGGCAACGACCTCTATCACGAGTTTATCGAGTCCAAGGTCAACGCCGATCCGAAGAATCCGGATCCGAGCGTGAAGTCGAAATGCGCGCTGGTGTTCGGCCAGATGAACGAGCCCCCCGGCGCCCGCGCCCGCGTCGCGCTCACGGGTCTCACCATCGCGGAAGACTTCCGCGACAAGGGCCAGGACGTGCTGTTCTTCGTCGACAACATCTTCCGCTTCACCCAGGCCGGCTCGGAAGTGTCGGCGCTGCTCGGTCGTATTCCGAGCGCCGTGGGTTATCAGCCGACGCTCGCCACCGACATGGGCGCGCTGCAGGAGCGCATCACCACCACGCAGAAGGGCTCGATCACCTCGGTGCAGGCCATCTACGTTCCGGCCGACGACCTGACCGACCCGGCACCCGCGACCTCGTTCGCGCATCTTGACGCGACCACGACGCTGTCGCGCTCGATCGCCGAAAAGGGCATCTACCCGGCGGTGGACCCGCTCGACTCGACCTCGCGCATGCTTTCCCCGCTGGTCGTCGGCGAGGAGCACTACGCGGTCGCCCGTCAGGTCCAGCAGGTGCTGCAGCGCTACAAGGCGCTCCAGGACATCATCGCCATTCTCGGCATGGACGAGCTTTCGGAAGAGGACAAGCTGACCGTGGCCCGCGCCCGCAAGGTCGAGCGCTTCATGTCGCAGCCGTTCCACGTCGCCGAAATCTTCACGGGCTCGCCGGGCAAGTTCGTCGACCTCGCCGACACCATCAAGGGCTTCAAGGGCCTGGTCGAAGGCAAGTACGATCACCTGCCGGAAGCCGCCTTCTACATGGTCGGCACCATCGAAGAAGCCGTCGAGAAGGGCAAGAAGCTGGCTGCCGAAGCAGCGTAAGGTTCTTATCTCGTCATCGCCGGGCTTGACCCGGCGATCCATCAGAAAGCATGCGTTCTTGATGGATGGACCCGCGGGTCAAGCCCGCGGGTGACCAGCAAAGCAAGTGGAAACACCATGGCCACCTTTCACTTCGATCTCGTCTCTCCGGAAAAGCTCGCCTTCTCGGGTGAGGTCGACCAGGTCGACATCCCCGGCGTCGAGGGTGATTTCGGCGTGCTGGCGGGACATGCGCCGGTCGTGGCCGCGATCCGGCCCGGTATCCTCACCATCACCAGCGGCGGCAGGCACGAGAAGGTCATCGTGCTGGGCGGCCTCGCCGAAGTCTCCGACAGGGGCCTGACCGTGCTCGCCGACGTCGCGACGTCGCTGGCCGAGCTCGACCGCGCCCAGTTCGCCGAGACCATCGCGGAGATGGAAGAGGGGCTGAAGGAGCATGAAGGCGGCGAGCTCGATCACGCCATCGAGCGGCTCGACCATTTCAAGAGCATCCAGCAACAGCTCAACACCACGGCTATGCACTAAGCCCCGGAGCACCGCTCCGGGGCTCGAATAAGACCTTCCCGCAAAGGAATTCCTGAACAGGTTCAGCGCTCGTCACCACCGTGGCGGGCGCTGAAACTTTGCTGCACGGCGATGGAGCTGCGATACCCACACCTTGCCGTCCATTTTATCTCGATGTGTCAAACACTTCGCTACTGTGCATGGGGTTGTTTTCGTAGTTTTTAGTTTGCGAAGGACGCAAACTGCTGTGCCACCGCGCGATAGACCTCGCGGCGAAACGGCACCACGATGTCGGCGACGCGGTCGAGGCGCTCCCAGCGCCAAGCGTCGAACTCGGCGGGCTGGCCGTTGCGCGGCGTCAGCGGGTCGATCTCGACATCCTTGCCGGTGAAGCGCAGTGCGAACCACTTTTGACGCTGGCCACGGAATTTCGCGAGGCGATGCGTCTGCGGTCCGTCGTAGGGCGGAAACTCGTAGGTGAACCAGTCGGTCTCGCCGAGATAGTCGGCGCTGACCACGCTGGTCTCCTCCCAGAGCTCGCGCATCGCCGCATCGCGCAAGTTTTCGCCCTCGTCGACGCCGCCCTGCGGCATCTGCCAGTCGAGCCCCGGCAGGATGATCTCGGGGCCGTCACCCTTGAAGCGATGGCCGATCAGGACTTGGCCGTCGGTGTTGAACAGCGCGATCCCCACGTTGGGGCGGTAGGGCTTTTCACTGGTCACTCATGGATCCCTTGTCATCATTCCGGGGCGATGCGAGGCATCGAACCCGGAATCTCGAGGCTCTCAGGTGCGCAATTGCGCACTGGGGGTTCGATACTTCGTATCGCCCCGGAGCGACAGTGGATCATTCCTCCGCCAGCGCGGAAAATTCCTTCACCACGCGCTCATAGACCGGGCGCTTGAACGGGATGATCAATTCGGGGAGATTCTTCATCGACTCCCAGCGCCAGCTGACGAATTCCGCCTTGTGGCCGCCACCGCCGGGCTTTTCGACGTTGATCTCGCTGTCCCTGCCGGTGAAGCGCACCGCGTACCATTTCTGGCGCTGGCCGCGGTAGCGGCCCTTCCAGGCCCGCCCGGCAACCGTGCGTGGAATGTCGTAAGTGAGCCAGTCCGGGACCTCGCCCAGCCGCTCGACCGAGCGCACGCTGGTCTCCTCGTAGAGCTCGCGCTTGGCGGCCTCCCAGGTGTCCTCGCCGGGATCGACGCCGCCCTGCGGCATCTGCCAGACATGGGCGTCATCGACATGCTCGATGCCGCCGGCACGGCGGCCGACGAACACCAGTCCCTTTGGATTGATCAGCATCACACCGACACAGGTCCGGTAGGGCAGATCCTCGTAACGCGCCATTCCGCCAGACCTTTCGCATGCCTCAGGTCCGGCTTGATGCGGCCCCGCGGGAGCCGTGCCGTACCAATTCGTTGATTTAGCTGGATTTTGATTTCAGCATCGCGGTTGTCAATGGCACCAGAAGGATACCTCGGTCGCTCAAAGTCTTGGTCCAGGCGCCGATGCGCTCGATCGAGACGGGCAGGGCGGAGGCCGTGCCGACAGCGATGCCGCGCTCGCGCGCCGTCGATTCGAGCTTGTTCAGGGCGCGGTCGATTTCGGTCGGCGTCGGCACCACGTCGATGGCGATGTCGCCCTTGCCGAACGGCATGGACTGACTCGCCGCGGCCTGGGGCGCGATGCTGCGCGGCGAGGACCCGTCGTCGAAGAAGCCGAGGCCGCGCTTGGCCGCCTCGCGGATGATCGGCTGCATCGCCGGCTCGGTCGCGATGAAGCGCGCGCCCATGAAATTGGTGAGGCCGGCATAGCCCTGCATCCGGCTCAGGTGCCAATGGAGGCGGTCCATGTTCTGGTCGACGCTGAGCGAGGTCAGCAGCGTCTGCGGTCCCGGATCATTGTCGGGGAAGTCGTAGGGCTCCATCGGGATCTGGAGGAAGATCTCGTGGCGCTGGGCGCGGGCCCGCTCGGCGAGCTTGCCGGGGTCGGCGCCATAGGGCGTGAAGGCCAGCGTCACCGCCGGCGGCAGCTTCATGATGGCATCCAGGGTCTTGGCGGCGCCGACGCCGAGGCCGCCAATCACGATCGCAACCACCGGCATTTTGGCGGCCTTGGCGCGGTCGGCATCCGCCGCATAGACGTTGAACGGCTTCAGCCCGTCGGCGGACACCGGAATCATGCCGTAGCGCGATTTCTCCAGCAGCTTCGGATTGATCCCGGCCATGACGGGCGGCGGGGCGGACGCCGCCTCGCCCTTGTCCGCAGCATCGCCCCCGCCGATCACCACGTCGTGGCGGGCGCCGGTCGAGCCGTCGATCATGGTGATCGTCCTCTGCTCGCCGGGGGCGGTCTGCTTCGGCGCCTCCTCGCTTGCCTGCTTGCTGTCCTGCCCGTGCCCCGCGGCCGGCTTCCCATCAGTCGCCTTGTCCGTCGCGTTGGGCGCGCGGATCGCGATCCGGGTCATCGGCTCGCCGCCGAGCGGGTCCCTGTTGAAGATGGCGAAGCCGGCAAAAGTGGCGAGGAACAGGCCGAGCAGGACGGCAAGCA
>NZ_AJQE01000085.1 GCF_000261685.1 Bradyrhizobium genomosp. I (2014) | reverse complement strand
AACGGCGGCCGCAGCCGGCGTTTCCGGCGCGGCTTGTCCTGTCCGAGCGGGGCGCTCAGATCATCGGCCGTTTCAGTCATGCGAGATCCCGAATCACTCCAGCCGACGATACCACGCCGCGGTCAAGCGGCGGCAGGCCGGGATAGGACGGGGACGGCGGAGTTCCAGGCAAAAAGGGCGGCTCGAAGAGCCGCCCTTTTTTCGTGAGATCGTGAGACCGCGCGTGGCGTCGACTTAGTTCGCCGCCTTAGTTCGCCGCCTTGGGCTTGTCGGCCGTGGCCTTGCTGTCGCCGCCGGGCGCGGGTGCGGCGGAGGCGCTGTTCTTGATGCCGTGGAGCAGGTCGCCGGCAAGCTTGAGTGCCTTGTCGTCCTTGGCATCGGGCGGGACGTAGGACTGCGAGCCGGTCTTCTCGTCGCCGTCGTTCTTCAGATGGCCGCGCAGCGAAGCCTCGCCCTTGGTGTCGGTGCGCGACTTCAGCTCGTCCGGCACGTCCTGGAGCACCTCGATGTCGGGCACGATGCCCTTGGCCTGGATCGACTTGCCCGACGGCGTGTAGTAGCGGGCGGTGGTCAGCCGCAACGCGCCGTTGCCGCTTCCCAGCGGAATGATGGTCTGCACCGAGCCCTTGCCGAACGAGCGCGTGCCGACGATGGTCGCGCGCTTGTGGTCCTGCAGCGCGCCGGCGACAATTTCCGACGCCGAGGCAGAGCCGCCATTGACCAGCACGATGACCGGCTTGCCCTTGGTCAGGTCGCCCGCATGCGCGGTGCGGCGCTGGGTCTCCTCGGCGTTGCGGCCGCGGGTCGACACGATCTCGCCCTTCTCCAGGAACGAGTCGGAGACGGTGACCGCTTCCTCGAGCAGGCCGCCTGGATTGTTGCGGAGGTCGATGATGTAGCCCTTGAGCTTGTCACCGATCTGGTTCGAGAGGTTGGCGACCTCGCGCTTCAGGCCTTCGGTGGTCTGCTCGTTGAAGGTGGTGATGCGGATATAGGCGATGTCGTCCTGCTCGACGCGCGCGCGCACCGAGCGGACGCGGATGTTGTCGCGCACCAGGGTGATGTCGATCGGATTGTCCTGACCCTTGCGGATGATCTTGAGCTTGATCTTGGTGTTGACCGGGCCGCGCATCTTCTCGACGGCCTGGTTGAGAGTCAGGCCCTGCACCGCCTCGTCGTCGAGATTGGTGATGATGTCATTGGCCATGACGCCGGCGCGGGAGGCCGGCGTGTCGTCGATCGGCGAGACCACCTTGATCAGGCCGTCTTCCATCGTGACCTCGATGCCGAGGCCGCCGAACTCACCGCGGGTCTGCACCTGCATGTCGCGGAAGCTCTTGGCGTCCATGTAGCTCGAATGCGGATCGAGGCCGGTGAGCATGCCGCTGATGGCGGATTCGATCAGCTTGGTATCGTCGGGCTTCTCGACATAGTCGGAGCGCACGCGCTCGAAGACGTCGCCGAACAGATTGAGCTGACGATAGGTGTCCGCAGTGGCGGCCCGCGCGCTGGAGCCCATGAACACCGCGCGCGGCTGGGTCACGAACAGCGTCAGCGCCGCACCGGTGGCGGCGCTGAGGAGGATTACTGAAGTCTTGCGCATCATCCGCGAACCTTCTCGCCTTCATTTGCGGCCCACCATGGGCCTGGATCGATTGGAGTGCCGTCCTTACGGAACTCGACATACAGCACAGGTTGACTCGCGTTCGTGGCGAGAATGGAGGCGACTTGAGATGTCGACCCCATGGTCGCGACCGGCTCCCCCGTGAGCACAAACTGTCCGATGTTGACCGAAATGCGCTCCATCCCGGCGATCAGGACATGATACCCGCCCCCGGCATTGAGGATCAAGAGTTGTCCATAGCTGCGGAATGGGCCGGCATAGACCACCCAGCCGTCACACGGCGTCGTGACCTGGGAGCCGGGCCTGGTGGCCAGCGAAATGCCCTTCTGAACCCCGCCGACCCCGTCGGAACCGCCAAAGTCCCTGATCTTGTTACCGTTAACCGGGAGAGGCAGGAGGCCCTTGGCCGACGCGAAGGCGATCGCCGGGGTCGTGCGGGACCGGTCCTTGAAGGCGGCCGGACCGGATTTGGCACTCGTATTGGCGCTGGCGGCCGCCTTGGCTTCGGCCTGCCTGGCGGCCTCAGCCGCCTTCTCCGCGGCCCTGGCGGCGCTTTGCAGATCCTGCTCCATCTTGGCGATCAGCCCCTGGAGATCGCCGACCTGTCTCGAGAGCGCGATGGCGCGCGCATTCTCGGCATCGAGGTCCTTCTCGCGTGCCGCCTGCTGGCGCTGCCGCTCGTCGACCAGGGCGGTGAGTCGGGTCTGGTCGTTGCGGACCTTGTCGCGGTCGGCGGCGAGTTGGTCGCGTTCGGTGGCGATGGTCTTGCGCAAGGCCACGAGCTCGCCGAGCTCGCCCGCGATCTTCTCGGCACGGCCACGCAATTCCGGCACGACGGCGCCGAGCAGCATCGCCGTGCGCAGCGATTGCAGCGCATCTTCGGGCCGCACCAGCAGCGCCGGCGGCGCGCGCCGGCCGGCGCGCTGCAAGGCCGCCAGCACCTCGACGATGTCGGAACGGCGCGAATCGAGCGAGATGCGCATCTGTTGCTCGCGGTCGTTCAGCGCGCGCAGTCGCGCTTCTGCCTCGTCGATCTTGGTCTCCACGGTGCGCACGTTGGCGGCGGTCTCGATCAGTTGCTGATTGAGCTGGGTGCGGTCCTGGCCGAGCGCGGTGATCTCGGCCTTGAGCTTGGCCTGCGCTTCCTCCGCGCTCTTCTGCCTGGCGCGCGCGGCCTCCAGCTCCTGCTCACGCTGCTTGATCGCGTCGGGCGAGACGGCTGCGGTCTGCGGCGCCGGCGTTGCCGTCTGGGCTTGCGCGAGGCTTGCGCCGGCGACGTTGGCGATCAGCAGCAGGTTGAGAATCGGCGCTCGCATCGCTTCTCAGCAAAGTTGCTCGTTGTGGCGCGCATCACGCGCGGTGATAGGGATGGCCGGCCAGAATGGTGGCGGCCCGATAAAGCTGTTCCAGAAGCATGACGCGGACCATCTGGTGCGGCCAGGTCGCAGAGCCGAACGCGATCGCGAGCTTGGCCTTACGGCGCAATTCGGGCGAAAGTCCGTCCGCCCCTCCGATCACGAAGACAGTATGTCCGGCGCCTTCGTCGCGCCAGCGCCCGAGATGCCGTGCGAATACGGTGGAATCGAGATTCTGGCCGCGCTCGTCCAGTGTCACCAGGATGGATCTCTCCGGAACATGCGCTGAGATCGCCGTGGCCTCTTCGGCCATCCGTGTCGCAGCATCGCGCGCGCGGCTCTCGGGAATTTCGTGGATGCTGAGCTCGCGGAATCCAAGCTTGCGGCCGGCCTCGTCGAACCGCTCGAAATAGCGATCGGCAAGCTCCCGTTCGGGGCCCTGCTTCAGCCGGCCCACCGCAATGACAGCAACACGCATGATATCTTCAGGGTCTGATATCTTCAGGGTCGCGCTTCGAGACCGCGCGCTACAAGCGCGCGCACGACGCTAGCATGCGCGTCAGCCGATTCGAAATCGGCTCGATGAGCCTAGATCGCCTTCGCCGCCCCAGGGCCCTGCGTGTACAATCGCTCGAGATTGTAGAACTCGCGGACCTCGGGTCTGAACACGTGCACGATCACGTCGCCGGAATCGATCAGCACCCAGTCGCAATTGGGCAAGCCCTCGACATGGATGTTCTTGACGCCGTTTTCCTTGAGGCTCTTGGTGACGTTTTCCGCGATCGCGCCGACGTGCCGGTTCACCCGGCCGGTGGTGACGATCATGTAGTCGGAGTACGCCGATTTGCCGCGAAGGTCGATGGTGACCGTCTCTTCCGCCTTCATGTCCTCGAGGCGGGAGAGGATCAGGCTCAGCGTCTTGTCGGCGTCGGGTTGCGCCTTCAAGGCCGCAGCTTTGGTCGATGTTTTACGCGTAGGCTTGGCAACCTTGGGTAAAACAGGCTTGGACAATACAGATGTGGTCAGGGACCATTCCTTTCACTGTATCGCGAACGCCGAATCCGACGCTCACTGGTTACACTACATCATGTGGGGTTAAGGGTTTCAATATGCCAGAGAGCCTCCAGCCCGCACACTTCGTCTCACTTCGTACCTTTCCAGCTGCCGTCCGGGTTCCGCAGGCCGGTCGAGGAGAGGTTCAGCTTCAATCCGGTCAGGAATACCCAGGCCGGAGCCCGTCGATCCGCAAGCCCTGCCGCCTTGTCCTCGGGCAGACGGTAGCGCGATAGCGCCTGAGCGGCAGGCGAGCCGAGGGCGCGAAAACTCTCCGGGGGGCGATCGATGATGGCCATTGGCACCTGGGCGGCGATGCGCCGCCAGTCCTGCCAACGGTGGAATTGAGCGAGGTTGTCGGCGCCCATGATCCAGACGAAGCGCAAGCCAGGGAAGCGGCGGCGCAAGGTGTTGATCGTGTCGATAGTATAGCGGGTGCGAATGACGGATTCGAGACAGCTCACCTCGATGCGCGGATCGTTGGCGACGTCGCGCGCGGCCTGCATGCGCGCGCCGAGTTCGTGCAGCGTGCCGTTCTCCTTGAGCGGATTGCCGGGGGTCACCAGCCACCAGACGCGATCGAGCTGCAATCGCTTGAGCGCAAACCGGCTGATCGCGCGATGCGCCTGATGCGGCGGATTGAAGGAGCCGCCGAGCAGGCCGATGCGCATGCCCTTGGTGGTGGGCGGAACCGCTTGGGCCACGAAACGCGGCACGACGAAATTGCTGCTCAATGCCCGCGCCTCGCGACGTCTACGGCCGGGTCTGTCCGGTGCCGTGAACGCGATATTTGAAGCTCGTCAACTGCTCGGCGCCGACCGGGCCGCGGGCGTGAAACCGGCCGGTGGCAATTCCGATCTCGGCGCCGAATCCGAACTCGCCGCCATCGGCGAACTGCGTCGAGGCGTTGTGCAGTACGATCGCAGAATCGACCTCGCTCAGGAATTTCTTCGCCGCACGCTCATCGGCGCTCACGATCGCATCGGTGTGATGCGAGCCGTGGTTCTGGATATGTGCGATCGCGCCGTCGACGCCGTCCACCACCTTCGCCGCGATGATCGCGTCGAGATATTCGGTGTCCCAATCGTCCTCGCCGGCGGGCTTGACCCGTACATCGGTCTTCTGCACGGCGTCGTCGCCGCGTACTTCGCAGCCGGCATCGAGCAGCATCTCGACCAGCGGCTTCAGGTTCGCAGCAACGGCGGCTCGGTCGACCAGCAGCGTCTCGGCCGCGCCGCAGACGCCGGTGCGTCGCATCTTGGCGTTGAGCACGATCGACTTCGCCATGGCGAGGTCGGCACTGCCGTCGACATAGACGTGATTGACGCCTTCGAGATGCGCGAACACGGGCACACGCGCTTCCTGCTCGACGCGCGCGACGAGGCTCTTGCCGCCGCGCGGCACGATCACGTCGATCGCGCCGTTCAGGCCCGACAGCATCATGCCGACCGCGGCGCGGTCGCGCGTCGGCACCAGCGTGATCGCGGCTTCGGGCAGGCCGGCTTCGCGCAGGCCCCGCACCAGGCACTCATGGATGGCGCGGCACGAGCGAAAACTGTCCGAGCCGCCGCGCAGGATCACGGCATTGCCCGACTTCAGGCAGAGCACGCCGGCATCCGCCGCAACGTTGGGCCGGCTCTCGAAGATCACGCCGACGACGCCGAGCGGCACGCGCACGCGCTCGATGGTCATGCCGTTCGGCCGCTGCCAGCTCTCGGTGACGACCCCGATCGGATCGGCGATGCCGCGCACGATGCCGATGCCCTCGGCCATCCCTTCGACGCGCGCCGGGGTCAGTGTCAGGCGGTCGATGAAGGAGGAGGTGGCGTTGCCGGAAGCGCGGGCCTCCGCAACGTCCTCGGCATTGGCAGCGAGAATCGCAGCAGAGTTTGCGCGGATCGCCCGCTCCATGGCCTCGAGCGCCCGGTTCTTCTGCTCCGGCGGCGCCAGCGCCAGCACGCGCGCGGCAGCGCGAGCACGGGCGGCGAGATCGGACATCAGCGCCAAGAGATCGCCAGCTCGATCGGCATTGCCGTCAACGGCTTTGAGGGGGGCGGCCATGGGGTTCAACCTTCTGCTAAGGCGGTGTCCTAGCACGGAAATCCCGCTTTTGCGAAGGGTGGGGAGGGTATGGCTGGTCTCCCGATGGCGGGTCAGTTGGTTCAATGGCCCAGTCCGATCGCATTCCGCGGCGGTGCGTCAGCACCGAAATGTCGAGATCCCCGGCGCGCAGTCGCGGTCTGGTCCTTCGGACCATCCCGGAATGACTGAGCAAAGGGGCTACCCGCCCACGACCAGATCGTCGCGGTGGATCATCTCCGATCGCCCGCTGATGCCGAGGATGGCCATCACGTCCGGGGAGGAGCGGCCCTTGATCCGATCGGCGACCTCGGCGTCGTAGGCGATCAGGCCGCGGCCGACCTCGCTGGCGTCGGGGCCGCGGACGATCACGGCATCGCCGCGGGCGAACTGGCCCTCGACGTTGATCACGCCGGCGGGCAGCAGGCTGGCGCCGGCGCGCAGTGCGGTCACCGCGCCGGCATCGATGGTCAGCGTGCCCTTCGGCTCCAGCGTGCCCGCGATCCAGCGTTTGCGCGAGGTGATGGGATTGGCCGGCGTCAGGAACCAGGTGCAGCGGCCGCCATCGGCGATCGCCTGGAGCGGATGCTCGATCTTGCCGGAGGCGATCAGCATGTGCGTGCCGCCCGTCGTGGCGATCTTGGCCGCCTCCACCTTGGTGCGCATGCCGCCGCGCGACAGTTCGGACTCGGCATCTCCCGCCACCGCCTCGATCTCGGAGGAGATGCTCTCGACCACCGGAATGAGCTTTGCGTCCGGGTTGTTCTTCGGGGGGGCGTCGTAGAGGCCGTCGATGTCGGAGAGCAGCACCAGAAGGTCGGCGCTCGCCATCGTGGCGACGCGCGCGGCGAGGCGGTCATTGTCGCCGTAGCGGATCTCGTTGGTGGCGACCGTGTCGTTCTCGTTGATCACGGGGATCGCGCGCCATTCCAGCAGCTTGCCGATGGTGGAGCGGGCGTTGAGATAGCGGCGGCGCTCTTCGGTGTCCTGGAGCGTCACCAGGATCTGCCCGGCGCCGATGCCGTGGGCGCCGAGCACCTCCGACCAGATCCGGGCCAGCGCGATCTGGCCGACGGCGGCGGCGGCCTGGCTCTCTTCCAGCTTCAGCGGACCACGCGGCAATTTGAGCCGGCTGCGGCCGAGCGCGATCGAGCCGGAGGAGACGACGAGGACGTCGCGTCCTTCCTTGTGCAGCTTGGCCATGTCGTCGGCGAGCGCGGCGAGCCAGGACGCCCGCACCTCGCCCTTGTCGGAATCCACCAGCAGCGCGGAGCCGACCTTGACGACGATGCGGCGGAATTGACTGAGTTCGGGGCTGGCCATGTGTGTATGTGCTGGCGCGTGTGACGAATGGCTCTGCATCGAGAAACGGCGGAGCGAAAGGCGGCGCCGGTGAGGACTGCTTTTGCAGCATGACGATGGCCGGCGCAAGGCGGGCGACAGGGTAGACGGCCGACGGCGGCCTTGTCTTGGACGCCGTTCCGGTTCTAATGCCGGCAACCAAAAACGAGGCTGGAGAGGAAACGTATGGACCGACGCAAATTCATGGCCGGATGTCTGGGGCTGCCGCTGCTGGCCCAGGCGGGCGAGGCGCAAGCGCAGGCCGGGCTGAGCAAGATCATCTTTCCCTTCGCGGCCGGGGCCGGCGGCGATACGCTGTGCCGTCTGATCGCACAGGAGATGGCCCCAGTGCTGCAACGGACCATCGTGGTCGAGAATCGCACCGGCGGCGACGGGCTGATCGGCATCAAGGCGGTGAAGGGCGCAAGCCCCGACGGCAGCATGGTGCTGGTGACGACGGGACCGACCATGTACCTGCTGCCGATGGTGGAGACGACACCGAGCTTCGACACCGCCAAGGATTTTGTGCCTGTATCGCTGCTGGCGCGGTTCGAATTTGCGCTGGTGATCAACCCGGCGGTCGACGCCACCGATTTCAAGAGCTTTGTGACGTGGCTCAAGGCGCATCCGGACAAGACCTCGTTCGGGGTGCCGAGCAACGGCACGATTCCGCATTTCATGGGCTCCAAGCTCGAGAAGGATCTCGGTATTCCCCTGACCCGCGTGCCCTATCGTGGCAGCGCGCCCATCCTCAACGACCTCGTCGGCGGCCACATCTCGTTCGGCATCACCACGTTGGCCGACGCGCTGCCGCAACATCGCGCCAGGGGCGTGAAGATCATTGCGGTCTCGAGCGTGGAACGTTCGCCCTTTGCGCCCGACGTGCCGACTCTGAAGGAGAGCGGCATCGATCTCGTTGCCGATGCCTGGTACGGCATGTGGCTTCCCGCCGGCAGTCCGCCGGATCTCGCCAGCAAGCTCGGCGCCGCCGCAAGCGCCGCACTGGCCAAGCCCGAGGTGAAGGAAAAGCTCACCGCGATCGGGCTCATTCCGGTCGGCTCGACACCGGACGGATTGACGAAGGAGCTCGCAGCGAACATCGCGTCGTGGCAACCGATCGTGAAAGCGACGGGATACAAGATCGAGAACTGAGGCGTTGCTCGCACGACGCGCTCCGCCGTCATGGCCGGACTCGATCATGCCCGGGTCAAGCCCGGGCATGACGGCATTGAGGCAGTTGCGTCCCGGCTTGGCCTAACCCGACGGGCCCGTGTCCTCGATGATCGGTCCGAACAGCTCCCAGCGTTCGCCGTTGAACTTCATCATCTGCATCTGCTTGTTGACGCGGTAGTCGTTCGGCCCGGTGGTGATCTTGATGCCGGGCAGCGCCAGGCTCGGCGTGTAGCCCTTGATGTTGGCGGCCTGCTTCATCACGTTCTCGCGCGTGAGGTCGTCGCCGCATTGCTTCAAGACCTGCACCAGCAGCTCGGCCACCGAATAGGCATAGGTGTTGATGGTGTTGAGCTTGTCGCCCTCCGGGAAATACTTGTCCATGAAGGCGAAGAAGGCCTTCACGCCCGGATCGTCCTTCCACTGGGGATCGCCGGGATCCTTGCCGTAATTGGTCGAGATGATGCCCTTGGAGATGTCGAGGCCGGCCGGCTTCAGCGTTGCCGACACCGGGCTCGCATTGATGTCGAGGATGTGCACCGGGGTCCAGCCGAGATCGGCAAGCTTCTTGATCGCCTGCGCCGCGAATTTCGGCGTCGAGGCATCAAAGAACAGATCGACCCCCATCGACTTCAGCTTGACCACCTGGGAATCGACGGTCGGGTCGGTGACTTCGTAGGAGACCTCGCCGACGATCATGCTGGCGGCCTTGTCGCCGAGGCCGCTCTTGAGGCCGGCCAGATAGTCGCGGCCCATGTCGTCGTTCTGGTAGAGCACGCCGATCTTGGCGTTGGGATGCTCCTTGAGAATGTACTTGGCGTAGATCCGCCCCTCGGACACGTAGTTGGGATTGTAGGCGATGGTCCAGCGATAGTTCTGCGGATCGCTGAAGCGCGCGGCGCCGGTCGAGGCGAGGAGTTGCGGGACCTTCTTGCCGTTGAGGTACTTCTGCACGGCCGCGTTCGCGGCTGTGCCGATCAGTTGGAAGGTGAACAGCACTTCGTCGCCCTCGACGAGCTTGCGCACCTGCTCGACGGTCTTTGGTGGCGAATAGGCGTCGTCATACTGGATCAGGTTGATCTTGCGGCCGTTGATGCCGCCCTGATCGTTGATCATCTTGAAGTAGGCGGCCTGGGTCTTGCCGATATTGGCGTAGACGGAATAGGCGCCGGAGAACGGCACGGTCTGGCCGATCTTGATCTCGGTGTCGCTTGCACCGGTGTCATACTTCTTCTGGGCGAGGGCCTGGCTGGTGGAGACCACGAAGGCGAGCGCCGCCGTGGCAGCTATGAAGGCTCTGCGATTGTTCATGTTGGGCTGTTCCTCCTGACGGAATTTTCGGCCGACGGTCTTTCTCCGTTGATTGCAACGGTCGCCATCGCTGCCGAAGATTGTGGAGGAAGGTTCGCCGCTACGCAAGGATCGCAGCGCTGCGCCGTAGCGTCTCAGGCCAGGAAGTCTTCGGTCAGGGACTCTTGGGTCAGGGAGTCTTGGGTCAGGCGTCTCAGGCCAGGAACAACGCAGCCAGCGCGACCGCCGCCGGCAGCGCCTGCACCATCAGGATGCGGGGGCTGACGGTGGCGGCGCCATAAGCGCCGGCTACGATCACGCAAAGCAGGAAGAACGTCTTGACCTGAAGTCCGAAGGCGGGGTTGCCGTGCACGAGGCCCCAGACCAGGCCCGCAGCCAGGAAGCCGTTGTAGAGGCCCTGATTGGCCGCCAGCACCTTCGTGATCTCGGCCTTCTCCGGCGAATTCCGAAACACTTTCAGGCCCAGCGGCCTGTTCCAGAGAAACATCTCCAGGATCAGGAAGAAGACGTGCAGT
Organism: Bradyrhizobium genomosp. I (2014); assembly: GCF_000261685.1. GTDB lineage: Bacteria > Pseudomonadota > Alphaproteobacteria > Rhizobiales > Xanthobacteraceae > Bradyrhizobium. Next base: position 40,648 of record NZ_AJQE01000085.1, on the reverse strand, counting down.
GCCGCGACCAGCGCCACCAGGACATTGGCGATCAGGTTCAAGGTGAGCTCCCCCAAAGCGTCAGCTTTCGGGTGGACGCTAGCACGGCCGGCATGGCAAGTGCGATGGGTGTGTTTCGATTGCCTGGTGCCGCAATGCCCGCTCGATCAACCAAGACGCCTGAACGCTTCGGCCTCGATCGCCTGGCGACGCCGATCGGGGTCGCGTTGCTTGTCACCGATGCCGAAGGCGCGTTGCGCGCGCTCGACTGGGAGGACTACGAGCACCGCATGCGCGGGCTGTTGCGCCTGCACTACGGCGCGGTGGATCTGAGTAATCAGCCTGCGCCCGCGGGTATGCGGACGGCGTTGTCCGGCTATTTCGAAGGCGAACTCGGTCGGCTCTCGGGCATCGCGTGGCGCATCGCCGGCACGCCGTTCCAGCAAAAGGTCTGGACCGCGCTCGCGCGCATCCCTGCCGGCACCACGATGAGCTATGGCGCGCTCGCCGCAAGGATCAACATGCCCAAAGCCATTCGTGCCGTTGGCCACGCCAATGGTTCCAACCCGATCAGCGTGGTGCTGCCTTGCCATCGGCTGATCGGTGCAGATGGTTCACTGGTGAAGTACGGCGGCGGACTGGAGCGCAAGCGCTGGCTGCTGCGGCACGAGGGTGTGGAGGTGTAGGCCTCTCCGCTCACGCCGCCGGCTGAACCGCCTTGTCGCCGGCCATCACATGGGTCAGCGCGCTCTTGATCGCGGCCTGCCGCGTCGGCGCGTTGATCTGCGCGCCCAGGAGGTCGGTGACGTAGAACACGTCGCGCGCACGCTCGCCGAAGGTCGCGACATGGGCGGAGGCGATGTTGAGATTGAGCTTGGAGATGGCCGTGGTCAGCTCGTAGAGCAGGCCGGGCCGGTCGAGGCCGGAGACCTCGATCACGGTGTAACGGTCGGACCACTGGTTGTTGATGGTCACTTCCGGCTCGATCACGAACGGCCTCGCCTTGCTGCGTACGGTGCGCCGCGCCACTGCTTCGGGCAGGCGCAGCTTGCCCTCCAGCACGTCCTCGATCATCTCGCCGATGCGCGTGGCGCGCCGGCCCTCGTCCTCGTCGCGGTCGTATTCCCGGGAGATCGAGATCGTGTCGAGCGCGCGACCGTCGGTCGTGGTGTAGATCTGGGCGTCGACGATGTTGGCGCCGGCCGAGGCGCAGGCGCCCGCGATGATCGACAGCAGCCAGGGATGGTCGGCGGCGAAGATCGTCAGCTCGGTGACGCCGCGCACCTCGTCGAAGCCGACATTGATTGCGAGCTTGTGGCCGGCCTGCTCGCTGGAGCGGACGAAGCGGGCGTGGCGGATCTTGCGCGGCAGCTCGACCTTGAGCCAGTAGGCGGGATAGTGCCGGCCGATATAGGCGTCGAGCTCGTCCTTCGGCCATTCGGCGAAGGCCATTCGGAATTCGGCCTGCGCGGCGGCAAGGCGTTTTCCCCGGTCGACTTCCGAGAAGCCGCCTGTGAGCACCGGTTCGGTCTCATAGTACAGAGAGCGCAAAAGCTGCGCCTTCCAGCCGTTCCACACGCCCGGGCCGACGCCGCGGATGTCGGCCGTGGTCAGGATGGTCAGGAGCTTCATCTGCTCGACCGACTGCACCACGGCGGCGAAATTCTCGATGGTCTTGCGATCCGAAAGGTCGCGCGACTGTGCGACCGTGGACATCGTCAGATGCTCCTCGATCAGCCATGCCACGAGCTCGGTGTCGGCCGGGCTGAAGCCGAGCCGCGGGCAGAGCCGGCGGGCCACCTTGGCGCCGGCGATCGAGTGATCCTCGGGCCGCCCCTTGGCGACGTCGTGCAGCAGCGTCGCGATGTAGATCACCGCGCGGTGCTCGGGCCGGGTCTTGCGCATCAGGTCGCTGGCGAGCGCGAACTCCTCGATGCCGCCGCGCTCGATGTCCTGGAGGAAGCCGATGCAGCGGATCAGGTGCTCGTCGACGGTGTAGTGATGATACATGTTGAACTGCATCATCGAGACGATCTTGCCGAAGGCGCGGATGAAATGGCCGAGCACCCCGGTCTCGTTCATCCGCCGCAGCACGATCTCCGCGTTGTCGGAGGTCAGGATCTCCATGAACAGCCGGTTGGCCTCGGGATTCTCGCGCAGCTGTGCATTGATCAGGCCGAGCGACCGTGTGACGTCGCGCATCGCATCCGGGTGGAAGGCGAGGTTGTTCTTCTGCGCCAGGCGGAAGATGCGGATCAAATTGACCGGGTCGTTCTTGAAGACGTCGGGCGCGGCGACGTTGATGCGGTTGTTGTCGACGATGAAGTCGTCGCTGTCAGGGACGCGCCGCTTCACCGCGGTCGGTCGCAACCGCGCCATCATCCGGCTCAGCACCGGGGCGGGCTTGGCCTGCTGGTCCTCGAGCTTGGCGCAGAGGATGGCGGTGAGGTTGCCGACCTCCTTGGCGACCAGGAAGTAGTGCTTCATGAAGCGCTCGACGTCCTGCATGCCGGGATGCGAGGTGTAGCCGAGCCGCACCGCGATCTCGCGCTGGAGGTCGAAGGAGAGGCGCTCTTCGGCGCGGTTGCAATAGAAGTGCAGATTGCAGCGCACCGACCAGAGGAAATCGGCGCAGCGGCGGAAGCTGCGATATTCCTGCGCGTCGAACACGCCGCGCCCGACCAGCTCGTTCGTATCGCGCACGCGGTAGACGTATTTGGCGATCCAGAACAGCGTGTGCAGATCGCGCAAGGCCCCCTTGCCGTCCTTGACGTTGGGCTCGACCAGATAGCGCGACTGGCCGCCGCGGCGGTGCCGCTCCTCGCGCTCGGCGAGCTTTGCGGTGACGAATTCCGACGCGGTGCCCTGCACGACTTCCTTGTCGAAGCGCTCGACCAGCTCCTCGTAGAGCGGCTTGTCGCCGGTGAGGAAGCGCGTCTCCAGGATCGCAGTGCGGATCGTCATGTCGCCGCGCGCCTGCCGGATCGATTCGTCGACCGAGCGCGTGGCGTGGCCGACCTTCAGCCCCATGTCCCAGAGGCAATACAGGATCGCTTCGGCGACCTGCTCGCCCCAGGCGGTCTGCTTGTAGGGCAGGATGAAGAGCAGATCGATGTCGGATTCCGGCGCCATCAGGCCGCGGCCATAGCCACCGGTCGCCACCACCGCCATGCGCTCGGCGCCGCTCGGGATCGGCGAGCGGTAGAGATGGCGGGTCGCGGCCGAATACAGGATGCGGATGATCTCGTCCTGCACGTGGCACAGCCGCTCGGCGCAGCGCCGGCCGTGACGGTCCTTCAAGAGGATTGCCTGCGCGGCCGCGCGCGCCGCGATCAGTTCCGCCTTGAGCAGTTGCGCCATCGCCGTGCGGAACGCGTCCTCGCGCCCCTGGTAATTTTCGGCAAGCGCATCGACCGCGGCGGTGATCCGCGCGGTGTCGAAACGATCGTCCACCCCGGCCTTCTGCTCAGTCGCGATGCTGTCCATGTCTCTCCGGATATAAGAGGTGACAGGCGCTGTCACGAGACATTCGCGAGAGGGCCACAGATGGGCTTGGCTGCACAGATGGGTGGGGCGCGGGGCCGGTCTCGATGGTCTGACGTAACATAATGAATATGCTGGATTTTCGGATTTGAGCTCCGGACGTTCATGGCAGCTTCGATCAATCATGGGCTGACACGAAACGGATCGCCTTCTATATCGCTCGTCAGATGCGATTTTTCCGGGAGAGAACGAGATGGACGCTGCCCAACTGCGCCAGATGCAAGCCCCGATCAAGGAGCGCTACAAGACCGATCCCAACGCCGCGCTGATCACGCTGAAGGCCAAGGGCTCCACCGATAGCGAAGGCATCGCCTGCAAGGTCGAGACCGGGCGCGCCATCGCAATGGCCGGTCTGCATCCGGGCACCGGCGGTTCCGGCCTCGAACTCTGCTCCGGCGACATGCTGCTGGAAGCCCTGGTCGCCTGTGCCGGCGTCACGCTCAAGTCGGTCGCGACTGCGATCGAAGTGCCCTTGAAGACCGGCAACGTCTACGCCGAGGGCGATCTCGACTTCCGCGGCACGCTCGGCATCGACAAGGTGACCCCGGTCGGCTTCGCCGAGATCCGGCTGCGCTTCGAGGTCGATACCGACGCGCCGCAGGACAAGCTCGATCTGCTGTTGAAACTCACCGAGCGTTATTGCGTGGTCTATCAGACCATCAAGAACGGCCCGAAAGTCTCGGTGTCGCTGCAGCGGATGTGAGGAGCGAAGGTCGCCACTCCACGGATGGTGTCGTTCCCGCGTAGGCGGGAACCCATAACCTCAGGCCGCCGTGACTTCGGACGGTCGTCGCTCCAGCTCTAGAACCACAACGGCCTGTGGTTATGGATTCCGGGCTCGCGCTTCGCGCGCCCCGGAATGACGGATAGAATGTCTCTCGACCTCCATTTCCTCCTCTTCCTTCTTCTGCGCATGGCGATCGCGGCAGCGTTCGTGGTGACGGCGTCGATCGTCACCGAACGCTCCGGGCCGGTGATCGGTGCGCTGGTCGCGACCCTGCCGGTGTCGGCCGGTCCCTCCTACGTCTTCCTCGCGATCGATCATGACGCCGCCTTCATCGCGCAGGGTGCGCTGGCGAGCCTGCCGGTCAATGCGGCGACGATCGTTCTCGCGCTCACCTATGTCGTGCTGGCGCAGCGACATGGGCTTCTCGTGAGTTGTGGAAGCGCAATCGCGGTCTGGATCGTGCTTGCATCGATCATCCGCCAGTTCGACTGGTCGCTCCCCGCTGGGCTCGCCGTCAATTTGATCGCGTTCGGCATCTGCATTCCGCTCTTGGCCGGCTATCGCCATGTGAAGATGCCCCTGGTGACGCGCCGCTGGTACGACGTGCCCATGCGCGCTGCGCTGGTTGCGACCCTCGTCGCCATCGTGGTCTCGACATCGAGCTGGGTCGGCCCTCGCATCAGCGGCATCATCGCGCTCTATCCCGTGGTGTTCTCCAGCATCATGGTGATCCTGCATCCCCGCATCGGTGGACCGCCGACGGCCGCCGTGCTTGCCAACTCCGCCTGGGGCCTGCTCGGATTTGGCATGGCCATCGCCGTTCTGCACGTTGCAGTCGTGTGGTTCGGCTCCGCGATCGGTTTGAGCTTCGCGCTCGGCACTTGCGTCGTCTGGAATCTGACGCTGTGGGGGATTGGTCGGCGCGCGGTGCGCAAGGCGCGGCCGACGCCGTGAGACTACGGATCAGCGCGCCGCCGTGTCGCGAAAAGTCATGTCCGGGAATATCTATCTCATGCTCGAGGGCAATGCAGCGTCTTCGCAAGCCATTGAATGAGATGTGTCATTTCAAGTCGGGCCGCCGGCCGGGACTGATCGCGACGCGAGCAGAGACCGTTCCAGGTCCCGCCAATTTCCGACACTTGTATTAGAACTTTGTTCGAGCTTTTCGCTTACGAATGACTCAGCGTACCCGCTCCGCTGTCGTCAGCGCGAACTCGTCCTAGCTGCATCCGAGTGCAGGGACTCGCGGGAATTGTCGATTTGAATACGGCTGTGTCGCCGCAATTTTTACTTCCCCTACGAGCCGTCCACGCTATTTCGAGATGGAGATTCCTTGATGTTCGGTCGCAAGTCCCACGGTGATGCACAGGCACGGCTCGACGCCATCGGCCGTTCGCAGGCCATGATCGAATTCAATCTCGATGGCTCGATCATCACGGCGAACAAGAACTTTCTCGACGCCCTCGGTTATCGGCTCGACGAGATTCAGGGCAAGCATCACTCCATGTTCGTGCCGGCCGATCAGCGGGGCACCGCCGAGTACAAGGCGTTCTGGGCTGCATTGAACCGTGGCGAGTATCAGGCGCGCGAGTTCAAGCGGATCGCGAAGGGGGGCCGCGAGGTCTGGATCGAAGCATCCTACAATCCGGTGCTCGACGGCAACGGCAAGGCGGTGATGGTCACCAAGATTGCAACCGACATCACGGCGAGGAAGATCCGGAGCATGACGGATGCGTCGAAGATCGCCGCCATCGGCCGCGCCCAGGCCGTCATCGAATTCAAGCTCGACGGCACCGTCGTCACCGCCAACGAGAATTTCTGCAAGGCGCTCGGCTATTCGCCGGCCGAGATCGAGGGCAAGCATCACGGCCTGTTCGTGCCCGAGGCCGAGCGCAACGGCACCGCCTATCGCGAGTTCTGGGCCGCGCTCAACCGAGGTGATTACCAGGCCGGGGAGTTCAAGCGTATCGGCAAGGGCGGCCGCGAGGTCTGGATTCTCGCGTCCTACAATCCGCTGCTCGACGAGAACGGCAAGCCGTTCGGCGTCGTCAAATTCGCCACCGACGTCACAGCGGACAAGCTGAAGAATGCCGATCTCGCCGGCCAGATCGCCGCGATCGACAAGGCCCAGGCGGTGATCGAGTTCAACATGGACGGCACGATCATCACCGCGAACGCCAATTTCCTCGGCGCGCTCGGCTATTCGCTGGCCGAGATCAAGGGCCAGCATCACAGCATGTTCGTCGAGCCCTCGGAGCGCGATGGAGCCGGCTATCGCGAGTTCTGGGCCGCGCTCAATCGCGGCGAATACCAGGCGGCCGAATACAAGCGCATCGGCAAGGGCGGCAAGGAGGTCTATATCCAGGCCTCGTACAACCCTATCCTCGATCTCAACGGCAAGCCGTTCAAGGTGGTGAAATACGCCACCGACACCACGCGGCAGGTGCTGGTCCGCATGGGCAATGAGCGCGTCCGCGGCATGATGGAATCGGTCGCCGCCGGCTCGGAGGAGCTCAACGCCTCGGTGCGGGAGATCTCCGAGGCGATGACCAAATCCCGGGAAACGGCGATGAGCGCGGTCGAGCAGGTCTCCTCCGCCGACGCGCAGGCCCAGCGCCTCACCGAAGCTGCGCAGGCGATGAGCGGCATCGTCGAGATGATCAACAGCATCACCGGGCAGATCAACCTGCTCGCGCTCAACGCCACGATCGAGTCAGCCCGCGCAGGCGAGGCCGGCCGCGGCTTCGCGGTGGTCGCTTCCGAAGTCAAGAGCCTCGCCAACCAGGCCAAGCAGGCGACTGACAAGATCGGCGAGGAGATCGGCAGCCTCAACAGCATTTCCGGCGACGTCGTCAGCGCGCTCGGTTCGATCAAGCAGGCGATCAACAATGTCAGCGAGTACGTGACATCGACCGCCGCAGCGATCGAGGAGCAGAGCACGGTGACGAACGAGATGTCGACCAGCATGCAGCGCGCGGCCGCGGAAGCGGCAGCAATTGCGGCAAGGGCGTAGGCTATCCAGCCTGCATTTGTAGCCCGCATGAGCGCAGCGATATGCAGGACATACGTCCCCGGATGTCGCTTCGCTCATCCGGGCTACGATACCACTATTGCTTCGGCAGCCTGGCCTTCAACGCATAGAGCGCGTCCAGTGCCTCGCGCGGCGACATCTCGTCGGGGTGCAGCGCCTTCACCGCCTCCATGAGCAACTCGGCCTCGCTCGGCGGCGCGGCTTCCGCGGCGGCGCGCGAGGGGACGGCGAACAGCGGCAGGTCGTCCACCAAGGCTCGCGCGGTCTGGCCGCGGTCCTGCGCCTCCAGCTTGGAGAGCACGGATTTGGCGCGCGTGATGACCGCCGGCGGCAGGCCGGCGAGCTTGGCGACCTGGATGCCGTAGGAGCGGTCTGCCGAGCCCGGCAGCACCTCGTGCAGGAACACGACGTTGCCCTGCCACTCCTTCACCCGCACCGTCGCGTTGAACATCCGCGGCAGCTTGGCCGAGAGTGCGGTTAGCTCGTGATAGTGCGTGGCGAATAGCGTCCGGCAGCGGTTGCTCTCGTGCAGGTGCTCGATCGCGGCCCAGGCGATCGAGAGGCCGTCGAAGGTCGCGGTGCCGCGACCGATCTCGTCTAGGATGACGAGCGAGCGTTCGCCGGCTTGATTCAGGATCGCCGCGGTCTCGACCATTTCGACCATGAAGGTGGAGCGGCCGCGGGCGAGATCGTCGGCGGCGCCGACGCGGGAGAACAGGCGGTCGACGATGCCGACCCGCGCGCGCGTGGCCGGCACGAAGCTGCCGATCTGCGCCATCAGCGCGATCAGCGCATTCTGGCGCAGGAAGGTCGATTTACCGGCCATGTTGGGACCGGTGAGCAGCCAGAGCTGGCCTGACTTCTGCGCCGGCGCAGGCGACAGGTCGCAGGCATTGGCGATGAACGGCTCGCCGTTGCGCTTCAGGGCCTGCTCGACCACGGGATGGCGGCCGGCCTCGATGGCGAAGCTGAGCGAGCCGTCGACCTCGGGCCGCACATAGTTCTCGTCCACCGCCAGCCTGGCGAGCGACGTCGCGACGTCGAGCAGCGCAAAACCCTGCGCCGCAGCGCGCAGATCGTCGCTGATCTCGAGCGCTTTCGCACAGAGCCGCTCGAAGATTTCGAGCTCTAGCCCGAGCGCGCGATCGCCGGCATTGGCGATCTTGGCTTCGATCTCGCCGAGCTCGGAGGTGGTGAAGCGCACCTGCCCTGCCAGCGTCTGGCGATGGATGAAGGTGGTGTTCAGCGGCGGCGACATCAGCTTGTCGCCGTGCTGCGCCGTGACCTCGACGAAATAGCCGAGCACGTTGTTGTGGCGAATCTTCAGGGCCTTGACGCCGGTGTCGTCGGCGTAGCGCGCCTGCATCGAGGCGACCACGAGGCGCGAGGCGTCGCGCAGGTTTCGCGCCTCGTCGAGCGCGGGCTCAAAGCCCTGGCGAACGAAGCCGCCATCACGCTTGATCAGCGGCAGCTGATCGTCGAGCGCACGGGTAAATTCGGATGCGAGCGCGCGCGACGGCCTTTGCAGCGCTGCCATCACGGCCGCGATCTCCTGCGGCGGCTCGTCCAGTTCGGAGAGCCGTGTCAGCACCTGGTCGGCGGCGATGATGTCGTCGCGGATGCCGGCGAGATCGCGTGGTCCGCCGCGGCCGACCGAGAGCCGAGCCAAAGCGCGCGACATGTCGGGCGCGCCGCGCAGGATGCTGCGAATGTCCTCGCGCGCCGCGGAATCGGCAACGAAGGCGCTGACCGCGTCGAGCCGTCGGGCGATCGCCGGGGCATCCGTCAGTGGCGCCGCCAGGCGCTGTGCGAGCAGGCGCGACCCCGCCGAGGTCACCGTGCAGTCGATGGCGTCGAGCAGCGAGCCGCGGCGCTCGCCCGCCAGCGTCCGCGTCAGCTCGAGATTGGCGCGGGTGGCCGGATCGATCGCCATGGTCGCGCCGGAAGCCTCGCGCGCGGGCGGCGACAGCGGCGGATGTTTGCCGACCTGGGTGCGGTCGACATAGGTGACGGCGGCGGCCGCGGCGGTGGCCTCCAGGCGCGTGAGCTGGGAGAGCCCGTCCATGGTCGCGACCGCGAAATAGTCGCATAGCCGCTTCTCGGCGGTGGCACCGTCGAAGACATCGCGGGTCAGTGGCGTCACGGCCGGCAGCTCGCGGAGGGTCTGTCCGAGCTCGCCGTCGTTGTAGAGCGCGTCGGCGACGATCGCCTCGTTCGGGTTGATGCGCGCCAGCGTTGCGGGGAGCTCGCCGCTGGAGCATTCCGTCACCATGAACTCGGCGGTCGAGATGTCGATCCAGGCGAGGCCGAAGCGGTCGCCGCCGGCCGAGGAGCGGGCGCGCGCGATCGCCAGCAGGTAATTGTTGGCGCGCGCGTCGAGCAGCGTGTCCTCGGTCAGCGTGCCCGGCGTCACCAGCCGCACCACGCCGCGCCGTACCACGCTCTTGTTGCCGCGCGCCTTGGCCGCAGCGGGATCCTCGGTCTGCTCGCAGACGGCGACCCGGTGGCCGGCGCTGATGAGCCGATGCAGGTAATCCTCGGAGCGCTCGACCGGCACGCCGCACATCGGGATATCGGCGCCCTGATGCTTGCCGCGCTTGGTCAGGACGATGCCGAGCGTCCTGGAGGCGATCTCGGCGTCCTCGAAGAACAGCTCGTAAAAGTCGCCCATCCGGTAGAACAGCAGCAAGCCCTGATGCGCCGCCTTGATCTCAAGGTACTGTTCCATCATCGGCGTGACGCGCGCGGCGGCTTCGGCCTGCGGCGCGGGCGTGTCGTCGGGGGGCGGGACAGGTATCGGCTGTTGCATCGTCATGGGCGGCGCAACCTACAAAATTTCGGCACCTGCTCCTATCGCTTTGGCCGGAGAGGCGAGGTTTTCCACGTTGTCCGCACGGTGGCATGCGCTTGCGGCGTGCAGCCCCCTCGGAACACGCGCGCATCAGTCAATTGACCTGCCGCGGGCGCCCTCCTAAAACTCCGCCGACATTGAAGAATTTGGCCGGGCCGCGGCATTCAGGGAGAACAACGATGCGTGACGTCTTTATCTGTGATGCCGTGCGGACCCCGATCGGCCGTTTCGGCGGCTCGCTCGCCAAGGTGCGTGCCGACGATCTGGCCGCAGCCCCCATCAAGGCGTTGATGGCAAAGCACCCCAATCTCGATTGGGCGCAGGTGGACGAAGTGTTCTTCGGCTGCGCCAACCAGGCCGGCGAGGACAACCGCAACGTCGCGCGCATGGCGCTGCTGCTGGCGGGCCTGCCGGATTCGGTTCCCGGCCAGACCCTGAACCGGCTCTGCGCTTCGGGGCTGGATGCAGTCGGCGCAGCGGGCCGCGCCATCCGCGCCGGCGAGATCGAGCTCGCCATCGCCGGCGGCGTCGAGTCGATGACGCGCGCGCCCTTCGTGATGGGCAAGGCGCAGGAAGCCTTCTCGCGCTCCGCCGAAATCTTCGACACCACCATCGGCTGGCGCTTCATCAATCCGCTGCTCAAGGCGCAGTACGGCGTCGATGCCATGCCTGAGACCGGCGAGAACGTCGCCGAGGAATTCCAGGTTTCGCGCGCCGACCAGGACGCCTTCGCCATTCGCTCGCAGCAGCGCGCGGGCGCGGCGATCGCGGCGGGCTATTTCGCCGAGGAAATCATCCCGATCACCATTCCCGGCGGCAAGGCCGGCCCTGTTACGATCGACAAGGACGAGCATCCGCGTCCCGAGACCACGCTGGAAGGCCTCGCCAAGCTGAAGCCGATCGTGCGCAATCCCGGCACCGTGACGGCCGGCAACGCGTCCGGCGTCAATGACGGCGCCGCCGCCATGATCCTGGCCTCCGAAGCTGCGGTGAAGAAGCACGGCCTGACGCCGCGGGCACGCATCCTCGGCCTCGCTTCGGCCGGCGTGCCGCCGCGCATCATGGGCATTGGTCCCGTTCCGGCCACCCGCAAGCTGATGGAGCGGCTCGGCAAGAAGATCAGCGATTTCGACCTGATCGAGCTCAACGAAGCCTTCGCCTCGCAGGGCATCGCCTGCCTGCGCCAGCTCGGGGTCAAGGACGACGCCGATTTCGTCAATCCGCATGGCGGCGCCATCGCGCTCGGCCATCCGCTCGGCATGAGTGGCGCCCGCCTCGCCCTCACCGCCGTGCACGGCATGGAGAAGCGCGGCGGCAAGCTGGCGCTCGCCACCATGTGTGTCGGCGTCGGCCAGGGCGTCGCGGTTGCGATCGAGAAGCTGAACTGACGAGACGCGCGGCGTCTCATCATCCCGGAGCCGCTCGTTAGAGTGGAATCCGGGATCTCCGGGTTCCGGGTTCAGCCCTTGCGGGCTGCCCCGGAATGACAGCTTCGGGAAGCCGTGAAACCCGCTTCCCCAAATTAGTTATATCCTATAATGATTGGCGGAAGCGTTGTCCGGCCGGACTACAATGGCCGGGGAGGAGTTCGCCAATGACGTTCATCTATCCCACTGACAGCAACAAGGCGCATCCGGTGCCGCTGTCGCCCGACTACAAGAGCTCGATCAAGCGCGCGCCGAACAAGCCCCTGATCCCGATGCGCCATACGTTGTCGGAGCTGACCGGTCCGGTCTACGGACACGAGACCGTGCGGGAGGGCGACGACGATCTCACCCGCCAGCACAGTGGCGAGCCGCTCGGCGAGCGCATCATCGTGCACGGCCATGTGCGAGACGAGGACGGCCGCGGCGTGCCGAACTCATTGATCGAGATCTGGCAGGCCAATTCCTGCGGCCGCTATGTCCATGTCCGTGATCAGCACCCGGCGCCGCTCGATCCGAATTTCACCGGGGCGGGCCGCACCGTGAGCGATGCTTCCGGCTACTATCGCTTCGTCACCATCAAGCCTGGCGCCTACCCCTGGGGCAATCACCACAACGCCTGGCGCCCCGCGCACATCCATCTCTCGGTGTTCGGCTATTCCTTCGTCACGCGCCTCGTGACGCAGATGTACTTCCCGAACGATCCGCTGTTTCCGTTCGATCCGATCTTCAACTCGGTGCCGGACGAGAAGGCGCGGGCGCGGATGGTCTCGTCGTTCGATCTCGAGAACACGAAGCCCGAATGGGCGCTGTGCTACCGCTTTGACGTCGTGCTGCGCGGCAAGAACGCCACCCCCATGGAGAACCATTAAGTGGAAGAGTCCGTGAAGCCCGACGGGATCACCCCATCGCAGACCGTCGGTCCGTTCTTCAAATACGGCCTGACGCCGAACGGCGAGTACGCCTGGAATGACGCGTTCACCAACTCGACGCTGACCCCCGACGTCTCAGGCGACCGCATCCGCATCGAGGGCCGCGTGTTCGACGGCGACGGCGTTGCCGTGCCGGATTGCATGCTGGAGATCTGGCAGGCCGATGCGCAGGGACGCTTCGCCGACCCGCAGGACAAGCGTGCGTTGCCGAATGCGAATTTCCGCGGCTTTGCCCGCTGCGGCACCGACAAGGACGGCAACTACGCCTTCGAGACCATCAAGCCGGGCGGGGTGCCGGATCCCGACGGCAAGCCGCAGGCGCCGCACATCCTGCTTGCGGTGTTCGGCCGCGGCATGCTGCGGCATCTCTACACCCGCATCTATTTCAGCGACGAGACCGGTAACGCCGCCGATCCCGTGCTTGCGCTGGTGCCGGCTGACCGCCGCGCCACGCTGACCGCGGTCCGCGAGGCGGGTAAGGCGGTCTACCGGCTCGACCTGCGGCTCCAGGGCGACGACGAGACGGTGTTCTTCGAGGTCTGAGCGAATGCGTGCCGGCGACGTCGGGATGCCCGGCACGCGTTTCTCGTCTGGCGCAACCGCGGTGCTGCATCGAAGCCGGCTTGAGAGGTCTGGCCTCCCTGTACGTCAGCCTCACTGACTCAAAAAAGATTATTCGACGCCCTGTGCCCGTAGTTTTGCGAGCATTCTTTTCGGAGATTTCGTCCCCGCGAAATCCCGTATTTACCGTATCCGGTTAGGGTTAGCGCTGTTTCGACGCGCACCGGATTATTTTCATGAAATTTCGCCTTTCGCTGTCCTCCGCGATCATCGCGTTCGGGATCGTGCTCGCCATCGGGTTCACTGCGGTCGTCTCCACCAGCCTCTATGCGCTGCGCGAGCTCAAGGTCGGCGGCCCGCTCTACTCCGACATCAAGCTGGGCAACGACCTGATCGCGGACATTCTGCCGCCACCGGAATATGTCATCGAATCCTATCTCGAGGCGACCCTGGCCATGCGCGAGCCGGATCAACTGGCGGCCCACGGCGAACGCCTGGTCCAGCTTCGCAAGGACTACGATGAACGCAAGGCGTTCTGGGTCTCCTCCAGCCTCTCGGCCGACCTGAAGACGGCGCTGGTGTCGAAGTCCGACGCCGAGGTGCAGAAGTTCTGGAAGGCGTCCGACCGGCTCCTGCCGGCCCTCAAGGCCAAGGACGCGGCGGCGTCCGAGCGCGCCTACGCGCAGCTCAAGGACGCCTATACGGGGCATCGCGCCGTGATCGACAGCATCGTCGAGAGCGCCAACAAGCGGAATGCCGCCATGGAGAAGCTGGCCGCGGACCGCGACAGCTCCATCCTCTATGTCCTCCTCGGCGTCTCCGCCGCCGTTCTCGCCTTCATCGCTGCGGGCCTGCTCGGCGTGGCCCTCGGCGTGGTCCGTCCGATCGTGCGCATGACGGATACGATGCAGAAGCTCGCGACCGGCGATCTCGCCGCCGACATTCCGTTCGCGCACCGCCGGGACGAGGTCGGCTCGATGGCGGGTGCGCTCCAGGTGTTCAAGCAGGCGGCGGTCGAAAACTTTCGCCTGCGCGAAGAACAGTTGCGGCAGGAGCAGGAGGCGGCGCTGGCCAAGCGTTCCGCCCTGCACCAGATGGCCGAGACCGTCGAGCGCGAGACCGGCCGCTCGGTCGACACGGCGAGCGCGGCGAGCCATGGCGTGGAACGGGCGGCCGCCAGCCTGTCCGAGATTGCAAGTTCGCTCTCTGCGCAGTCGCAGGCGGTCGCGGCGGCTTCCACCCAGGCGCTCGGCAGCTCGCAGACCGTCTCGGCCGCGGCCGAAGAGCTCAGTGCTTCGATCCGCGAGATCGCGAGCCAAGTCGCGCGAACCAGCACGGTCACCAAATCCGCGGTTGCCGGACGCGAGCAGGCGCGTTCGACCATCCAGGCGCTGGCGGGTTCGGTGAAGAAGATCTCCGAGGTTTCCGACCTCATCGGCGGCATCGCGGGCCAGACCAACCTCCTCGCGCTCAACGCCACGATCGAGGCGGCGCGCGCGGGCGAGGCCGGCCGCGGCTTCGCCGTGGTCGCTGCCGAGGTGAAATCCCTGTCCGACCAGACCGCCAAGTCCACCGAGGAGATCGGCCGGCTGATCGCCGAGATCCAGACTTCGACGCAGGCGGCGGTCGATGCCGTCGAGGCGATGGGGGGCCACATCGTCGAGATCGATGGCATGGCGACCTCGGTCGCCGCCGCGATGGAAGAGCAGGACGCCGCAACGCGGGAGATCTCGCGGTCGATTTCCGAGTCCGCGTCCGCGGCGAAGGAGGTCTCGGCCAAGATCGGCAACGTCAGCCGCGACGCCGCTTCCGTCAACCAGCGCGCCGCGGACGTCAGGCAGGCGATCGCCGGCATGGCGGCCAATCTCGAGCAGTTCCGCTCGGTCGTGGTGCGGACCGTGCGCGACTCGACCGCGGCCGCGTGAAGTCGGGCACGAGGTCCGCTGCTGGTGCCCGGGAGTGTGATCATGCAGTATGGCGCGGGACAGGGGCATGGTGGTTATGACACTTCCACAATTGCCGGCGGTCGTTGAGCCGGATCGACTGACCGCTGCGCTGCGCAGGGGCGGCGTGCTGGACGCCGGTGCGGTGCGCGAAGTGAAGGTGCTGCATCAGCGCGACACGGTCGTGTCGCACATTCTCCGTCTTGGCCTGCGTTACGTCGGCGAATCCGCCGGCGCGCCGCAATCCCTGATCCTGAAGACGGCGAATTCCGCGTTCGCCGAGAAGCTGGCCAATGGCGGCCGGCGCGAGGTGGAATACTACACCCAACTGACGCCGAGCATGCCGCCGGGACTCGTCCCCCGCTGCTTCGACGGGCACTTCGACGAAGGCAGCCTCACCTGGCATCTTCTGCTCGAGGATCTGACCGACAGCCACGACATCGCGACGGTGTGGCCGCTGCCGCCGTCTCGCGATCAGGCGATCGCGATCGTCACCACGCTCGCGCGCTGGCACGCGGCGTGGTGGGACCATCCGAGCCTCGGCGACAGCGTCGGCACCTGGGCGAGCCCCGAGGACAGTGCGGCGCGGATGGAGACCTTCGCGGGCCATTACGACCGCTTTGCCGATTCTCTCGGTGACCGCCTCAGTGAGGAGCGGCGCATCCTCTATCGTCGCCTGATCGATCGGTCCGACCTGCTGTCGCAGCGCTACCACTCACGCCGTCGCCTCAGCATCACCCATGGCGATGCCCATATCTGGAACTTCCTGCTGCCGCGCACCGGCGTTGCCGATACCGTGCGCATCTTCGATTTCGACCTGTGGAGCATCAACGTTCCAACCCACGACCTCGCTTACATGATGGCGATGCACTGGTATCCGGAGCGCCGGCAGGCGCTCGAGCGCGCGATGCTCAACCACTACCACGACGCGCTGATCGAGAGCGGTGTCTCCGACTACACCCGCGGCGCGCTCGATCGCGACTACCGCTGGGCCGTGCTCTGGCAGATCACGCGGCCGGTCTGGCAGTGGGGCATCAATATCCCGCCTGTGATCTGGTGGAACAATCTGGAGCGGATATTTGCGGCCGTGGATGATTTGGGCTGCGAGGAGCTGCTGGGGTAGGACGCGCCGTCCGCTCTGTGCGGTGTGAGGCGCGATGACGGCTCAACCTTCTCGGTGTCGTCCCCGCGAACGCGTGCGTTCGCAGGGACGACAGCGGAGAGTGTGGATCGAGCGCGCCTACTCCATCACCGCATGTTCCGGCCCCGCGGCCTGCTTGCGCAGCGCGGCCTTGGTCGAGCCGATCAGCAAGGCGAGCGGGATGGTGCAGACGATGAAGACCATCACGAGCTGGTAGTCGTGCGCGAAGGCGATGATCTGCGCCTGCACGCTGACCATCCGGTCGGCCATGGCGCGGCCGACGTCGGTGGACAGATTGATCATGCCGCTGACGCTGGGCATCTGCAGCGCGTGGTTGAACGGATTGATGTGCTCGGAAAGGATCGCATAGGTCCGCCGCGTGCCCTGCGTCAGCTCGGCGATGACGACGGAGATGCCGACCGAGCTTGCGACGTTGCGCATCAGGGTCAGCATCGCGGTGCCGTCGGTCCGCAGCTCGTTCGACAACGTCAGGAACGCCACGGTCGAGAGCGGCACGAACACGAGGCCGAAGCCGAAGCCCTGGATGACGCTGACGGTGACGATCTCCGGCACCTGGGTCAGGTCGGTCCAGCCTGTCATCTGGAACAGCGAGCCCGCGGTCAGCGTCAGGCCGGCGATGATCAGCGTGCGCGCCTCGAAATAGCGCATCATGCGGCCGACCAGCATCATGGCGAAGAAGGTGCCGATGCCGCGGCTCGCCAGCAGCAGGCCGGCGGTGATGATCGGATAGCCGATGACGTTCTGCATGTAGGGCGAGGCCAGCGCCATGGTCGAGAACAGCACGAGCCCCATCACGATCATGAACACGCAGCCGGTGACGAAGTTGCGATCCCGAAACAGCGCGAAACGAATGAACGGCGTCGAGGTCGTGAAGGAATGCGCCAGGAAGAAGTAGAAGGCGACGGCCGAGACGATGAACTCCGCGAGAATCTCATTGGATTCGAGCCAGCCCAATTGCTCGCCGCGGTCGAGTGCGAGCTGCAGCGCGCCAATCGAGATCGCCAACGCGGCGAAACCGAACCAGTCGAATTTGAGGCTGAGGTCCTTCCTGGTCTCGTCCATGAAGATGATCAGCCCGAGCACGGTGATGGCGCCGAACGGCAGATTGACGAAGAACACCCAGTGCCAGGAATAGGTCTCGGTCAGCCACGCGCCCAATGACGGACCCATGATCGGACCCATCATCACGCCCATGCCCCAGATCGACATCGCCTTGGCGCGCTCCTGGAGCGTGTAATAGTCGAGCATCACCGACTGCGACAACGGCACCAGCGCGGCGCCGAACACGCCTTGCAGCAGGCGGAACAGCACCATCTGGTTGATGTCCTGCGCGAGCCCGCACAGCACGGAGGCCATGGTGAAGCCGGCCGAGCAGATGATGAAGATGCGCTTGCGGCCGAAGCGGTTGGCGATCCAGCCCACCGGCGCCGTCATGATCGCGGCGGCGACGATATAGGATGTCAGCACCCAGTTGATCTGGTCCTGCGAGGCCGACAGCGTGCCCTGCATGTAGGGCAAAGCGACGTTGGCAATGGTGGTGTCCAGCGCCTGCATGATGGTCGCGGTCATGGCGCAGATCGTCACCATGTTCCGGCGCAGGCCGGGAACCATCAGGCTGGCATTGGCGTCCGACATCGGATCAGTCCCTGTCGCAGTCTCTCGCTTGGTCTCTATTTAGTCCTGGTCTTTGTCCTGCCCCGCGGTCGCCGACAGGCCGAACAGGCCGGCGAGCGAGCGCTTGTGGCCGGTGTCGATCGTGGCATAGACGCTCATGCCGGCCTTCAGCTTTCGCACGTATTTGTCGGTCTCGTCGAAATAGATCCTGATCGGCACGCGCTGCACCACCTTGACGAAATTGCCGGTGGCGTTCTGCGGCGGCAGGATCGCGAACTGCGCGCCGGTGCCGGGCGAGAGCGAGCCGATCCTGCCCTTGAAGACATGATTCGGGAACGCGTCGACCTCGAGCGTCACCGGCTGTCCTTCCGTCACATAGGTGAGGTCGCTCTCCTTCGGATTGGCGTCGACCCAGGGATGGGCAACGTCGATGATGGAGAATACCGGCGTGCCGGCGGCGACGTAGCGGCCGAGCTGAATCTGCTCGACCTGCGTCGCCACGCCGCCCATCGAGGCGCGCACCACGGTGTGGTCGAGATTGCGCTCGGCATTGTCGAGCTTGGCCCTGGCTTCCGCATAGGCTGGGAATTTCTCCAGCGGCAGGTCGGGGTCGCCGAGCAGCTGGGTCTTCGCCGTCGAGAGCTGCTGCCTGACATATTGCGCGACGGACCCGGACGTGACGAGCGCATTCGCGGCGTTGTCGAGGTCGAGCTGCGAGCCGTAATTGTTCTTCACCAGTGCCTGCTTGCGCTCGACGTCGCGCTGCTTCAACTCGACGCCCTGCTGGGCGAGGTTGAGCATGTCGCCGTAGATCTTGATGTTGGCGCGCAGATTGTCATAGGTCGTCTGCGCCTGCATCAACTGCGCCCTGGCCTCGTCGACGGCGAGGCGGAACGGAACGGGGTCGATCTCGAACAGCTCGTCGCCCCGCTTGACGACCTGGCCTTCCTTCACCACGACCTTCTGAATCTTGCCGGAGATGTCAGGCGTCACAAGCACCTTCTGTGCGCCGACATAGGCGTCGTCGGTGCCGACATAGCGCCCGCCATTGAGATAGAAGGTGAGGCCGCCGATGGCGGCGAGGACAGGCAGCACGATCAGGAGCAGGAAACGGCGATAGCGGCGCAGGCCCGCCACCAGGCGGCGGCGCGGATCGGTGCCGGCCTTCTTGGTGGGCTTGCCGCCGTCGCTCTTCTGCTCGGGCTGAAACTTGAGGACCTGATCAGCCATAGTGCTGCTCCCTACGCGCCTGTTCCGCGCCGCTGGTCTGGATCGCGGTCCGCACGTTTTCCTTGATGGTTTCGAGTTGGGTGAGGAGACGGTGGGCGTCTGCCGGATTGATGCCGTCGAGCGCGTTGGCGGTGATTTCGGACCTCAGCCCACTCATCCGGCCAAGCAGCTGCCGGCCGGCCTTCCTCAGGTAGAGACGCTTGACACGGCGGTCCGAGGCGTCGTTGCGCCGTTCGAGCCAGTCGTTGTCGCAGAGCTTGTCGATCAGGCGTGTCAGCGTGATCGGCTGCACCTCCAGGAGTTCGGCGAGCTCCGACTGTTTCATGCCCTCGCTGCGCTCCACCTTGGCCAGCACCGCCCATTGCGCACGGGTGATGCCGAAGCGCGATGCCTCCTTGTCGGCATAGAGGCGCAGCAGGCGGTAGAGCTCGGCGAGCGTGAACAGGAAGTTCTGGTCGACAGACCCGCGGGTCATGAGCTTGGTCTCCAATAAGCAGGAGATATAATAAGCAAGCTTATGATTATTTCATGGCGGATTCCCGGGTGGCTGTCCCGCGGCGCCGGCATGGCTGGCAGCCGTTTGCAGTGTCGTGCTTTGGGTTCCCGGGCCGAAATGCTAAAAGGTCGGCCGCATGACCCTCGCGAACCCGGCATTTCCCGCGCCCGATCACGATCACCGCCGCTGCACCGCGGATGCACTGGCGCATGCCGAGGCGGTCTGCGAGCAGCGCGCGCAGAGATTCACGCCAATTCGCCGCCAGGTGCTGGGAGCGCTGCTCTCCAGCCACCGCCCGCTCGGCGCCTATGAGGTGATCGACGAACTCGCCAAGTCGATGGCGCGGCCGGCACCGATCACGGTCTATCGTGCCCTCGATTTCCTGATGGCCAACGGCCTCGTGCATCGCATCGAGAGCCGCAACGCCTATCTCGCCTGCGCCGCCCATGATCACGATACGACCTCGGCTGTGGCGTTCCTGATCTGCGAGCGCTGTGGCCTCGTCGGCGAGATTCCGTCGGCGTCCTTTGCCGGGGATATCAACGCCGCCGCGCGCGCCTCGGGCTTCGCCCCCAAATTGTCCGTGGTGGAGATCACGGGCGTCTGCACCCATTGTCAGAAGACTGCATAGACCAACAACGGCGCAAAGCCGGTATCCGGGAAGAAATGTCCTCAGCTCAGATAGTGCCCTCCGCCGCACGTCCCCTCAGTGCCGGCGCCATCGCCCTCATGCTCATGCTGTGCCTGACCTGGGGGTTCAACCAGATCGCGGTGAAGCTGGTGCTGCCGGATATTCCGCCGATGCTACAGGCCACGATCCGCTCGATGGGCGCGCTGCCGGTGTTGTTCATCATCGGCACCCTGCGTGGCGTCAATTTCTTCGAACGTGACGGCACCTGGAAGCCCGGCCTGATCGCCGGGCTGATGTTCGGCATCGAATTCGTGCTGATCTTCCAGGGGCTGCGCTTCACGTCCGCTTCGCGTGCGGTGGTGTTCCTCTACACCGCGCCGTTCTTCGTGGCGCTCGGCTCCTATCAAGTGCTCGGCGAACGTCTTGGCGCCTCGCAATGGCTGGGATTGGCCATCAGCTTTGCCGGCGTTGCCCTCGCGATCGGCGTGCCGCAGCCCAATGTCGATTCGCATGTTCTGCTCGGCGATCTCATGATCGTCGGCGGCGCCGGGCTCTGGGCGGCGACGACGCTGGTTGCCAAGGGCACAAGGTTGCGGTTCGCCGCGCCCGAGAAGGCGCTGGGCTACCAGGTCGCCACCTCGATCCCGATTCTGGGGACGGCGGCCTGGCTGTTCGGCGAGTCCATCACGCACATGCCGGCGCCGCTGTCGCTTGGCCTGATGGCGTTCCAGGCGATCTGGGTGGTGGGAACCACGTTCACGCTTTGGTTCGCGCTGGTGAAGGCCTATTCGGCCAGCAAATTGTCGGCTTTTACCTTCATCACCCCTTTGTTTGGCGTGGTGGGTAGCTATTTCATCATGCACGACACCCTAAGCCTGGCGTTCGGGGCCGCCGCCGTCCTTGTAATTGCTGGGCTTTTCCTGGTTAACCGTCCGAGTGCGGCCGTTCAGGAGCTCCCTCTCCCGGTGCCGCAAGCTCGTAAGGGAGCTCCTGAACCGGAGGCCGCACTCGATTCATAAGTTCTTGGTATTCCTTTGAATTCGAAGTTCGCTCGGGGGCGCCGCAAGGGAGGCGAACTTCGAACTCAGAGGAATACCCTCATCGGCTGCGGCGCCGCGCGATGCATTGCTGAACGTCACCAAAACCTGATATTTGGACCCCATGAACAAGCTCGAAAACCCTCTCGATTCAGACATCGCGGGCCCGGCGCCCCGGCATCGGACCACCCAGGTCAAGGTCGGCAACGTCGCCGTCGGCGGCGGCGCGCCGATCGTCGTGCAGTCGATGACCAACACCGACACTGCCGATGTCGACAGCACCATCGCCCAGGTCGCAGCGCTCGCGCGCGCCGGCTCCGAAATGGTCCGTATCACCGTAGACCGCGAGGAGGCTGCTGCCGCCGTTCCGCACATTCGCGATGGCCTCGCCAAGCGCGGTATCACGACGCCCCTGATCGGCGACTTCCACTATATCGGCCACAAGCTGCTCGCGGCCTATCCGGCTTGCGCCGAGGCGCTCGCCAAGTACCGCATCAATCCCGGCAATGTCGGCTTCAAGGACAAGCGCGACACCCAGTTCGCCGACATCATCGAGATCGCGAACAAGAACGACAAGCCGGTCCGCATCGGTGCCAATTGGGGCTCGCTCGACCAGGAGCTTTTGACCAAGCTGATGGATGAGAACGCAGCCTCGCCCAATCCGCGCGACGTGCGCGCGGTGACGCGGGAGGCCATGGTGCAGTCCGCGCTGCTCTCGGCCGCGCGCGCCGAAGAGCTCGGCATGCCCAAGGACCGCATCATCCTCTCCGCAAAGGTCTCGGCGGTGCAGGATCTCATCGCGGTCTATCAGGATCTCGCGTCGCGCTCCGACTACGCCATCCATCTCGGCCTGACCGAAGCCGGCATGGGCTCGAAGGGGATCGTGGCGTCGTCGGCCGCGCTCGGCATCCTGCTGCAGCAGGGCATCGGCGACACTATCCGCATCTCGTTGACGCCGGAGCCCGGCGGCGACCGCACCCGTGAGGTGCAGGTCGGCCAGGAACTGCTGCAGACCATGGGCTTCCGTACCTTCGTGCCGCTGGTTGCGGCCTGCCCCGGCTGCGGCCGCACCACCTCGACCACGTTCCAGGAGCTGGCGCGCTCGATCCAGGATTTCATCCGCGATGAGATGCCGACCTGGAAGACGAAATATCCCGGCGTGGAAGAGCTCAACGTCGCGGTGATGGGCTGCATCGTCAACGGCCCCGGCGAATCCAAGCACGCCAATATCGGCATCTCGCTGCCCGGCACCGGCGAAGCGCCGGCCGCGCCTGTCTTCGTAGACGGCAAGAAGTTCCGCACGCTGCGCGGGCCGACCATCTCCGCCGACTTCAAGGCGCTGGTGATCGACTACATCGACCAGCGCTACGGCCAGGGCGCCAAGGTGCCGGTGACCGCGGCGGAGTGATCGAGGTCAGCACGCGATGGTGCTGACCTGGCCACCTTCTCCATACTTGAGCAGCAATCGGTCGCGCGTGATCAACGTACCTCCGATGTCGCGCGTCGTCGCGAGCATGATGCGATCTGCAGGGTCGCGCGGCGGCTCGCCTGGCAAGAAGGACGACGCAATCAAGATATCGGGGGTGAGCTTGGCTAGCTGGACTCCGTCGATTGCAAGCAGCCGCTGGAACCAGCGCTCGGGTGTGGTGGAGAGGCCTATGCGATTGCGCGAAACAAGTAGACCTATCTCCCAGGCCGTGATCGGAGATACGAAGATCGGGCTGCCCGCGCGGTAAGCATTTTCGATCGCTTCCTTAGCCTCCACCGCGATAGGCTCGTCCTCGACGACCCATATCGCGGCGTTGGTGTCGAGCAGCAATGGCGCGGCTTCACTCATAGACTTTGCCCCAGTCTGGATCGGCCGGCTCCGTCAAATCCACGCCCGGTGGAATCCGCACCATTCCCTTCAGGGCACCGAATAGCGGGTGCCGACCACTTTTCCTGGTCCTCTGGGGCAGGGTCTCGGAAGGCCTTTGCTCCGTCCGTCGAAACACGACTTTGCGCGCCCTTGTGTCCACCTGTTCCGTTCGGAATCCGGCAGCCAGCCACACCTTGGTCATGACGTTGTTCGTCGGATTGTTGCTCCACCAGGCCGGATATTGAGGCGAGTTAGGAGGCAGCTTCCCGCCAATTACTCTTTCGATCTCGGCGAAGGTCATCGGCACCTCGCGGGTCTTTTGCGACCTCAGGAACTCGCCCAGACGGTCATATTTTCCCATGGCTCGTCTCCATCGCTCGGAAAACAATACTAAAGCTTTAGAAGTGTGTCAACATACTTGAAGTAAACCCATTGCGCCTCATCGTGTGGTGCCTACGATGACTGCAATCAAAAATACCAAGGGAGAAGCATCATGAGCTCACTCGCCGGCAAGCAGGGCCCGCGCTATCGCCACACGGCCGAGGACGGCGCACCTTACGAGACCATCGCGGTCGAGAAGCTCACCCCCATCATCGGCGCGGAAATCTCGGGCGTCGATCTCGGCTCGCTCGTCGATGGCGACGCCCGCTCCAACCGGCAGATGGACGAGATCCACCGCGCGCTCGCCGAAAACCTCGTCATCTTTTTCCGCGACCAGCAGATCACGCCGCAGCAGCACCTCGCCTTCGGCCGCAAGTTCGGCGAGCTACACTTCCATCCGGCCGCGCCGCACGAGGATGAAGACCCGGCGCTGATGAAGATCTACGCCGACAAGAACTCGCCGCGCGCCAATGGCGAGGGCTGGCATTCCGACGTGTCCTGCGATCTCGAGCCGCCGATGGGCTCGATCCTCTACATCAAGCAATGCCCGCCGCGCGGCGGCGACACGCTGTTCGCCAACATGTATGCGGCCTATGAGGCGCTGTCGGACCGCATGAAGGCCTATCTCGACGGGCTCACCGCGCTGCACGATGGCGAACCGATCTATCGCGGGCTTTACGCCAATTACGGCGTCGCCGACCGTCCGAGCTACCCGCATGCCGAGCACCCCGTGGTGCGCACGCATCCGGTCACGGGCAGGAAGGCGCTCTACGTCAACCGCGGCTTCACCCGCCACATCAACGGCATCCCGCGCGACGAAAGCGACGCGATGCTGGCCTATCTCTACCAGCACGCCGAGAACCCGCTGTTCCAGTGCCGCTTCCGCTGGACCGAGAACGCCATCGCCTTCTGGGACAACCGCTGTACCCAGCACCGTGCGATGTGGGACTACTGGCCACACACGCGCTCGGGCACGCGCGTGACGGTGAAGGGGGAGCGGCCGGTTTAACCCCCCCTCACGCTCTGCGTCGCGTCCGGGACGCGAGCGCTATCTTGCGTTGACGCACTCCAATTCCCGCGCCAATCTTCCCGAAAACAAATCGCGGGCTTCGTCGTCGCCCGTGGGTCGCGGCAGCGGAGTAGCGCTTGGGGCAATCGCGCAGGATCATCGCCGGGCTGGTCGCGTCGATCCTGCTGTCGTCGCTCGCCCTTGTCGATGCCGGCGAGGCTGCTGCCGCGCGAAAGATTGCAAGACCCAGGCCGAAGCCGTCGCCGCCGGCCAAATGTGAGATGCCGAAATTTCGGATCGTCGTGGATGTCGGGCACACCCCCGATTCCTACGGCGCGTTGAGCGCGCGCAATGATCCGGAGTTTGGCTTCAATCTCGTTCTCGCAAGACTCATCACAGCGAAGCTCAGGTCCGAAGGCTTTGCGGCAACGCGCCTGCTCGTCACCGATGGCAAGGCGCGGCCGAGCCTGTTCAAGCGGGTCAGTGCCGCGAATGACGGCCGCGCCGATCTCTTCCTGTCGGTCCATCATGATTCGGTGCCGGACAGGCTGCTCGAGACCTGGGAATTCGACGGCGCAAAGAGCTATTTCAGCGACCGCTTTTCGGGTCACTCGCTGTTCGTGTCGCGGCAAAATCCACACTTCGCCACCAGCCTGATGCTTGCGCGGATGATCGGCAGGCAGTTGAAGGAGCAGGGCCTGCATTATGCAAGCCAGTACACCCTGCCGGTGATGGGCCGCTACCGGCGCCAGCTCCTCGACAAGGAGGTCGGCGTCTACCGCTATGACGGGCTGGTCGTGCTGTCGCGGACGAGGAGCGCCGCCGTGCTGCTCGAAGCCGGCTCGATCGTCAATCGCGACGAGGAAATGGAGATGAACTCGCCGGAGCGGCACGAGGCGATCGCGGGAGCTGTCGCAGCGGGGATAGGGGAGTTTTGCGCGAGGCGGTAGTTTGCGCTCGCAATGACGAAAGCCTACAGCGGCCCACCCCGATATTCCCGGTTCGCCAGGCTTGCCTCCTCCAGGTCCAAATCGCGCTCGATCCGCCGCCTTGTCTCGTCGGTGATCTGGCCGTCGCGCAGGAGATCGTGGATGAATCTCCTTTCGGCGGCGATCAGGTCGCGGGTCAGCGCGGTGCCGGCGGCTGAGACGACGTGGTGGTTGGGATCGAGCGAGTCCGGGAGCTGGTTGACCCGGATATCGTGTCGTGCGCGCAGCAGCCGCATCACTTCTTCGGACACGTCCTTCTGCACGGTCAGCGCGTCGAGCGATTCCAGTGCGGCATCGAGCGCCTGGCGGCGGGCGGCGATCTCGGCTTCGTGCTCGGCGACATGCTCATGGCGGCCGGCCTCGGCGACGCCGAGCCAGCGCACGACCGGCGGAAGCGTCAGGCCGATGCCGATCAGCGTGACGAAGATGACGCCGAAGGCGACGAACAGGATCAGGTCGCGATATGGAAAGACCTCGCCATCAGGCAGCGTGAACGGCAGCGCCAGCGCGGCCGCGAGCGACACCGCGCCGCGCACGCCGGTGAAGGCGAGCACGAACGGCCATTGCCAGGGTGGCGACGGATCGCGCGCGCGCAGCGACTTGCTGAGCATTCGCGGCAGATAGGTTGCGGGATAGAGCCAGGCGAAACGCGCGACCACGACGATCACCAAGACCACGGCGGTTGCGATCAGGATGTCGTCGAGCGGGAACGCCTTCGATTTCTCGTAGAGCGCGCGCATCTGGAATCCGGTGAGCAGGAACAGCAAGCCCTCGATCAGGTAGATGATGAGGTCCCAGAAGAAGATGCCTTGCAGGCGTGTCGCCGAGGAGATCAGCAGGGGGCCGTTCCAGCTCACATAGAGGCCGCAGGCGACGGTCGCGATCACGCCGGAGCCGCCGACATGCTCGGGCAGCCAGTAGGAGACGTAGGGCGTGATCAGCGACAAGGTCAGCTCGACCTGCGGATCCCCCGACCATTTGCGGAAGCGAAGGGAGAGCCAGCCGACGCCGATGCCGAAGGCGATCTCACTGGCGACGATGAGGAGGAATTCGCCGGCCGCGAGCGGCAGCGAGAAATGCCCGACCATGATCGCGGCAAGCGCAAAGCGATAGAGGATCAGCGCCGTGGCATCATTGGCGAGCCCTTCGCCCTCGAGGATGACCAGTAGCCGGCGCGGCATGTTGAGCCGGCGCGCGATCGCGAGCGGCGCCACCACGTCGGGCGGCGCGACGATGGCTCCCAGCAGAAAGGCGATGGTCCAGGGCAGGCCGATCATGTAGTGCGTGGCGGCCGCTACCATCGCCGCGGAGAAGATCACCGCGCCAACCGCGAGCAGCACGATCGGGCGCAGATTGTTCCTGAACTCGCGCCAGCTCATGGCGACGCTCGCGGAGTAGATCAGCGGCGGCAGCACCATCAAGAGCACCAGTTCCGGCGGCAGCTCGACCGGCGGCATGCCCGGCACGAAGG
This sequence comes from Bradyrhizobium genomosp. I (2014), assembly GCF_000261685.1. Taxonomy (GTDB): domain Bacteria; phylum Pseudomonadota; class Alphaproteobacteria; order Rhizobiales; family Xanthobacteraceae; genus Bradyrhizobium. The sequence goes on along the minus strand of NZ_AJQE01000085.1, from coordinate 13,779 downwards.
CCAGGCCGACGCCGGCCAGCATCAGCAGGATGGCAGGGGCGACGTTGAACCGGCGCGCGGCCAGCGCCACGCCTGCCAGCACGGCGAGCAGGATGAGAAAGGTCTGAAACTTCGCTTCCATAGTGGTTTGTCTTGAACCGGAAGCGCCTGCACCGTCAATGCGGTGTCGCTCACGCCAGCCGGCCGGCTACCATTCGTCCAATCTGCGCAAACAAAGCCGCGATCTGCGCCGCATTCGGCGAGCCGCCCTGAGTGTAGGCCGCGATCAGGATCGGCACGTCGGGCTTCGGCCAGACGACCGCGATATCGCCCGACGCATCCTTGCCGTTGTTGCCGGTCTTGTCGCCGATCTTCCAGCTTGGCGGCAGCCCGCCACGCAGCCGGTTCGCGCCGGTCTTGCAATTCACCATCCAGTCGGTGAGCTGGAGGCGCGATTGCGCGGACAAGGCTTCGCCCAGCACCAGCCGCCGCAGATTGCCCGCCATCGCCGCCGGCGTCGTGGTGTCGCGGGGATCACCGGGCGGTGAGCGGTTGAGCTCTGGCTCGTTGTGGTCGAGCCGCGAGGTGGTATCCCCGAGCGACCGCCAGAATGCGGTCAGCGCGGCGGGCCCGCCGATCCGCGCCAGCAGCAGATTGGCGCAGGTATTGTCGCTGAGTTCGACGATCGCCTTGCACATCTCGCCGACCGACATCTTGCCGGCCGCGAGATTTTGCCGGGCGACCGGTGCGTATTCGAGCAGGTCGGCCTGGCCGTAAGGGATCATGGCCGCAAGGTGCTCCTCACCGCGATCGACCCGCGCCAGCACGCAGGCCGCAAGCGAGGCCTTGAATGTCGAGCACATGACGAACCGCTCGTCGGCGCGCCAGGCGAGCTTTGCGCCGGTCGCAAGGTTCTCCGCATGGACCCCGACCCGCCCGCCGCTGTCGCGCTCATAGGCTTCGAGCTCGGCCGGCGCCTGCGCGGCAAGCGCGGGAGAAGCGGCGATCCAGCACAGGGAGGCGAGCAGGGAGCGGCGATCGAGAAGCATGGGAGACCTTTGGCGTGGGTCAGACGGGGTAGGGATGTAGCGTGCGCTTCATCCGCACCGTCATTGCGAGCGGAGCGAAGCAATCCAGTCTGCCTCCGCGGCGAGATTCTGGGTCACTTCGATTCGCTCGCGATGACGAATGGAGAACGAGTGCGACAGATTTCAGGCAGCGGAAGATCTGGAGGACTCACTCCCGCAGGTCATACCTGTACGATTTCGATACGATCTGCCAGCCATCGGCGAGCTTCATCGCCACCAGATAGTCGGTGAAATAGCGTGGCGGCAGCTGGCATTTGACCTTGATGAAGGCGGTCTTGTCGTCGGAACGATCGATGGTGACGATGAAATCCTCGCGGGGCTTGCCTTCGGCTTTGGCGGAGGCGCGCTTGCGGACGCGGTCGAGCCAGTCGGGCACGGTCAGAACCTGGAGCTCGCCCTTCTCGACCCAGCGCAGGTCGGCGGAGGGATGGAAGATGGCGCCGAGCTTTTCCGCGTCGCCCTCATAGAGCCCGTCAAAATAGGATTGCACGACGGCTTCGACGCTCGAACGGTTCTGGCTCATGGGTCATCCCTTTGCATGATGGCTTGCCCTTGCATGATTGCTTGGGCGGAACTTAGTCGTACGCATCAAAATGCGCTATGGGTCTGTCAGCCATTTGCGCGAAGGCATCGTCATGACCGGTTCAGACAATTCGAACGCACGTATTCTCACCGGCGAATGCTATTGCCGCGCTGTCCGCTTTGAAGTGGCGGATGCGTTCTCCTATGCGATGAACTGCCACTGCTCGAACTGCCGCCGCACCACCGGCGCCGCCTTCAAACCGTTCGCCGGCATCCCGCAGGACAAGCTCCGCATCGTCCAGGGTGGGGACCTACGGATGATCTTCGGCGACGATACCACCCATGATGCCCATTGTTCCCGCTGCGGCTCGCTGCTCTATTCCCGGGTGCGTGAAGGACAATGGGTCCATGTCGCCATGGGGACCCTGGTCGACGCCCCCTCGATCAGGCCGAGCGCCCATATTTTCGTCGGCTCGAAGGCGCCTTGGCATGAAATTACGGACAATCTGCCGCAATATCGGGAGCACATCGGTGTTGTCTGAGGGAACCCGATCCTCCCGGCGAACCGCGATCCCGCTGGTGCGACAAACAAAAAAGTGGCCTTTCGGCTTGTCGTTGGCACCCTTCGTGACCTCCATCACAAGCGCCCGCGGTGAATCTTGCTAAAGCGGTCCCAAAGGGCCCAAGCGGCCCCGAACCATCGGAAGTCGTGTCATGCGCAATTTGCTCAGACTTTGTCCGCTTTTCGTCGCGCTCGGCCTGCTGTTCGGTGCCGGGCCCGCTTTTGCCGGAAAGCGCGTCGCGCTGGTGCTCGCCAATTCGGCCTATCAGCACGCGCCCTCGCTCGCCAACCCCGTCAACGACGGTTCCGTGATGACGAACACGCTGAAGGAGGCGGGCTTCGATGTCGTCGAGTCCCGGCACGATTTGTCGGCGCTCGATACGCGGCGCGTGCTGCGCGACTTCGCCGACGCGACCCGCGATGCCGATATCGCCGTGGTCTACTATGCCGGACACGGCATCGAGGTCGAGGGCTCGAACTATCTGATCCCGGTGGACGCCAAGCTCGAGCGCGACACCGATGTCTACGACGAGGCGCTCTCGCTCGACCGTGTCCTGGTCGCGGTCGAGCCGGCAAAGCAGCTTCGCCTGGTGATTCTCGATGCCTGCCGCGACAATCCGTTCGGCAAGAGGATGAAGCGCACGATCGCCTCGCGCGGCATCGGGCGTGGTCTCGCCCAGGTCGAGCCGACCAGCCCCAACACGCTGATTGCCTATTCGGCCAAGGCCGGGTTCACGGCGCAGGACGGCGACGGGGCCAATAGCCCGTTCACGGTTGCGCTGTCGAAGCATCTGACGACGCCGGGCCTCGACGTCCGCCGCGCCTTCGGCTTCGTGCGTGACGACGTGCTCAAATCGACGGGCAACAAGCAGGAGCCCTTCGTCTACGGTTCGCTCGGTGGCGAGGACGTGCCGCTGGTGCCGGTCAAGGTCGCGGCCGTAACGCCGGCGGCGAATCCCCAGGCTGATATCCGCCGTGACTACGAGCTCGCGCTCCAGGTCGGCAACAGGCCGGCGTGGGAAGCGTTCCTCGCTCAGCATCCCGACGGTTTCTATGCGAGCCTCGCCAAGCTTCAGCTCGAAAAGATCGGCGCCGAGCAGGCTCACGTCGCGGCCATCGAGAAGGCGAAGCGGGCCGACGCTGAGCGCGATCGCCTTGCTGCGGTCGGCGCGCAAAAGGATGCGCAGGCCAGGGCTGCGGCCGATGCGAAGGCCGCCGAGCAGGCGCAGCTTGCCGCGCAGAAGGCCAAGGAGCAGGCGCAGCAGCAGGCGGCTGCCGCCGAGCAGCAACGCGTCAACCTCGCCGCCACGGCGCCGAGCACCGCGCCGGCCAGCACGACGAGCGCCGCGGGCACGAGCGTCGCCTCGCTGACCCCGGCAACCGCGCCGGCCGATCTCAACCGCTCGGTGCAGACTGAGCTCGGTCGCGTCGGGTGTTTCTCCGGGCAGGCCGACGGCAACTGGAATACGTCCTCGCAGCGATCGCTGTCGCAGTTCAACCGCTATGCCGGCACCAAGCTCGACGTGAAGATGGCGAGCGCCGACGCGCTCGATGCGGTCAAGTCAAAACCATCGCGCGTCTGCCCGCTGGTCTGCGAGCACGGCTTCAAGACCGATGGTGACAAGTGCACCAGGATCGTCTGCCGCGAGGGTTATGCGGTCAACGATGACAATGAATGCGAAAAGCAGCGTGCCGCCAAGCCGGCCAGGCCTGCGACCGCGAAGCGCGACGACGGCGACGAGCGTCCCGCACGGCAGCGTCGTCAGTCTGGCGGCGCGGCGGGCGGCTATGGTGCCGCCGGTATTGCTGCTGCTGGCGCCGGCCGCGCGACGAGCGGGGGGCAGATCTACTGCAACAACACCGGTTGTCGTCCGGTCCATCGCGGTTGCCGTCTCGAATATCGCGGCGGCGGCGGCCCGGGCAACGACGCCAATGCCGAGGTGTGTTACTGACCGCCACTTGATGGGTCGTCCCGGCGAGGGCCGGGACGACAGATTATTTTGAGATCGCGCTCGCCGCGATGTTCACCGTCAGCGCCAGCAACGCCGTGTTGTAGATAAAGGACACGATGCCGTGCGCCGTCGCGGTGCGACGAATGGTCTTGTCGGTGATGCCGACGTCGGAGACCTGCGCCGTCATGCCGATCACGAACGAGAAATAGACGAAATCCCAGTAGTCGGCGTGGTCTTCCTTGTCGCCGCTCGGGAATTGCAGGCCGCCCGGCTTGGCGTTCCGGTAGTAATCATGCGCGTAATGCAGCGCGAAGGTCGTGTGCACGGCAGCCCATGACAGTACGATGGTGATGATCGCGATCGTCAGATCCAGGCCGCCGCGATGCGGCGTGCCGAGCTCGGAGACGATCGCGGCGATGCTGGCGAAGGCGCCAATCGCCGTCACCAGCAGGATCACGAAGCGGCCGTCGTCCTGCATCGCGGCGGCGCGGCGGATGTGCTGGTGGTCGTTGCAGAGCATCATTGCGTAGACCAGCGCCAGATAGGCCGCGATCAGTGCATCCCAGCCGAACAGGAGCCGCGTCACCAGCCGGTACGAGCCCGGCAGCAGCAGGCAGACGAGGATGCCGACGGCGAGCGCAATGAACGTCCGCGGCCGGGCATAAAGCAGCCGCATCGGCCGCGACATCTGGCGGAAGCGGACAAGGACGGGGTCTTCTTTGCCCTCGACCGCCATCTGTCTGCGTCAGTTCTTCCGTTCGGCGACGAAGCGCGCGGCGGCCTGCAGCACGGCGGCGCGATCGCCGAAGATCGACACGGCGCTGTCGGCGCGCGCGAGCAGGTCGCGCACGCGCTGCTTTGCGCCGTCGATGCCGAGCTGGGTGACGAAGGTGGTCTTGCCGAGCGCGGCATCGGCGCCGGCCGGCTTGCCGAGGGCTGCCGCATCGCCTTCGACGTCGAGCAGATCGTCGGCGATCTGGAAGGCTTCGCCGAGCGCGCGGCCGTAATCGTCGAGCGCCTGATATTCCGTACTCGAGGCCTGGCCGAGGATCGCGCCGGCGATGCAGCCATAGCGCAGCAGCGCGCCGGTCTTCATCTGCTGAATACGGGCGACATCGATCGGCTCGTTGCCACCGAAGCGGCCTTCGCCGGCGAGATCGAGGATCTGGCCGCCGACCATGCCGCCGATGCCGGCGCAGCGCGCCAAAGCGCGCGTCAGCATCAACCGCACATTGGCGTCGCGATGGATCTCGTCGCGGGTGATGATGTCGAAGGCGAGCGTCAACAGGCCGTCGCCCGCGAGGATCGCGGTGGCGTCGTCGGTCTTCTTGTGCAGGGTGGGGCGGCCGCGGCGCAGGTCCGAATTGTCCATCGCCGGCAGGTCGTCATGGATCAGCGAATAGCAGTGGATGCACTCGAGCGCCGCGCCGGCGAGCAGAGCCGCCTCGCGCGGAACGCCGAACACGGCCGCGCTCTCGACCACCAGGAACGGCCGCAGGCGCTTGCCCCCGTTGAGGCTCGAATAGCGCATTGCGTCCATCAGTCGCTTGGGCCGGGCGATTTCGTCGTGCAGGATGTCGTCCGACAGCAGGCGCCCGAGCAGGGCCTCGGTGTCATCAGCGGTCTTGTCCAGACGTTTGGCGAAATCGGACGGGGACGTGCCGGTCATCAAGAAGGGCTCCAAGGCTCCAGAACTAAAATTCGGCGGGACAATCCTTTATGCGCCCGCCCCAGTCAATCGTTTGGAAGGCCTAAAAAGTGCTGGAAAAGGCCCGAATAATCACAGACTTAATGGTCCAGCCCGTGGCCGCGTTTCATTTTGCGCCGGAAAGATCGATTTGCGCATCGTCAAAATCCTGCTGGCAGTGTTCGTGGTCGTGGCTCTCGCGCCCTATGTGATCGCGCCGTTCTATCGCACCGGCCATCCCGTTTCGACGCTGATGGCCTGGCGCTCGCTTCGCGGTGCGCCGATGCAGCGGGAGTGGATCGATCTGGCGGAAATGTCGCCCTATTTGCCGCGCGCGGTGGTGGCGGCAGAGGATGCCCATTTCTGCAAGCATCATGGCATCGATTGGGGCGCGTTGCGCGAGGCGATCGACGACGCCCAGGAGGATGGTACGCCATTCCGGGGCGCCTCCACGATCACCCAGCAGGTGGCGAAAAACCTGTTCCTCTGGCAGGGGCGGGATTTCGTCCGCAAGGCGCTCGAATTCCCGCTGGCGCTCTGGATCGATTTCGTCCTGCCCAAGCCCCGGATCCTGGAGATTTACCTCAACGTCGCCGAGTTCGGCCCGCGGGGCCAGTTTGGCGTCGAGGCGGGCAGCGCCTTTGCCTTCGGCAAATCGGCCGCCAGCCTTTCCCCGCGAGAGGCGGCCCTTCTGGCCTCCATCCTGCCAAATCCGGTCAAACGCAGCGCCAAAACCCCCGGCCCGGGTGTCCGGCGGCTGGCGGCAACCTACATGGCGCGGGGGCAGGCGAACTCGCTTGCGATCTGTTGGCGCGAAAATCGCTGATTTTTTGGCCCGTTCCGGACGCATTTTCCGGCCCAAGAGCCTAGCTTTACGGCCGGCCTTCCTCTATAAGCGCGGCCTTGATCGGCATTCAGCTCGCCTCGTATTGCGGGTGCTGAGCCGTCCCTTCGCGGACGATGCCCTGATGACACCAATCCCTAGAGGATATTGAAATGGCCGTTCCGAGAAGAAAAACCTCGCCGTCGCGCCGTGGCATGCGCCGCTCGGCTGACGCCATCAAGAAGCCGACCTATGTGGAAGACAAGGACTCCGGCGAGCTCCGTCGTCCGCACCATCTCGACCTCAAGACCGGCATGTACAAGGGCCGTCAGGTCCTGAAGAAGAAAGAGTCCTGAAGACAGGACCTTTCCCTCAGGCGGGATGATTGAACCCGCGTGATTTCGGCCAACCCATGAGCTAGACGGTGACGGCGGCGGAGCAAATGCTTCGCCGCTGCATTGTTCTGTCCGGATATCTTGATCGAGAAGGCATTTCGCCGATGGTCGGTTTCCCGCTGCTTCTGATTCCGCTCGCGGTGTACAACATCATCGCCTTCCTGATGCCCAGCGTGTCCTTTTCGGACGTGCTGTTCCAGGTGCCGATGGTCACGGGCGAGACCTGGCCGGTCACGCTCGCCGATCTCCTGCTCGCGCTCGGCGTGGTTCTGCTGCTGCTCGAAGTGGTCAAGGGTGCGCGGCCGGGCTCGAAATTCCTGATGGATCATTTGTTATCGCTGATCGTCTTCGGCGCCGCCGCCGCCGAATTCGTGATGTGGCCTAAATTCGGCAACTCCACCTACTTCCTGCTGGTTTTGCTGGCGATGGCCGACTTCCTCGGCGGCATTGCCCAGCGCACGCGCCGTCGCGTTACCTACATCGCCGAGACGACGGTGCCGGCGCCACGCAAGGCCAAGCGCACGGCCGAACCGCCGGCGGATGATGCGGAGGCTGCCTCCAGGTTCGAGCCGGTGATTGCGCCGCAGCCGGCGCCGGTGGTGCCGCCCGCATCCTCGGCGCAATCCGTCGCCGAATCCGTGCTGATGGATCATCCAGCGCCGAAGCCGGTTCAGGGCTCACCCTCGCCGGAAATTCCCTCGCCGCATCTTCAGCCGGGCAACGGTACGCCGCCCTCGCCCGATACGCCGCCGCGCTGATCAGCCTCAAGCCACCTGCCGTGTCCGCGCGCTGACGCTTCCCAGCGGACGCTTGCTGCCATAGGCCATTCGCGCATCTTCGGAAGAGGCGCGGCGGAGCCGGCCGGTCTGGGGCAAATATTCGGCATTGGCGATCAGCTGGGTAACGAAGCTGGGATCGGGGCGCGGCAGCGGCGCCTTCTGAACCCACTGCAACGTCGGCATGAGCGGCACCAGGGCCGTGCCCGTGCCGTTGTCCGCCGTGTCCGATCGTTCAGTACTCAACATCGCAATCACCGTTGATCCGGCGAGATTGTCGCGTTTCGGGACGCCAGCGCCGGTGCGAGTCCTGTACTCGCAAGGCCTATGCCGCCCGGGCCGGTTTGGTTCCGACGCCTTCGGAAACGTGGTTTCCAAATTGTTTATCAACTTTGCCTAGGGTCGGGGACGAATCCGGCTCTATCCTGTGCCGGCTCAGGACTTCTCCACTGTCCCAGAACGAGGCGATTTTGACCCCCGCATTGCCGCAAGCCTCCGACATCCTGGCCGCCCTCGGGCAGGCCGTGTTCGCCTGGGACATCGCCAGCGATGCCATCGCCTGGGGTGAACAGGTCGCCAGCATCTTTCCCGGTATTCCCGCCGAGCGGCTCGCGACCGGCGCCGAATTCGCCAAGCTGATCGAGCCCGCGCAAACGCTGCGGACCGCAGCCTTGGCGCAGACCTCCGCCGTCCACGGCGCCGACGGCACGCCCTACCGGGTCGAGTACGGCGTGCGCATGAGCGCCTCCGATCCAGTGATCTGGGTCGAGGAGACCGGCCGCTGGTTTGCCGGTCCCGACGGCCGCCCCACGCGCGCGATCGGCTCTGTCCGCATCAACAACGAGCGCCATGCCCGCGACGAGGAATTGGCCAAGCTGGCCCGGCTCGATCCCCTGACCGGTGAGCTCAACCGCTCGCATCTGGTCGCGGCACTGGCTGAGGCGATCGAGGAGACGAGCCGCTTCCGCTCGACCGCGGCCTTCATGCTGGTCGGTATCGATCATCTCGCCCGCGTCAACGACGCCTTCGGCTTCGACGTTGCCGACGCCGTGATCCTCGAAGTCGCCAAGCGCATTCGTTCGCGCCTGCGCGGCGGCGACGTGCTCGGACGCTTCTCCGGCAACAAGTTCGGCCTGATCCTGAAGAACTGTACCGTCGACGACATGAACGTCGCCGCGGAGCGCTTCCTCACCGGCATCCGCGACGAAGTGGTGCCGACGAAATCCGGACCGGTCTCTGTCACCGCGTCGATCGGCGCGGTCAGCCTGCCGCGCTATGCCCGCAACACCGATGAAGCCGTCAACCGCGCCCATGAAACGCTGGACGCCGCCAAGCGCCGCCGCGCCGGCTCGTTCGCCGCGTGGCGCCCGGATGCCGCGCGCGACGCGCAGCGCCGGGTCAACATTCGTGTCACCGACGAGATCGTCACTGCGCTGAACGAGCGCCGCATCAAGCTTGCCTATGAGCCGGTGGTCTCGGCCGCCTCGCGCGAGCGCGCATTCCACGAATGCCTGGTGAGGATGGACCAGGGCGATGGCCAGGTGCTGCTCGCGCCCGACATCGTGCCGGTCGCCGAGCGGCTCGGCTTGATCCGTCTGGTCGACCATCGCGTGCTCGAACTCGTGGTCGCCGAGCTCGCTGCCGCGCCCGACATCTGTCTCAGCCTCAACATCTCGCCGGACACGACGATGGATCCGGATTGGTGGGCCGGGATCGAGTCGCTGATGCTGGCACATCCCGGTGTTGCCGAGCGGCTGATCGTCGAGATCACCGAGACGGTCGCGATCCAGGACATCGACGACGTTCGCGCCTTCGTCAGCCGCCTCAAGCATTTCGGCAGCCGCATCGCCATCGACGATTTCGGCGCCGGCTACACCTCGTTCCGAAACCTGCGCAAGCTCGGCGTGGATATCGTGAAGATCGACGGTGCCTTCGTGCAGAACATCACCCATTCCGCCGACGACCGCGCCTTCGTGCAGACCCTGATCGACCTCGCCCGGCGCCTCGACATCAAGACCGTGGCCGAGTGGGTGCAGGACGAGGAAGCCGCAAGCATGCTGCATGAGTGGGGCTGTGACTACATCCAGGGCCGTTTGATCGGGCTGGCATCGGCCGAGCGGCCGTGGAACGCGGTGACCGATAGCGCGCTGCCTGCGGCGGGGTAGGAGCTCGTCGTCTCAATCGCGCGGCGATCTCGCCTCCCTCTCCCGCAGGGGGAGAACGAGGAGATGGCGCAGCGGCTACAAAATCCTCACGCTCCCTCATCCAGCGCCACCAACTCGCGCTTCTTGCGCAGCGACGGCAGCAACGGTGCGATCAGCAGCACCAGTGCAAACACGAGACACACCCCCGAGATCGGTCGCTGCACGAAGGTCCAGAGGTCGCCCTGCGACAGGATCAGCGATTTGCGCAGATTGTTCTCCATCATCGGCCCCAGCACGAAGGCGAGCACCAGTGGCGCCGGCTCATAGCCGAGCTTGCGCATGAAATAGCCGATGATCCCGAACGCGATCATCACATGGACGTCGAACACATTGTTGCTCGAGCAGTAGACGCCGAGGATCGTGAACAGGATAATCAGGGGGAACAGGATGTTGTAGGGCAGCTTGAGCAGCTGCACCCACATGCCGATCATCGGCAGGTTCAGGATCAGCAGCATGACGTTGCCGATATACATGCTGGCGACGATGCCCCAGAACAGGCCGGGGTTTTGCGTGATCAGCAGCGGTCCCGGCTGCAGGCCGTGAATGACGAAGGCCCCGAGCAGCAGCGCCATCACCACATTCGGCGGTATGCCGAGCGTCATCAGCGGAATGAAGGCGCCGCCCGCCGCGGCGTTGTTCGCCGACTCCGGCCCCGCGACGCCTTCGATCGCGCCATGGCCGAAACGCTCCGGCGTCTTCGACAGCCGCTTCTCCAGCGCGTAGGAGGCGAATGACGCCACCACCGCGCCGCCGCCCGGCAGGATGCCGAGGAAGAAGCCGAGGATGGTGCCGCGGCCGACCGGACCTGCGCTCGCCTTCCAGTCCTCCTTGTTGGGCAGGAGATGGGTGATCTTGGTGTTGATGATGTCGCGCTTGATGGCCTGCTCGGTGTTGAGCAGAACCTCGGCGACGCCGAACAGGCCCATCACGACGGGCACGAGGCCGATGCCGTCGATCAGCTCCATGCGGCCGAAGGTCAGCCGCGGCTGCGCGTTGATGCTGTCGAGCCCGACCAGCCCGAGGACGACACCGATGCACGCCATCAGCAGTGCCTTTGGCATCGATCCCTGGGTGAGGAAGGTGAGTACGACGAGGCCGAGCACCATCAGGCTGAAATACTCTGCCGGGCCGAACGCGATGGCGACACTGGCGAGCTTCGGCGCCACCAGCATCAAGGCGATTAGCGCAAAGGTGCCGGCGGCGAAGGAGCCGAAAGCGGAGATGCCGAGCGCGGGGCCCGCGCGCCCCTGTTTCGCCATCTGGTGGCCGTCGATGCAGGTGACGACGGAGGCTGCCTCGCCGGGAATGTTGACCAGGATCGATGTGGTCGAGCCGCCATACATCGAGCCGTAATAGATGCCGGCCATCATGATGATGCCGGATTCCGGCGTCCCCGACAGCGTCACGGGCAGCAGCAGCGACATCGCCGAGATCGGCCCGATGCCCGGCAGTACGCCGACCAGCGTGCCGATGAAGACGCCGATAAAGCAGTAGAGCAGGTTGATCGGCAGCAGCGCGACGCCGAATCCATGGGCGACATTGACAAGCGTATCCATGCGCTCAACCGATCCCGAACAGGCCTGAGGGCAGCTGGATCAACAGCAGCCGCTTGAGCACCCACCACATGCCCAGTGGCACCAGCACGGCGATCGGGACCGCCAGGGTCCAGCGCACCGGATCGATCAGGCGCAACAGCAGAAGCATCAGCGGGATCGACGACAGCAGGAAGCCCAGCGGCTCCAGCGCGAAGGAGAACGCAGTGAGGCAGGTAATGAGGAGAAGCGGTTTGCTCCAGCGCATATTCTCCCAGCGCGAGGCCAGCGTCGGACCGCCCTCGGTGATCGCCGAGACGATGATGGCGCCTGCGAACACGCACATCAGGATGCCCGTATAGAACAGCACATAACCGGAGCCGGGATCGTTGATGGTGCCGAGCTTCAGCTTCAGGCCCTGCCAGATCACGAAGCCGCCGAGCCCGAGTCCGATCAGCCCGCCCCAGAGTTCGGAGTTGGAGAGGCGGAGTTTGACGTTGGTTTGGTTGTTCATCTGGAATGCTCTCGGATCACCGTCGTCCTGAGGTGGCGAAGCGCAGCGTAGCCTCGAAGGGCGGCGGTGCCCCAATCCATCCTCCGAGGCGAGCCGTAAGTGCGGCTCGCACCTCAGGATGACGCCAGCATCTGTGTGGCAGGCAGCAGAACGCTACTTCTTCGCAAGCCCGAGCGTCTCGATCACCTTGCGTTCGGACGCCGTGACCTCAGCAACGAACTTCTTGTAGTCCTCGGTGTTCTTGTAGTTCGGAACCATGTCGTACTTGGCGAGCGTGGCGACGACCGCAGGATCCTCGATCGCCTTCTTGAAGGCGTCGTGCAGCTTGGCCACGATCTTCGGATCCATGCCCTTCGGGCCGGCGATGCCAAACGGGGAATCATAGACCATGGGATAGCCGAGCTCCTTCAGCGTCGGCACATCGGGATAGTTCGGCGAGCGCGCGCTTGTCCACACCATCAGCAGCTTCAGCTTGCCGGCGTCGACCAGGGGTCGCCATCCAGTGGAGTCCGCCTGAAGCATCGTGTGCTGTCCCAGCACTGCGGCGTTGGTCTCGGCGCCGCCCTTGAAAGGGACCTGCGTCAGCTTGATGCCGGACATCGCGGCGATCTGCTCCATGCCGATATGCAGCGAAGTGCCGGCGCCCGGTGTGGCGTAGGTCACCTTGCCCGGGTTCGCCTTGGCGAACTCCACCACGTCCTTCCAGCTCTTGAACTGCGACTCCGCGCTGGTCGTCACACCGAAGGTGTAGCCGGTGAGATGGACGATATACGTGAAATCCTTCGCCGGATCCCACGACACCTCCTGCATCAGCGGCAGGCGGAACACCGTGATCGGGATCTGAGAGATGGTATAGCCGTCCGGCTTCGCGGCCGCCGCCATCGTCGCCGGTCCGACGGTACCGCCGCCGCCGGCCTTGTTGTCGATCACGATCGGCTGACCCAGGATCTTCGAGGCGCTGTCAGCGATCGCGCGCATCGAGATATCGGTCGAGCCGCCGGCCGGCCATGGCACGATCAGCGTGATGGGCTTGGTGGGGTAGTCCTGCGCACTGGCGGCAGTAGAGAGCAATGCGCCGATGACAGCGTGCACAGCGGCAAATGCGATCGTCTTCAGCCTGTATCCTGACATCGAAACGCCTCCCTCGCAGCGGCCTCTTTGTGACCGCCGTCTCTGTTCTTGTGAGGCGATTGTTCCTGAAATTGAGAAAGAAGAAAAGCGCATTGCGCGGACCGTGCGGGACGGCCGGTCACGCAATGCCGGCAGAGCCGGCACATGCGACAATTCGTCGTTTGGCTGCGTGCCGAGAGACGGAATTTGAGGCGCCGACGCCGCTAGGCCACGCGCCGGACCAGGTTCAGCCTCTCGATGGCGCGGCCGACCTCCGATGCGAGACACGGCCTGCCGAAATAGTAGCCTTGCACGGCGGTGCAGCCGCATTCGCGGACGAAATCGAGTTGCGCCTTGGTCTCCACCCCCTCCGCCGTGGTCTCGACGCCAAGCACGGAGCCGAGGCTTGCGATCGTTCGGACGATGGCCACGCTCTCCGGGCTTTCGCCGAGCGTGCCGACGAAGGAGCGGTCGATCTTGATGCGGTCGAACGGAAACTTGCGCAAATAGCTCAGCGAGGAATAGCCAACGCCGAAATCGTCGAGGCTGACGCGCACCCCTAACGCGCGGAGCTGGTGCAGGATGTCGACCGTCGCCTCGCCGTCATCGAGCAGCGCCGTCTCCGTGACCTCGAG
>NZ_AJQE01000084.1 GCF_000261685.1 Bradyrhizobium genomosp. I (2014) | reverse complement strand
CTGCGGCGGCAGGCCGGCTTCCGCAAGTGCGCTCGTGACCATCGCCACCAGCCCGCGCGAGCGGAATTGCACCGGAGACAGGTTCACCGCGACGGTGACATCGGGCCAGGACGCGGCAGCCGCACAGGCGGTGCGCAGCACCCATTCGCCGATCGGAACGATCAGCCCGTTCTCCTCCGCAATCGGGATGAATTCGGCTGGAGAGACGAAGCCGCGCGAAGGATGTTTCCAGCGCAGCAGTGCCTCGAACCCGGTGAGCTCGGAGGAATCGAGCCGCATCTGCGGTTGGTACACCAGGTGGAATTCACATCCTTCCAGCGCGCCGCCCAGATCCTGCTCCAACGCGTGCCGGCTGCGCGCCTCTTCCTCCATCTCGGGCTCGAACAGCTGATAGGCTCCGCGTCCCCCCGCTTTGGCCTGGTACAGCGCGAGGTCGGCGCATTTCATCAGCTCGTCGGCATCGAGCCCGTGGTCGGGTGCGATCGCGATGCCGACAGAGACGCCGACATGGATCGACTGGCTTTCCAATGGAGGGGGATGACCGATGATGTCGACCAGGCGGTGGGCGAGCGCCTCGGCCGATTGCGGCTGCGGCCCGCGCTGGAGGACGGCGAACTCGTCACCGCCGAGACGCGCGACAGTATCGTGCTCGCCGACATTCTCCTTCAGGCGCGCTGCGACCCAGCGCAGCAGGCGGTCGCCTGCGGCGTGGCCGAGGCGGTCGTTGACGGTCTTGAAGTTGTCGAGGTCGAAGCACAGCACGGCCATGGCGCCGCCGGCGATCGCGACTTGGTTCAGCCCCTCGCCCATCTTCTCGCGGAACAGCGTGCGGTTGGGCAGGTCGGTGAGCGAATCGTGCTGCGCCATATGCGCCACTCGGGCCTGGGCCTTGTGACGCTCGGTGACGTCCTCGTAGGTGACGACCCAGCCGCCGTGCTCCATCCGTTTGTGATTGAGCTTGATGATGCGGCCATCGCTCAAATGCCGGTGCAACGTGTGCTCGCCCTCGCGCAACCGCTCGACATAGTCTGCATAGAGCTTTGCACCGGTCGTGTCCGGGTGGATGCCGAGCTCGCAGCTGTGGTCCATGATCTCTCGCATCGAGACGCCGGGCTTTACGATCTCCGGCGGCAGTCCGTACATCTCGATATAACGGCGATTGCAGACGATCACGCGCAGGCTCGAATCGAGCATGCACAGGCCCTGGCTCATGTTGTTCAGTGCCGCGTCGAAGCGCCGATATTGCTCGCTCAGCTCCTCGACCGCGTGCTCGCGCTCGGTGATATCCTCATAGGTGGCAACGAAGCCGCCTTCGGCAAGCGCGCAGTAGCGTACCGAGACCACGGCGTCGTTCGACATGCGCCGACGCATCGGCGAGGAGTCCCGATTCGCGATCCTCGTGCTCGCGGCTTCGAGCAGCTGTTGCGGACTGTATTCGGAGGAGAACGCGCCGTTCGCCATCGATCGCTCGATCAGCTCGGCGAGATACGTCCCGGGCCTGGTCTCCTCCGGCGACAGCCGGTAGATCCGGCGGTAGGTGGTGTTGCAGACCCGAAGGCGCATGTCGCTGTCGTAGAAGGCGAGCCCGTGCGCCATGTTCTCCAGCGCCGCATCGAGGATGAAGTTCTGCTGCCTCAAGGTTTCCTCGTATTGCAGCCGCTCCGTCACGTCCTCATGCACCGTCACCCAGCCGCCGTCGGGCAGGAAGCGGGAGACCGCCTGCACCATCCGTCCGTCGTAACGCATCACCAGCAGGGTCTTCGCCTTCCTGCGACGCACATCTTCCAGCCGGCTTTCGTAAAATTCGTCGCTCGACATGCCGGGCAGGTTGCCGCGCGACATCCAGTGCTCGATCACCGTGCAATGTGGAGCACCCGGCTTCACGATCTCGGGGTCGAGGTCGTAGAGCTTCAGGAACCTTTCATTGCAGACGACGACGCGGCTATCGACGTCGTACATGACGAGGCCGTGCGACATGTTTGCGAGCGCGTGCTGGCTGCGCTCGGTCTGCACGCGCAATTCCGCTTCGAGCCGGGCGAGACGGCTGACATCGTCGCAGATCGTCATCCAGCCGCCGCCGGGGAGCGGCTTCAGATCGAGCGACATGACGAGGCCGCTCGCCAGCCGCTGCTCCGTTCTGAACGGCCGTCCCCCTGCGATCTGCTTGATGCGCGCCGAATACAGCGCGTCGAGCTCGTCTTGCGGAAAGTTACCGCGCTGCGCGCTGTGCGCGAGCACCTCACGGTAGCTCGTGCCGACCCGCACGATGTCGGCCGACAGGTCGAACAGAGTGAGGTAGCGCTGGTTCACCAGCACGATCCGGTTGTCGGCGTCGTAGACGCAGACGCCCTGCTCCATGTGGTCGAGCGCAAGCTGGCTCAGGACAACCAGGGCGTCCGCACCCTGCTCGTGTCGTGCACCAGGCTCGTTGTCGCGGGTCGACATCATGGGGTCGGCGGGACCTCGGCAGGCAGTAGACTCAATGCAACCTAGTTCAGCCGCAGAGGGTAGCGAAGAGGCCGGAAAATTCCCTTAAGCGCAGTAGTTTACGGAGAGTGACCGGCGATGGAGAGAGTATCGGAAATGTAGAGGTGCCTGCGAGCGTTGGCCGAGCGGGCGCAACAGACTCCGCCGTCGTCCCGGACAAGCGCAGCGCAATCCGGGGCCCACAGCCACAGGGAGAGGTTCGGCGAAGACTGGAAGTGAGCGGGTCTTTCCGCGATACCAAAACCTTCGCTTAACGACAGATCACCCGGTTTGGATCCCTGCGTTCGCAGGGACGACAGGATAACCTACGGCCCGTACAGCACGAGCTCCGTGTCGGTGAGGTCGCCGAGCTGCGGCCGGTGCGGGCCCTTGAAGTATTTGCGGCCGCGCCGCTCGGTGTAGATGCCGACGAGGCCGGGAACCGGACCGTTGGCGTCGACGGCCACCGAGATCTTGCCGAGCCGCAGCAGCAACCGGCCGATGCGGCCGGCGCACTCGGCATATTCCGTGGCGCTGCGGCAATAGATCAGTTTCATGGCGGGCGGCGCAATGAAGCCGCGGCGGATGCGGACCGGTTGCAGGATGAAGGGGAACGTTCCCTTCGGCGTGCGGCAGACGAGGCTGAGGCAATTGTAGCGCGCATGCCGCGTCAGGAGCTCGGTCTCGGTGTCGGAAAGCCCCTTGATCTCTTTGGCGTGTGGCGGGATGACCTCGATCTCGCTCCAGCGCGGCGCGCGCGACAGCGCAGGGACCGAGAAGAATATGCCGCGGCAATAGGCGCGAAAGCCCTGCGTTTCGATGATCGGCCAGGTCCACGGCGCCGGGCTGATGTTGAAATAAGTGACGTCCTTGTGTCGCTGGGCGATCTTGGTCAGCAGCGGGGCGTAGTTGCGGTAGGCCGGATCGACATACCAGCTCGACAAATTGCACCGGATCGCGGCCTCTTCGCCGTCCTTGCGTGCCGTGTAGATCAAGAGCAGCACGCCGACCGGCGTGCCGTCATTGTCGAGCATGTAGCCGAAGCGCGGATAGCCCTCCGGCACCGATCGGAAGGCCTGCCGGCGCAGGCCCTGTATCCAGTATTCGCGTGAACGCCCGACGAAGCCGCGCGTCAGCAAGTCCGCGATCTTTTCGACGTCGGACTCGGTGATTTCGCGGCATCGAACCTTGGTGTGGATCACGCTCGTCTTGCCCGTGGAAATGGTCGGCCTCTTACCTTAGCGCCAGCCTTCGCCATGAGCCTCGGCCGCGACATGCGGCTGCAAGCCCAGGACGTCCCGCACCTTCGCCGGCCAGGCGGAAAGATCGGTGCCGTGCGTGTGGAACATGGCGACGGCCAGGCGGTCCATGCCGAAGGCAACGCAGCCGGTATGGGCCGGCTCGCCGTTGGCGTCCTGGATTCCCCAGGTCGTGCCGAAATGCTCGCGGTGATAGTTGAAGCTCATGCAGGCGGTCGGCTGCTCTTCCGAGCGCAGCGGGATAAGGAGCTCGAACTTGAGCTGCTGCTGCTTCTGGCTCACCGCCTTCATCTGGCCGACCCGGCCGAAGAACGGATCACTGGCATAGTCGACACGGAAGGTGAGGCCGAGATCGGTCGCGATATTCTGCGCACGCACCATCCAGCGCTCACGGAAATCGGCGACGTCGTCGGGCGTACCGATGCAGACATATTCGCGCATCCGGAACGATTGCAGCCGGTCGAGATGTCTCGACGGCTCGCGGCGGAAGCAGTCGGCGGCAACGTCGAAGCGCAGGCCGCCCTTCGGCAACTGGCCACGGCTCGCCGCGATCGGGTAGACTGGATAGCATGCGGCCGGTGACAGCACGAGATCGGCCGGCGACAGCGACGTGGTCCAGTCGCCGCCGGCATCGAAGCGGCTCACCGCCGCGTTGATCTCGCGCTCGGTGCCGTGCAGGCCGCAAACGCAGCCAAGCAGGTTCGGAAAGCTCTTGAGATAGCCGGATTTTTCCAGCTGGGCGCGGCTCATCACCGGCGGGAAGCGCATCACCTCGGTGCCGGTCTCGCGATGATTCGTGATCAGTGCGGCAAGCCGCTCGACGACGCCTTCATAGAGCGCAGTGCGGGCGTAGACGCCGTCGGCGCCCATGCGGTGGAACAGCTTGTCGGCGAGATGATCGAGCGGATCGATCATCTGCGGCGCGGTGGCGGGCGAGTCGGGGAGGACGGCAATATTCATGGTTCGATGTCCTGCTATCTCAAAATTGTTCTTGTTGATTCGGTCGCCAAGGCATTTCAGTCGCGAAGGCTTGTCGGCACTCCGCTCATCAGCGTCGATGTCGCGGCGTTGGCCAGGATGCGGTCGTTGTTGATCATGATCGGCGACGACAGCACGTCGCGGAGGTGACGGCCCATGGTGAATTCGCCGTCGTTGCGGTAGCCGGAAAGACCCGCGGTGCGCATCGCATGCATCACGGTCTCGACCGCGAGCTCGGAGGCCTGCACCTTCAGCAGCGTGATGGAGGACTGGAAGTCGAGCGAGCTCAGCGCCCGCTCGTCATGCTCGGCGCTCGCGAAAGCATCGATGTTGGCGGCGATCAGCGCGCGCAGCTTGGCCAGCGACATCTTGGCGGCGGTGAAGTGCGCCGCGGCCGGCGGCATCTGGCCGCCGGAGCTGCGTGCCGCCTTGCGGATGAAGGCCTGCGCGCGGGTCACGGAAGCGGCGGCGATGCCGGCCCAGGCCGACGACCAGCACAGATGCGCGAACGGCGTCATGGTCTGGGCGTGGATCTTGTCGTAGGATTCCGGGAAGACGCGGTCGGCGGGGCAGTCGACCTTCAGCTCGAACCCGGTCGAGCAGGTGCCGCGCATGCCGAGCGTTTCCCAGCCCTGGGTCTGCTTCAGGGAATAGTCGTCCTTGGCGAGCGCCAGCAGCACCTGGTCGGAGGCGGCGGCTTCGGTGGCGCGGCGGGCGATGGTGACGAGACCGTCGGCCTCGGCGCCGTAGGAGATCACGGTGGCGTCGCGCACCAGCGAGACGGTGTCGCCGGCGTGGTCGACCGCGGCCGCGCTGGCGCGGATGTTGCCGCCATTCTGGCCCTCGGTGGTGGACGAGGCGAGCAGCCACTGGTCACGGGCGACCCGGCGCATCATGGTCTCCATCCAGGGAATGCCGTGGCCGTGCCTGACGACGCAGGCAACCTTGGTCTGGTGCATCGCGTAGATCATCGCCGTGGAAGCGCAGGCGCGTCCGAGCGTGTAGCAGATGTCGGTGACGTCATAGATGGAGGCGCCGAAGCCGCCGAACTCGACCGGGATCATGACGCCGAGCAGCTTCTGCTCGCGAGCGACCTCGAAAGCCTTGTGCGGGAAGCGGGCGTCGCGATCGACCCCGTCTGCGTCGGCCGCGGCCGCAGCCGCGGCTCGGGCAGCGCGCTCGACCAGGGAAGGGCCCTGCTCGAGGAAGCTCGTCTGTGTTTCGTCGACAGTAAGGACCGCTTCACGCACGTTCATGCTCGTCCGCCTCCGGTTTGCCGTTCGAGATCGCCGGCATCATTCGCGATGCCGCTTGAAGCGATCCTCCGACCATCTTTGCTTGTGAGACGAGGCTACGGATTTAATTCAAATTCGTCGATGAAATAGAGGGTAAACAAAACCCAATTCCGAACGAACAGTTAAGGTCGGGTTGTCTGCATCCCCCGATTTTCCAGCATCGCGTTAGGACTCCGGACGATGCCTGAAGTTCAGACAATCCGAGTCATCGTTTACTAAGAAACGCGAACTATTGATGCCGCCCATTGCAGGATCGGCAGGCCGTGCCCATCGTAGACGGCAGTCCGGTCCGCCCCCCGATGGACAGATGGGAATTTGCCGATGCAGGCCTTTGATACCGACGTGCGAAATCGCATCATCAAGCTGGTGAAGGGCATCCTCGAACAGAACTCGCTCACCGCAGACGTCACGCCACAAGCGAAGCTCGTCGATATCGGCCTGACTTCGATGGACATGGTCAATCTGATGCTCGGCGTCGAAGCCGAATTCGACTTCACCATCCCGCAGTCCGAGATCACGCCGGAGAATTTCCAGTCGGTCGAGACGCTGGAGCGGATGATCGCGACCCAGCTGCAGCCGGCGACCGCGGCCTAAGCCCAAACCGCAACTGTCGTCCCTGCGAACGCAGGGATCCATACCGCGGAATTTCTTGACCGCTGACGGTTGAAGTACCAAACGACCAGTCTTCGCCAAACCACAGCCTGTGATTATGGGTTCCTGCGTTCGCAGGGACGACCTCGAGTATGAGGCGCGCGCCATCGCCCTCACGCTACCGGCATCACCCTCCAGCCCCGTTCCAAATCCGCCGTAAAACTGGCATAGCTTAACCATGTCACGTGTGGCCGACAGGGTGGAGCAGGCATGACGCAGGCGGTATTGGGTATCATCGGCGGCTCGGGCATCTATGACCTGCCGGGCCTCGAGGGTGCGCGCGAAGAGGTGATCGAGAGCCCCTGGGGGGAGCCGTCTGCACCCTTGCGGCGTGGCTCCATCGCCGGCCTGTCGGTCGTGTTCCTGCCGCGGCATGACAAGGGTCACCGGCTGTCCCCCTCCGACATCAACTATCGCGCCAATATCGACGTGCTGAAGCGCGCCGGCGTAACAGACCTGATCTCGCTCTCGGCCTGCGGTTCCTTCAAGGAGGAACTGCCGCCCGGCACGTTCGTTCTCGTCGACCAGTTCGTCGACCGCACCCACAAGCGCGAGAGCTCGTTCTTCGGCCGCGGCTGCGTCGCGCATGTGTCGATGGCGCACCCGGTCTCGCCGCGGCTGCGCATCCATCTCGCCGCAGCGGCTGAGGCTGAGGGTATCGCGATCGCGCGCGGCGGCACCTACGTCTGCATGGAAGGGCCGCAATTCTCCACTTACGCGGAAAGCATGACCTACAAGACATCAGGCTATTCCGTGATCGGCATGACCAACATGCCCGAGGCGAAGCTCGCGCGTGAGGCGGAGATCTGTTACGCCACCGTCGCTATGGTGACGGATTTCGACTGCTGGCATCCCGATCATGACGCCGTCACCGTTCAGGACATCATCCGCGTGCTGAGTTCGAATGCCGACAAGGCGAAGGCGCTGGTGGCGCGGCTGGCGAAGGATTTCCCGCGCGAGCACGAGCCGTGCCCGATCGGTTCGGACCGCGCGCTCGACACCGCTCTGATCACGGCGCCCGAGGCGCGCGATCCGGAGCTTCTGAAGAAGCTCGATGCGGTGGCAGGACGCATCCTGCGGGCGTGATAAGAAAGGCAGAATGCCATGAAGGTCGACGGCAAGCATTTCCGCAGCATCTGGCGCCAGCGTGACGGCTGGTCGGTGGGTGCGATCGACCAGCGGCGGCTGCCGCATGAATTCGTCATCGCGCGCCTGACCTCGTGCGAAGACGCCGCCGCCGCCATCCGCGACATGCTGGTGCGCGGCGCGCCGCTGATCGGTGCAACCGCCGCCTATGGCATGGCCCTCGCGATGCGCGAGGACGCTTCCGACGCTGGGCTGAAACGGGCCTATGACACGCTCGTGGTCGCACGGCCAACCGCGATCAATCTGAAATGGGCGCTCGACCAGATGCGCGCGGCACTCGCGCCGATCGATCCCGTTGAAAGGGCGGAGGCGGCCTACGCGCGCGCCGATGAGATCGTCGAGCAGGACGTCGAGATCAACCGTGGCATAGCCGGCAACGGTCTGAAGCTGATCGAGGCGATCGCGGCGAACAAGCCGGGCGAGGCGGTCAACGTACTGACCCATTGCAATGCCGGCTGGCTCGCCACTGTTGATTGGGGTACGGCGACCGCGCCGATCTATCTTGCGCATGAGCGCGGCATCAAGGTCCATGTCTGGGTCGACGAAACCCGCCCGCGCAACCAGGGCGCCTCGCTCACGGCGTGGGAACTCGGCCATCACGGCGTGCCGCACACGGTGATCCCGGACAATACCGGCGGACACCTGATGCAGCACGGCATGGTCGATCTCGCCATCGTCGGCACCGACCGCGTCGCCGCCAATGGCGACGTCTGCAACAAGATCGGCACGTACCTCAAGGCGCTCGCTGCGCATGACAACGGCGTGCCGTTCTACGTTGCGCTGCCGTCGCCGACGATCGATTTCGCCGTTCATGACGGCATCAGGGATATCCCGATCGAGCAGCGCAGCGGCGCGGAGGTCACCGATATGACCGGCCGCACCGCCGATGGCAGGCTGGAAACGGTCCGGATCGTCCCCGAGAGTTCTCCGGTCGCGAACTACGCCTTCGACGTCACTCCGGCGCGTCTCGTCACCGGTCTCATCACCGAGCGCGGCGTGCTCAAGCCGGATCGTACCGCGTTGGCGGCGGCGTTTCCTGAGCGGATCGTCGCTGCGCGAAGTAGTCAGCCTTCCAGGTGAGATGCCTCCACTCCGTCATTGCGAGGAGCCCTTGCGA
>NZ_AJQE01000083.1 GCF_000261685.1 Bradyrhizobium genomosp. I (2014) | reverse complement strand
CGTAAAGCCAGCGAAAAGTCCTATCTTCTGGACCATGCGTATGGCGTACGAGCTTTGCCTGGTTACCGCCGGCAAGCAGGTGCCGAACGGGCCCGACTGGATGATCCCCGAATTATCGCAGCCTTCCTCGCCGCCCCCGCCTTCGCATTGGGCGCCCTCGTCCTCGCACTCCTCCTCCAACTCGTTCATGACATAGGGATCTGATGCGTCGAGGAACGCAATCAGCCGCGTGATTTCGGCGGCGGCCTCCCTCCTGAGTCTGGCAAGCCTCTTGAGGGCCTTTTCTCTCGCCCGCTCTTGTCTGGCCAAGCGCGTGCAAAGCTCTCCGGTGGACGGCCACAGTTCGGGCTATGGTGTTTGGGTGTCGTATGACGATGGTCATGGTGGTTCTCTGGATTTACCGGCTTTCCACGGCCGGGTGCCAGTGGGCAGCACTGCACGTAGGGTGGGTTGAGCTCTTGCGAAACCCATCACTCGTTGCGATCAGCACCGCTGCGATCCGCGATCGATTATCGGAGCAATCCTCGAAAGACCGCGGAGTGACCAACCGAATTGCCGGCGACGGGTTTCGCAAGAGCTCAACCCATCCTACGCACTGGCAACCGATCCAGCCAAGCGGGAAAGTGTTCGACCGTGCTTGCGCGCCACCTCGCGGCCCCCTGCTCCGCCGGCGGCCCGACCAGACCGGCCACCGTGAGATCTTCGCGCGGTGGCTTTTGTGCTTCTGATCCCGCAGTATGATGTCCGACTAGCCAATCACAGTCTGCTCTGGAGTGCTCCAATGCAGAACGTCGTAGCCGGATGCGTTGCAGTGGTTTTGGTCATCATGGCTTTGATTGTCTATTCCCAAAAGCACCATCATTGTTGGAACGGGCACGTGCTCAAAAACTTGCACGGGCACGTGCTCAAAAAAACCGGTGAGCCCTGCGGATCCCTCAGTCCCTCCATCTAGGGCGCCGCCGCTCCTTGGAGTTTTTCCACACCCACGAAGCACTGTATGTCGCTGCCGACCCGAGACCCAAGGGCTTCATAATTTGACTCTGGCCGGCGTCGCGCTTCGATGCTGGATGCCTCGCCCTCCTCGACGTTGTACAGCTACGCATGCCGACGGCCGGCCGATCAAGATCACCTTCGGCGAGATGCGCAGCATGCGCGTGCGCGGCATCCTGGTCTACTGCCACTGCGTCATCGCGTTGCTTTGGATGCCAATCGCTGGGCTGATGAGATGCGGCTGTCTGATATCGAGCCGCGGTTCGTTTGCGTAGCTTGTGGAAGCCGCGGCTCTGACATTCGGCCTGACTTCGATCGGGAAACCGACGAGTTGCGATGATAGGCCTGAAAGAGGCCGCCAACTGAGACGATCCGTTCCGGGCTAATGGGGAGAGACAAGCGCCGCCATACCGAATGCGACGACGCACGCGGCACCTAGAGACCATAAGGCAATTGCAACTTGCCTAGGCATTCCGATCCAATGGCGAGGCCTGTTAACGGTTCCAGGATCAGTCGTGCAGGAAATACATGCTCGTAATAGCGAATAAGACGAGCGCAGCGCCGCCAAACATCGCAATGCCAAAACAGATGCGTGCCGGTATTGAATACGAGTCAAAATGAGGCTGCTTGATCACATTGCACCCCCCTTCTCCGGCGAAAGTGCAACCGGGTTGGGGAGCGCCGAAATTCGAAATTGACCGAAGAACATCCGGCTCAGATCACGCCCACAATGATCAAGACTCCGATCTCAATCAGTAGGAGCGTACCCGTTGCTGCCGAGATGAGAAACAAATCACCTAGTGACAGGAACTGCATGAATCGCCTCACAATTTGCCCTAGAAGCGGCCCTTGCATCCTTGGGGGCGTAAGTAGGGGCAGGATGATGGGGCCGCTTCCAGCGGGGTCCTTGACGCGTCCGTCCGGACGCCAAACGCTCTCATCTTAGTCCAAATTTAAATCTCGTTCATGATTTAATATATTTAAATTACGTTTATTATCTTAATGTTTAATTTGCGACGTTTGCACGATGCACTATTATGGTGACAGTGCACTTGATGGCAGCTGCGGAACGGCGCAGGGAGCAGGCTCTTTCGAGTGAAGTGCGCTGTAATTTGTAATTTCGTAAATATCCCAGGCCACGCCCGTCAGCGTGAACCCGCTGGGCTTGTGTCACAAAACCTATGGCATGGCCGTTGCACAATCCAAGCCGACTGGGATTTCAGCGCTCAGTTTGAGAATGAAACGCTGCCGGGACCGCTATTTCGAGCCCGGCAGCGTCTTAATATTGGACGAGTGGGACAGCTGCTGGCAACCTGCTTAGCTTTGTCTGCCGCGCATGCAATTGATGACAAACTCTCGTTTTGCGCGACCTTGTCCTTTCATAACTCCGCCCGCACTCGAGAAGCCACGCTCGGTAGCGAGCTGCCTGCACTTTTCCAATTTTTGAGGGTCGCGAGGCGTGCCTTGCTGAGCCTGTACAGCGCCAGCGACCAGAACCAGAGCAACGGAAGCGAATATAATCGGCCTAATCATTCCCAGTCTCCATATTTGACAAGGAAAAGAATGGCATGAGCCCCGTCTTGACCGGGATGCTTCACGCCCGAGTCAATAATGCAAACGTGCAGACCCCCCGGAAGCCCAATCAACCAACGCGATGCCCAGGCCTGCCGATCGCTCGTGAATTGTAGCACGATGGCCCGCCAGCGTGAACCGGCGGGCCTGGCAGCGCCGGTTTTGAAAGCAAACGGGCATCGATAGCCTATGAAGTCTGCGCGCCGGTCGGACTGATCCGCCCGCCTCACGTTTTGATTGTCCCCCCTCGCCAGAACATGTCGAAATTCCTTGATCCACGTCAACGCGCCGAGGCGAAAGCGTCCCAATCCTCACCGAGCTAAACGTGGAGGAGACAACTCGATGACCGACACGCGATCATCGATGACGCAAGTCTCAAGCGTGTCCGAACCCAGTAGCGAACGTGCTCGAAAGATTGATGGAGGTGCGTGGGCTGTATTCTTCATCTGGATCGGCATCGTCATGCTGGTCGGAGTACCTTGGGCTTGGTTCCTCATTGGCGTTGGAGCTGTCCTGCTCGCAGCGCAAGTCATGCGCCAACTGTGGAGCTTGAAGGTCGAGGCGTTTGGCTTGGCAATTGGTGTTGTTCTTGTCGCGGCTGGCGCATGGGACCTGCTCTCGATACCTTTGCCGCTGATGCCCATGGTACTAATCTTCTTGGGCTCGTATCTTCTTTGGAAATCGCTTTCGCCGCGTTAAGCGACGCCCTTCAATCACTCGCAGGGCTGACGAACGATGTTGTCGGCATCGAGCAACGCGTTCGACAGCGCCACGCGACAAAAATGTTCGGCCTCAGGCGGGCGGGGCATGCGGATTACCGGCTGAATGCCGCGAAATAGATTCGACGCCCGGTCACGCGCCTTGTGATACTTGCACGACAGAAGCGCACATTGCTTGCGGGTGATGTGAAGTTCGATTTCGGTTGCGCCGCTGGCCTTAAGCAAGGCGTAGGCATCATGCAGCACGTAGGATGGGTTGAGCTCTTGCGAAACCCATCACTCGTTGCGATCGGCGCAACTGCGATCCGCGATTATTATCGAAGCAATCCTCAAAGGGCCGTAGAGCGACCAGCGAATTGCCGGCGATGGGTTTTGCAAGAGCTCAACCCATCCTACGTGCTGGATCAAGGGAATGGTGATCCAGATCAGGGGTCCGGTCCCGCCGCGCGGCACAAGAGACCATGGACCGCAACATGCTCCTGCGGCATCTCGCGATGGCCGAGCGCCACGTTACGCTCGGTGAAAACCATCTTGCGAGACAAGAGGCCTTGCTTGCGGAGCTGGACCGCGATGGCCACGACACGACAGATGCCTTGGCCATCCAGGAGACGATGCGGCACACACAGACCTTGCAAATGCAGGACCGCGACCGGCTATTGGCGCAGTTGGCGCTTTAGCCGAGCACCTCATATCTCTTCGTCCGCTTGCGTCTGCGAGCACTGGATTGCGTCACCCTGCCCGCTTCAGCGGCCCTGACGCGCCGACGAAGCTCCAACAGTTCACAATATGCGGCACGAAGCGGATCGTTGCAATCGAGCGTCGGCGGTCGCTTCGAAGAATTCGTCGTGCCGTAGGATGAGTATCTGATCATCTTGAACACGCTGCGTTTGATATGCGCAGAGCGTATCAAGCCATTCTTGTCGCGCAACGAAAGTCGCTTGTTAATGTTGACGTCGCGGGAAAACGTTAAATCGGGAACAGTGCGATGCACGGATCGGATGGCCACTTCCAGTTAAGTGCACTGCCAACGTAGTTTGCGTCCACACCTCGATTGAAGAAGCAGGCCGCCTGGCCGCTCCGCCCTTCGGCGCTATTCAAACGATCGCCGGCGCCGTCTCCGCCGCTATCCGCCTCGGCCGACGTTCGACGAGGCGTTGTTCAGCCAGCGCAGCGTTGCCTCGTCGCTCCAGCCTGGGACGGCAAAGCGAACCGGCGGCGTAGCATTCGCGCGCGGCCGATCCACCGCGGGATGGCGGGCGCGGGCATGATGCACCGGTGCGGCGTTTGCGGAGGTGCACAGGACGAGCAACAGACCCATGGCAAAAAGAGCTCGCATCACATCAACTCCAATCGAGCAATCGCCCACCGGTATTTGATGCGCCGATCGGCCCGCCACAATCGATCGCGCCTTCACAAGCAGGAGAGAGAAGCGCGGGCTCATGCGGTGCAAGCCAGTCTCGATTGCCGAGGCCGGAGCTGGTGCAGCCTCGACAGCAAAAAGGTTACACGTCGGGCCTTCACAACTGTCGTGCTTCCTGAAAATTTCTGCCTCGAAGCCGTCTTGCAGCACCGACGCCCGCATCCCAACTCACCGATGGTCACATGAGCGCAGGAGGGAAAATGATGCGTGTATTGTCGGTGGCACTCCTCGCGGCGGCTTCGCTCACCCAGGCCAACGCAGAGGCGCAGACCAAGGGGTCCAACCCGTCCAACCCTACGTGCAGCTATACGCTGGCGAGCAGCGGGGAAACCTACCATGTACCCGCGGGCCAGACTCTTTGTTGGCGCGTGCCCCCGCCTTCCGCGAAGACGTACACGCTCCTGCGTTGCGACCCGCCATTTCAGGAACTCAACCGGGTGCAAATGGGCGATGGTCGCTGCAACAAGTACGAGGAGCGGCAGTAGACCGCAGCCGGACACCCCTCCTCGGGGGCGGCTCTGAGCCAGGCGAAGCTGTGCTCCCGTTCGCGCGGGCCCGCTTGGCGCGGACGCATCCCGAGTCCTTCGCTCGATGCGCCTTCAGCTTTCCGGAGCCGACGTCGCAGCCGGCACACTCAGCGGAGCTCCTCCGACCGAAACGGGCCCCACGGGTTTCGATTGCCGCGCCATCCGTTTGCGCATCGCTGCGGACATTCCATAGCGCGCATTCGCCCTCCGAATGGAGGACGTGACGTCCGACATCATCGTATTTTGCAGCGAATCGACCTTCGCGATCAGCGTGGACAGCTGCGAAGATATCTTCCTCACATCGACCCGTTCATCCGTGATGCTCTGTCGCAGGGACAGGAGCAGCAATGAATCCTGCTGCAGCAGGGCTGCATTCTGCTGAGCTGAGTCATTGCTCTCCTTCAGCAGGGCAGCATGCTGCTGCTGGGCCGACTGAATATCCTTCAAGGCAGTGACGACCGGATCCGATTTTGGTGCGGGCGCTTGCTGGCGCGGAAGCAGTTCAGCCAGGCTGCCGACATTCAGCGAGGGAAAATCGGACGGCAGCGTATAGATCGCCGCCGCGCCGTTGATGGCCAGGGCGCACACGGACAACGCCAGGACCGATTTCCGGCCGGAGCGCCTGGCAGGCACCGGAGCTTCCAGGGCTTCGGGTTCGTGCCCCGCTGCGGCGGCCGCAAGGGCCACGGCGTCGAGTTCTTCGGCGAAGCTTTGCGTTTCGAAAGTCGTGGTCATTTGCGTTGACCTCAATGAGCGAGCAACAGGAAGCCGTCGCCGGAACGTCCTCGCGACGCCTCCTCTACGCAGCACCCATCTCCAACTGTCTAGAATTGTAGGCTTTTCGGATTAATTCCACGTTAGCGGCCGCTCCGGCGGACGCCCCCCGGCGACCCCGGCCGATTACGGGGTCCGCGGGCTGCGGCTCACTCTGGACCGTCGAACAGGCGGCCCGGCAGCGGCCGCCCCTCGCTGGCGGATTTTCCGAAGCTGGCATCATGCCACTGTTTTGCCCGACGGATCAACCGGCCTTTGCGCCGGATACAGAAGGCATTGTGGCAGAGGCACTTAGCTACTGTGCATGGGGTTGTTTTCGCGTTTTTGGCTTGTCACCCCTCGTCCAGCAGTTCGAACAGCTCCTCCACCCGCTCGAACGGCGCGTCCCGCATCGGGCTGTGGTAGACGACGCGATCGCCGTCGCGTTGAAGTGACTTTCCCCGCGATTTCCGCAAGCGCCCCGGCAGGAACGTCGCTGCGGCCGCTTCGGGGCCGACGTCGAGCCGGATGATGCCTCTGCGCTTGCACTCGATCCTGAGCCGGGCTGCGGCGAAGAAGTCGCGCGCGACCTTCGGCAACGGTCCGAAACGGCGGGAGGTCTCTTCCTCGAGGTCTTCGAGGTCGTCCTCGCCATTGCATCTTGCGGCGCGCGCATAGAGCTCGAGCCGCACCGGCTCGGACTGCACATAGGTCTCCGGGAGCATGTCTCCGACCGGCAGGTTCAGGTCGGGCACCCACACCGCGGCGCGCTCCTCGTCGGCCTTCTCCGAGGCCATTTTCAGGAGGTGGCTGTAGAGCACGGGCCCGAACACCTGGACGTGGCCGGACTGCTGCTCCGAGAACAGGTCGCCCGCCCCCCTGAGATCGAGGTCGCGCTCGCTGATGGCAAAGCCGGCGCCCGGCCGGCTGAACTCCTCGAGCGCGGCCAGCCGCTTCGCGGACTGCCCGGATTCCGTCTCGGTCAACAGATGGGCGAAGGCGCGGATGCCGCTGCGGCCGACACGGCCGCGGAGCTGGTGCAGCTGGGCAAGGCCGAACTTCTCCGGCCAGCACACCACGATGGTGTTGGCGCGGGGAATGTCGAGGCCGCTCTCGACGATGTTGGTCGCTAGCAGGACGTCGGCTCCGCCCTCGACGAAGCTCATCATCCGGTCGTCGATCTCGTCGGCAGGCAGTTTGCCGTGCAGACAGACGATGCGCAGGTCCGGCGCCACCGCCTGCACCCGCGCCAGCATCGGATCGAGATCGTGGATGCGCGGACAGATCAGAAAGCTCTGGCCGTGGCGGCGCTGCTCGCGCAGCAGCGCCGAGGCAATCGCCGCATCCGACAGCGGCGCGATCCTTGTTGCGACCGGCAGCCGGTGCACCGGCGGCGAAGCAATCACGCTGAGGTCGCGGAAGCCGGCAAGGCCGGCGGCCAGCGTCCGCGGAATCGGCGTCGCGCTCATCATCAGCACGTGGACGTTCCTGGCGAGGCCGGCGAGCTTGGCCTTCTCGGCCGCGCCAAAATGCTGCTCCTCGTCGATGATGACGAGGCCGAGATCGTCGAACCTGACGTCCTTGCCGGTGAGCGCCTGCGTGCCGATCACGACCTTGATGCGGCCGCTGCGCAGTCCCTCCCGGGTCTCCCGCAGCTCCGCGCCGGACGTCGCCCGCGACAGGTTGCCGACCTCGATGCCGAACGGCGCAAAGCGCTTCTGGAACGTCGCGACGTGCTGCCGGGCCAGCACCGTCGTCGGCACCGCGACCGCCACCTGTTTCCCCGACAGCACCACGGCCGCGGCGGCCCGCAGCGCCACCTCGGTCTTGCCAAAGCCGACGTCACCACAGATCACCCGGTCCATCGGATGGCCGGATGCAAGATCGTCCAGCACGTCGCTGATCGCCTTGGCTTGATCGCTCGTGGTGAAGTAAGGGAAACGCGCCACGAACTTCTCGTAGGCCGACCCCGGCGGCACCAGCTTTTCGGCGCGCCGCCGGCGGCGCTGGCTGATGTGCCTGGCCAGCACCTTGCCGGCGACCTGAATTTCGCGCTCGGCCGAGGTGCGGCGCGCCCACCATGTGCTGCCGTCCGCCTTGTCGAGCGCCAGCTTGCCGAGTTCGCCGGCGTAGGGCCACATCAAGGCGAGATCGGGCGGCGGCACCAGAACCGCGTTGTCGCCTGCGAACTTGAGGCGGATCATCTCCCGCATGGCGCCGCCGCCGGTGTCGACGGTCTGCAGGCCGTCGAGTACGCCAAGGCCGCGCTGGAGGTGGACGACCACCGTGCCCTGCTCGGGCACATCGGCATGGTCGAAGGCCGCGCTCCAGGCGCGCGCCATCGGCTGCGGATGATGCGCTCGGCTGCCGAGCACGTCGGACGCCGTCACCACGACCAGAGGCTTCTTCCCTGGCACCACGAAGCCGGCATCGAGATCGGCCGACAGCGCCGCCTCGCCTCCCCGTCCCCGCGCCGCCTGCTCCCAGTCCTCGCAGCGCTCCGCCTTGATGCCGCTCATGCGCTCCATCACGCGCAGATCGTCCTCGTGCGCGGCGACGAGGATCAGTCGCGATCCGGCCCGGCGTGTCTCCTCGACGAAGGCACGCAGCGCCTTCCTCGATGATGTCAGCTTCGAAAACTCGGGGATGGGCTGGAACGACGCCGTCCGCGGCAGCACCTTCATGCCCTTGGAGAGCCGCTTCCAGTCGCGCCGTCCGAGATATTCGCGCTCACGCTCCGCCCGCGGCGCGGCCTCCTCGATCGTGCCCAGCCACGCGTCGGCGTGCAACGGCACCCCGGCGTCCGCGATCCATTTGGCGCCACCGCAATAGTCGAACAGGCTCGCGCGCCTGCCGCGCTTGCCGGCAAGGCCGAGCCGCTCCGAGATGGGATCGACGAGAAGCTCCCTGGTCTCGAAGATGATGCTGTGCTCGTTCGGATCGAACGCCACGATCCGTCTGATCGCGCGGTCCGAATGCTCGATCCGGAACGGCCCCAGCGCGCCCGCCGGAAATATCTCGAAGGTCTGCCCGTGGAACAGCGCTCCGCCCGGATAGTCCGGCTCGTCCTCGAGATCGTATCCCAAGGCCTCGAGGCGGGTCTCGAGGTCCCGCTTGGAGAACGTGCCGCCCACCTTCAAGCTCAGGCTCAGGCGCGACAGGCTCGCCGGTGGCGGCAGGCGCTCCATCACCGCTTCTGCCGTCGACACGAGAAACAGCGGTTTCTTGGATTTTGCGATCCGCCTCAGCACGGAGGCTCTGCGCCCCGCGAGCTCGTGCGATGGCTCCAGCTGATCGAACGGCAAGGTGTTCAGTCGCGGAAATACCAGGACCTCGCAGGACGGGTCGAGCGCGTGAATGACGCTGCCCAGCCGCTCCGCCCTGTTCTCGTTCTCGGCGAGAAAGACGAGACCGCTGCGTCCGGACTGCTTCCATTGTGCAAGCAGATGGAGAGCCATCATGCCGAGGGGCGACGAAGACGAGATCGTGGCGCGCTGCGATCCTTTGCTCTTCTTCGGCGCCTTCTTGGCCACCCGCGCCTTTTTGGAAAGCCTCACTTGAACCCGTTTCTGGTCTTAACCCGTCGCCAACTCAATGCGGGCCGCCTCATTCCGAATCGGCAGCTCGCCGCCATGCATATGGGATTTGCCCCGCGAACGCACCCCTCGTGGGTAACGTCCGGGAAAGCCGTCGCGATCCCGGCAGTCTCGCCATTGATCGCCCGGCACGTTGGAACTGGCTCCGTTCCGACGCGTGAAATGCGGCCCGTGCTCTCGATGCGAGAGTCGATGCGATCGAGTCGCTCTACACGTGGCAGGCACGAAAAAGCCCCAGCGCTTGGAGCCACGCTGGGGCGTTCGTTCAAAATGAAGCGGTTGAGCAATGACGCCTTCATAGCAGCGGTTTCGCCGCGCGCTTGTGAACTGGTTCACACGCTGCGCCAAACGACCTCAGTGCGAAGGCCCTGAGGTCGCCAACCTTTGTGGGGAAGGTTTTCTCGCGGCCCAGGGGCTTTGGGGGTTGGGGATGGGCCGGGAGCCAGGACTCTACGCGCGACGCGCAGAGGCGTTCCAAGCAAGTGGGCGGGAAGTCCGCCGGCGCGGTCGGCGCAATGCCGGCTCGATCCATCAGGAATGGGGTACCGCATCCTTCCGGTTTGGGCTTGCGCAAGCAGCGCGTTAGGATGCCCCCTTTGACGGAGGCTCATTTGAAGCGATTCATTTTCATCGGCGCCATCGCGCTGCTTGCGACGGCCCCCGCCCACGCACAGACGCTGGTCGATCCCAACAAGGTCGCTCCCGAATACCGCGAGGCGGCCGAGAAGCGCCGGGCCGAGCAGTTGCGCCAGCGTGAATGCGCGCTGAAGGCGGATCTCGAGAAGGTGCTGCCCAGGGATCGCACCGCCTTTCTCAATCATTGCCTGGAGACGATAGCGGCCAAGCGATAACGGCCGACTGTTCCAACCGGCGTCTTGGCGCGATGCGCAATGCGCGCAAGGTCCGAAGGCAGATGCGGAAGGCCGAAGTCGTCAGGCTCGCTGCAGAGCCGCGGGCGGCCCGGTCGAGGTGCTTCGATGGACGGATGCGATCGGCGAGCGGCAGGACTGGCTCAGCTCCGCCGCCGCTTCCTCGGAAACAGCCGGTCGCGGATGTAGCGCGAGGTGGGCGTCAGGCGGATGCCGCGGGGCTTGTGCCAGGCGGCGCGGTCGATCTCCTTCTTGTCGCCGATCGCCAGCCTGCCCTTGGCGGACTTGGTAGTGAAGATTGCGTCGCTCATCTTGCGGCCGGAGCGCTTGTTCCTCGCCTTCACTTCCTTCCAGAGGCTGATCCTGCCGAGCTTGAGCTTGGGCAGCTCCTCCCTGATCTCCCGCCGCAGGCAGTCCTTCTCCGACTCGCGCGCACGCTTGCGGCCGCCCGGGAACATCCAGAGCCCGTCAGATCGCCGTCTGACCAACAATACCTTGCCGCGCCTGGCGGCAACCAGTTTGGAAGACTTCGCCATTGCTGCCGTCATCGAGAACAGAATCGACGCAATGGTAACTTGTCTAGTCAAACAGACAAGTTCGGGGCGCGCCTTGATCACAGGCCGCCAGTGCGTCGGGCCTTGGCGCGGCGCGATCGGCGGACCGCGCCGACCGAGGCGCGAGATCAGTCCTTGCCCGCCTCCGCCTGATCTTCCGTCCTGATCCAGGCCATCATCATTTCCCAGGCCACCGACAGGATGATCGGCCCGATGAACAATCCGACGATGCCGTGGGCCAGCGTGCCGCCGATCACGCCGACGAAGATCACGATGGTCGGGGTGGTCAGGCCGCGCCCCATGACGAGCGGCTTCAGCATCGTGTCGATGAAGCCGACGAGGACGAGAAACACGGTGAGCAGCAGCGCGGTGGTGACGTCCTTGGCGGTCCAGATCCAGATGATCACCGGCAGCAGCACGAGGAAGGCGCCGATCTGCACGATCGAGAGCAGCAGCACGATGAAGGCGAGAAGGCCCGCACTCGGCACCGCCGCGAGCTTGAAGCCGATGCCGGCGAGCAGCGCCTGCACGATCGCGATGCCGATCACGCCCTGCGCCACGGCGCGGATGGTCGCGCCAGCGAGCGACAGGAAATGCTCGCTCTGCTCCGGCACGATGCGAAACAGGAAGCCGCGACCGGCCGCGACCAGCCGCGGCCCGTGCGGAAACAGGAAGCCGGCCACGAACACGGAGACCAGAAACTGCAGCGTGCCGACGCCGGCGTCGCCCGCGAGCGAGAGCAGCGGGCCTGCCAGCGGCTGGAGATACGGCGCGACCTCACGCACCACCGCCCGGACGTTCTTGTAGGCCTGGTCCCAGAGCTCGTAGAGCCAGGGCCCGATAAGGGGCCACGATTTGAGCTGCTCCGGCGCTGTCTGGAGCGCGAGGTCGCCGGTGCCGAGCTGGTGAGCCAGCTCGCGCACGCCGTCCACCGCGCTGATGCCGAGCCAGGTCGCCGGACCAATGACGATGCCGAGCGTGATCAGGGTCAGGATCGCTGCTGCAGTCTTGGGCCGGCCGCCGAGGATTTTGGCGACCCAGCTGAACGCCGGATAGAACGCCACCGCCAGCACGCCGCTCCAGGCCAGGATCGGCACGAACGGGCGGATGATCAGGAAGGTCCAGATGATCAGCAGGGCGAGCAGGCCAAGCCGGATCACGAGCTGGATGACGTCCTCTCCCGTCAGGAGCTGACGGAGGCTTTTCACGGGCACAGCTTTCCTTGCGGCATGAACGCAACTTCCGGCGCTTGCGGGTCGCCGTTATTGCCAGCAACGCTTCCGCCGTCAAGACGACTGGAACCGACCACGCCCGCGATCGGGAACCCATCGGGTCATTCCGCATTCCGAGACGACGACGCCCCTTCCCCGAGAGCTCGATGCACGCGCGGGGATGCATCGTGGTATCCACTACTCCCTGCAGCCGGATGCCGCGCCAGGCTTTTGCCGCTATGCTTGTGCGATCAGCGACAAGGTCCGTCCCGGACGGGCCCAAGGCAACCCGCAACCGGCTTGGCTAACGCCCGTTAACCGGATTTCCCCGCGCCAGTTTACGCCGCTGCAAACGCTGGCGACTATCGTGGATCCAGGTCACCGAAACGCATTCTGTGCAATGGCCAACAGCATCTGGACGATCGAAGAGTTCACCTGTGCGGGTTGCGGCATGAACTACACCGCGACCAGAGAGGAGCACAGCGAAGCCCATACCGGCAGCTTCAAATGCGGCATCTGCAGCGGCGTCGTGCACGCCTGGTCCGGCAAGCATCATTTCTTCGGCTGGCAAGCCGTGAAGACGAGGCCGCCCGTGTTCGGGAAGCGCTGGGCGGGCGTCGAGTGGTAAGCCGTCCGCGGCGTCGCACCGGGGATCGACCGAATTGCACCGGTGCCGTTTGGACTCCGTTCACCGGTCGCCGCTAGATCAGGACGGATCCTCCGCGTCGAACCCGATCATGGCCGACCTCAACGCCGTCCTCACCAGGCTCAACGACCGTCTGCTCCGCCTCGAGGGCGAGCTGTTCGTGCTGCGCTCGCTGGCGCGCGCGACGCTGACGGCGGGTGACGACTATGCGGCACGCATGCGCAAGCTGGTCGAGGCCGCAAAAGTCGCGCTCGACGACGAGGCCAGGCTCCCTCTCGACAAGCCGACACGCAAATATGTCGATGCGGCCACCGCACTGGTGGAGGAACTGCTGGTCGAGCCGACCCCGGCGCGGCCGCTATTCACGGTGATTGACGGCGGCCGGCGCGACTGAGCGATAGCGCGCGGGTACGCCGATCTGCTCGCGTCCGTACAGTCCCGGCGGTCTCCCGCGCACGACGTCGGCTTGCAGACCTCTCAGATCGCCGTGGAATTCTCCGCCTTGAGCCGGCTGAGCCCCGCCTCGATGATCGCGATCTCCTCGTCGATCTGGCCGATCGGCAGGCTGAAATCATAGCCGGACCTGCTCTTCAAATCGACCGCGAGCCGCTGCCTGTGCATCATCAGCTCGTCGAGCCCGCGGCGGTTTTTCAGACGCACATAGGCGTCCACGATGTGCTCGATAGCGCTCGGCATGAAATCTGTCCCGGCGAAAAGGCCCGGCGGCGCGCCCACGCCGGCGGACGTTTCCAGTGTCGCGGTACGCAATACAAATCCGCGACGGATTCGTCGATACGCCAAGCTGGTTGAGATCGTGTTACCGTCGGACGAATTCGTGATGTGTGGCATGAAAAGGCCGCCGGCGATCACGCCGGCGGCCAAAGCCGGGTTCGAAAATGGATGCGGGTTGAAATGTCGCCAGCCCCGGTCGGCCCATGTTATCAGCCGATCGGGGACATCTCTGCTAAAAACGAAACACAGGAACCACTTACCGGCCGCTTATCGTCCGACCGTGGCGGCGCGGCAACGCTGGTCCGTGACGCAGAGATGGGGGCGCCGGCGCCCGGCGCATTGTTGATAACCCTCGCAAACGCTGCTCGGGTGGTGACAGGGCGTGCGGACGTGTTATCCCGAGCATAACGCAGTTGCGAGACGGATCGGACACCCATGCGCATTACCCTCGTCGGCTCCCGCCATTTCGGCGTGACCACCCTGAACATGCTCCGGGAGCACAGTGTTTCGGTCGTCCGGGTCGTGGTTGCCGATGCCGAGGATCGTCTCGCCGCGACCGCAAGGGCCGCCGGCATCGAGGTCGTGGTCCAGGCCAATCCGAAGCTGGTGGTGGCTTCCGAGATCGCCCCCGACACCGATCTGATCATCACGGCGCACAGCCACGCCCGGATCGGCAAGGACGCGCTCGCCGCCGCCAGGTTCGGCGGGATCGGCTATCACCCCTCGCTGCTGCCGCGCCATCGCGGCAAGGCCGCCGTGGAATGGACCATCAAGGAAGGCGATCCGATCGCCGGCGGCACCATCTATCATCTCGCCGACCGCATGGACGCCGGCGCGATCGCCGCCCAGGACTGGTGCTTCGTCAAGAAGGGCGAGACCGCACGGGAGCTTTGGGAGCGCGCGCTGGCGCCGCTCGGACTCAAGCTGCTGGCCGATGTGATCGACTACGTCAAGGTTCACAAGGCACTGCCCGCCAAAACTCAGGACGAGCAGTTCGCGACCTCGGCACCGAGTCTCTCCTGACGTTTACCCTTAACGTGAACCTGCGTTGATTCTGCTTCGAAAATCGGAGACGGAAACCCAAATAAACCATTGTGTTGACAGGAACAATTTTCGGTTTGGCATCGCAACAAATTTCCGTCACATTTCGTCCGAATAAGCGTCAGCATATCAGACAAATTCAAGGACGGAATTCATGCGTTTTGGTCGCATTGCGGTGTTTTGTGCCGCTTCAGTTTTCGCCGGCACCCTTGCTGTCCCCGCCTTTGCCCAGAGCCCCTATGACGGCAATTGGCATGTCACCATCGTGACCAAGAGCGGCTCGTGCGAGCCGACCGCAAGCTCCATGCTGACCGTTGCCGATGGCAAGATCACCGCGCCCGGCGCTAACGTTTCCGGCACCATCGGTAGCGGGGGACTTGTGAAAGTTTCGATCAATGGTGCATATGCCAACGGTCAACTCAACGGCAACGCCGGATCGGGGAAGTGGAATGGAGCATCAGCAGGCATACCGTGCAGCGGGCGCTGGGAAGCATCGCGCCAATAAACCAGCGCAGGTTCGTGC
>NZ_AJQE01000082.1 GCF_000261685.1 Bradyrhizobium genomosp. I (2014) | reverse complement strand
ATCGCGGCCGCCGTTTTGTTTGCGGCCGCAGCCGCCAATTCCGAAAGCAAGGCGCAATCCGGTCCATTCGCTCCGATGGCGGGAAGCTGGAGCGGCGGCGGCACTGTCAGCCTCGAGGACGGATCCACGGAGCGCATCCGTTGCCGGGCCAAATATGCTCCCATCGGCCCCACAATGGAAATGACGCTGACCTGCGCCAGCGACGCCTACAAGTTCATCCTCGCCGCCAACGTTCAGTCCTCGGGTCATGCCATTTCGGGAAGCTGGAGCGAGGCCAGCCGCAACATCTCCGGCTCGCTCCAGGGCCACGGTGGCGGCGGAAACTTCGAGGTGGTCGCCTCCGCCGCCGGCTTCAACGCCAACATCGCGCTGAGGACGAGCGGCAACAGGCAGACCGTCACGATCCGCGCGGACAGCCAGTTCCGCGGCGCCAACATCTCGATGTCGCGCTAAGGTCGACCGCGGTTTGGACAATCGACCCGGCGGCTCCGCCGGGTCATTTTTATGTGTTCGGCACGAACGCCGTGACCTCGATCTCGACCTTGGCCCGATCGTCTACGAGGCCACCGATATAGAGCAGCGTCGAGGGCGGGAAATTGCGTCCCAGCGTTTCCTTCCAGGCCGCGCCGATGCCGGGACCGGCCGCTTCATATTCGCTGCGGCTGGTCAGATACCAGGTCAAGCGGACGATGTGTTCGGGGCCGGCGCCGGCCTCGCCCAGGATCTTGACGATGCGCTTCAGCGCAGTCGCGACCTGCCCCGCCATGTCCGGCGCGTAGCTGCCGGCCTCGTCGCCGCCGGTCTGGCCGGCCAGAACCACCCAGCGCCCGGGCCCGTCGACCACGACGCCATGGGAAAAGCCGCGCGGTTTTTTCCACTCGGCCGGCTGCAGGATGTGCATGAGCGAAGCTCTCCCGATCTTCTCGTTGTTTGGAGATGCCTAGCACGACATGCTGCATCGCTGCATCCGCAGATTTGACCGTTGCAAACGCCGGCGATGTCGCCGATACCGACCGTCCTTTCGGGTTTCCATCCTCCAGCTCCTGCCCCAATGAGCGCGACACCGTCCAAAACGATGGCTGCACTGTGGATGGCGGGCTGGCTGTCGCTGATGCTGGTCATGGCGGTTGCCGGACGCGAGACCACGCGCGAACTGAATGTTTTCCAGATCATGGAAGTGAGGTCGCTGGTCGGCTTCCTGTTGCTTTCGCCGATCATCTACCGCGCCGGCGGCCTGAAGGTGCTCAAGACATCGCGCCTGCCGCAGCATGTCGGGCGCAATCTGGTGCACTATGTCGCCCAGCTCGGCTGGTTCTTCGCGCTGACGCTGATTCCGATCGGCCAGGTGGTGGCGATCGAGTTTACGATGCCGATCTGGACGGCAATCCTTGCCGCAAGCTTCCTGTCCGAGCGGATGACGGCATGGAAGATCGCCGCCATCGTGCTCGGACTCATCGGGGTGATCGTCATCGTCCGGCCTGCGACCGGGCAGATCAACCCGGGCCAGCTCATTGCGCTCGGCGCCGCCATGGGATTTGGCGTCTCGATGGCGCTGGTCAAATCGCTGACTCGCACTGAAAGCGCGCTCTCGATTCTGTTCTGGATGCTGGTGGTGCAATCGGTCGCGGGCTTCGTTCCGACGCTGTTCGTGTGGACCTGGCCATCGGCCTATGTCTGGGCCTGGGTCGGCGTGATCGCCGTCTGCGGCACGTTTTCGCACTACTGCC
Organism: Bradyrhizobium genomosp. I (2014); assembly: GCF_000261685.1. GTDB lineage: Bacteria > Pseudomonadota > Alphaproteobacteria > Rhizobiales > Xanthobacteraceae > Bradyrhizobium. Next base: position 11,220 of record NZ_AJQE01000082.1, on the reverse strand, counting down.
TCGCCAGTGCGATGCGCTACGCCGACGCGACGATCGTGGTTCCGATGGACTTCCTGCGAGTTCCCCTGACCGCGACCGCCGGTTGGCTGCTTTATTCCGAGCGGCTCGACGCCTGGACCGTGCTCGGCGCGGCGCTGATCCTGGGCGGCAATCTCCTGAACCTGAAGCCCGCCTCGCCGATTCCCGCTCGCGCGCAGTGAACCTCTCGCCGCCTGGCGCGACAAAACGAAGTGGCCGTGTGATTTGGATCACGTTGGAGGCGTACTTCATCGTGCACATTCGGCCACACAGCAGCGGGTTGATGCAACGGCCCCCCGTTTCGGTGGCGCGAAGTCGGGCACTTCGTGTAGGTTCGTCGCCAATTTGTTGCTGCCTGCAATTCGATTCTGGGGATTTCAGAATGCGCTATCTCACCCTCCTCGCTTCGCTGATGTGCATGGCGCTGTCGGTCAGCGCCGCGAAAGCCGACCGCCGCGTCGCCTTCGTCGTCGGCAACGGCTCCTACAAGAACGTCGCGCAATTGCCGAACCCGCCGATCGATGCCAAGGCGATGGCGGCAACGCTGCGCAATGTCGGCTTCGAGGTGATTGAAGGGTCCAATCTCAGCCGCGACCAGATGACGGAGAAGCTGCTCGACTTCGGCCGCAAGGCGCAGGGCTCGGACATCGCGCTGTTCTATTATGCCGGCCACGGCATCGCCGTCAGCGGCACCAACTACCTGTTGCCCGTCGACGCCGACATCAAGTCGGAGATGGACGTCAAGCTCGGCGCTGCCATCAACATCGACCTGACGCTCGAGCAAACCATGGGCGATGCCAAGGTCAAGCTCGTCTTCCTCGATGCCTGCCGCGACAATCCGTTCGCCGCCAAGATCAAGTCGAACTCGGCGACCCGCAGCGTCAACGTCCAGAGCGGTCTTGCCGAGATGAAGTCCGGCGAAGGCACGCTGATCGCCTTCGCCACCGGCCCCGGCCAGACCGCGCTCGATGGCCAGGAAGGTAACAACAGCCCGTTCACCCGTGCGCTGATCGACAACATCACCAAGCCCGGCGTCGAGATCCAACAGGCGATGACGTCCGTGCGCGCTCAGGTCAATGAAGAGACCCACAAGGGCCAGCTGCCCTGGGGCCATACCAACCTGATCGGCGCCGTCTATCTCAACCAGGCTCCGACGACCCAGGTCGCCAATGCGGCACCGACGGCGGCCGGCAGCTTGCCGGCGGCGTCCGCCGGCAATTCGGACGGTGTCGAACTCGAATACTGGCGCTCGGTGAAGGAGTCGAACAAGCCGGAAGAGCTCAACGCCTACCTCACCGCGTATCCCAACGGCCAGTTCAAGGCGCTGGCGCTGGCGCGCCTCGCCGCGATCAAGAGCGGCCCCTCGACCGCGACCCGCACCCTCAACGCGGGCGTCGATCCGGCGACCTTCACCGACGAAGCCACCCAAGTCACCGAGGACCAGATCGGTCTCGACAAGAACAAGCGCCGCGACGTGCAGCGCCGCCTCACGGCGCTCGGCTTCGACACCAAGCAGACCGGCACATTCAACGACGAGACGCGATCCGTGCTCAAGCGCTGGCAGACGGCGCGCGGCTATCCCGCATCAGGCTACCTCAACAAGCACCAGCACAAGGCCCTGCTCTCGGAGATCGTGGCTGCCCCGGCGACGGCGAGTGACACCAGCCAGAAGCCGGCCCGGCGCGCCGCCAGTGCCCCGCCCCCCAGCAGCGCGCCGGCACCGGCTCCTCATCGCAGCAGTCCCGGCGATGCTGCCGGCGCAGCCTTCGTGGGTGGCGTTGTCGGCGGCATGATGGGCGGCATGTTCCGGCGCTGATCTGAAGCAAGATTGAAAATACAAAAGCCCGGCTCGCGCCGGGCTTTTTTGTATGTAATCCTCATGGTGAGGAGGCGCGAAGCGCCGTCTCGAAGCATGAAGGCCCCGCTCTCGCAGCGGGGCCCCTTCCATCCTTGGAGACGCTTGTTGCGCAAGCAGCGATGAGGAGCCACACCGCGCGTAACGAGTGAGCCCTACTTCCCCGCCGCCTTGCGCAGTGCCTCGTTGATGCGGTCCTGCCAGCCCGGACCGCTCTCCTGGAAAAACTCCAGCACGTCCTGGTCGATGCGCAGCGTGACCTGCTCCTTGATGCCGGGAACTGCGTTCTGTTTGGGCGGTGCCGCAGCGACCTTCGCCGTCACCTTCTTGAACGCCGCCTCGGCTTCCGTCCTGGCATCGCCAAGCGTACGCGGCCGCCTCGGTTGATCCGCCATGTCCTAGATTCCTTCAAACAGAGCCGTCGAAAGATAGCGCTCGGAGAAGGACGGCACTATTGCCAGGATGGTTTTTCCCGCAGCTTCGGGACGCTTGCCGATCCGCAGCGCGGCCGCGATCGCCGCGCCAGAGGAGATGCCACCCGGAATGCCTTCATGCCGCGCCAGCGCGCGCGAGGTCTCGATCGCCGTGGTCGAGTTGATCTTCACGATCTCGTCGATCACCGAGCGGTCGAGGATGTCAGGGACGAAACCCGCGCCGATGCCCTGGATCTTGTGCGGTGTATGCTGTCCCCCTGACAGCACCGGACTCTCCTCCGGCTCGACCGCCACCACACGCAGCGAGGCCTTGCGTGGCTTGAGCACCTGGCCGACGCCGGTGATCGTGCCGCCGGTGCCGACGCCGGCCACGAAGAAATCGATGTTGCCGCCGGTGTCGTTCCAGATCTCCTCCGCGGTGGTGCGGCGGTGCACCTCGGGATTGGCGAGGTTCTTGAACTGCTGCGGCATCACCGAATTCGGCGTCGTCTTCAACAGCTCCTCGGCGGCCGCGATCGCGCCCTTCATGCCTTGCGCCGCCGGCGTCAGCACCAGTTCGGCGCCGAGGAAAGCCAGCATCTTGCGTCGCTCGATCGACATCGACTCCGGCATCACCAGCTTGAGCCGGTAGCCGCGCGAAGCCGCCACGAAAGCGAGCGCGATGCCGGTGTTGCCGGAGGTCGGCTCGATCAGCACGGTGTCGGGCTTGACGATGCCTGCCTTTTCCATGGCGATGATCATCGCCGCACCGATGCGGTCCTTCACGCTCGCGGCAGGATTGAAATATTCAAGTTTTGCCAAAATGGTCGCGTTCACGCCGTGCATGCCGGGCAGCCGGCGCAAGCGCACGATGGGGGTGTTGCCGAAGGCATCGACGATCGAGTCGTAGATCCGACCGCGGCCGGCTTGGTGCGCTGCACCCGTGGTGGACGATGCGTCCATGATGAACTCCCTGTGGCGGCGATCTGTACTTCAATCCCAACCGTTGCGCAGTTACAGACAGCTTGCGGCGACACGCAAGCGGCAATGCCGTACATGTTAAATACGCTGCATCGCAAAATCACGTGAGCGGTCGAATCAGAAAACCAACGTATTTGTGTCGCGACCTCGTCAAGCGCTTCTGCTTATGTTAGACTTAGGTCTCAAAAACAGGGAGGTCACACGATGTCAGCAGTTGCTGAAGTGTTGTCGACCGTCGCGCTGAACCGCGATCCGCGTTGCAGCGAGTTGCCTACCTGTCCGGTCTGCGCCGACTCCATGGTCGCCGCCGAAGCGTCCGCCTACGTCTCGGACCGCGTGATCAGTTACCTCTGGACCTGCGACAATTGCGGCTACGGCTTCGTGACCAAGCACGCCCTGAAGCAACGCTTCATTTGCAACTGATCCAGATTTGCAGCTGATCTAGCATGGTGCGATGTCGCCCCTCGCCCAGTCCGCGCGCGTCCGCTGGTAGAACTCATCGAATTGTCCCTGCGCGATCGCAGCCCTGATGCCCTGCATCAGGGACTGGTAGTAGGCGATATTGATCTCGGACAGCAGCATCGCGCCCAGCGTCTCGCCCGCCTTGACGAGATGGTGCAGATAGGCGCGCGCATAAGTGCGCGCCGCAGGCCATGAGCTCTCTTCGTCGAGCGGACGCGGATCGTCGGCGTGACGTGCATTGCGCAGATTCACCTGGCCGAGGCGCGTGAAGGCGACGCCGTGCCGGCCGTTGCGGGTCGGCATCACGCAATCGAACATGTCGATGCCGCGCTTCACCGCTTCGAGGATGTCGTCAGGCGTGCCGACGCCCATCAGATAGCGCGGGCGCTCTCTCGGCAGCAATGGCGCGGTCTCGTCGATCATCGCCAGCATCACCGCCTGCGGCTCGCCGACGGCAAGGCCGCCGATCGCATAACCGTGGAAGCCGATCGCGACCAGGCCTCTAGCACTCGCATGACGAAGCTGCGGCACGTCGCCGCCCTGCACGATACCAAACAGCATGTAGCCGTCCGGCGCGCTCGCGAAGGCGCGCTTGCTGCGCTCGGCCCAGCGCAGCGACAATTGCATCGCGCGTTCGATGTCGGCGCGCTCGGCCGGCAGCCGCACGCATTCGTCCATCTGCATGGCGATATCGGAGCCGAGCAGCCGCTGCACCTCGATCGAGCGCTCCGGCGACAGCTCGACCTTGGCACCGTCGATATGCGAGCGGAAGGTCACGGCGTTCTCGCTGACCTTGCGCAGATCCGCCAGCGACATCACCTGGAAGCCGCCGGAGTCCGTCAGCATCGGTCCGTTCCAGCCGGTGAACCGCTGCAAGCCGCCGAGCGCCGCGATCCGCTCGGCGCTCGGACGCAGCATCAGGTGGTAGGTGTTGCCGAGCACGATGTCGGCGCCGGCATCGCGCACCTCGCGCCAGTGCATGCCCTTCATGGCACCGGCGGTTCCGACCGGCATGAAGGCCGGCGTCCGCACCACGCCGTGCGGCGTGGTCAGCCGCCCGGTGCGCGCGGCGCCATCCGTGGCGAGCAATTCAAAGTGATTGGGAAGGTCATTGTCGGGGGTCATGGCGGTGCTTATTGCGTGTCGGAGCAGGCCGATCAACCGCCAAGCCGCGCTCCGGCCGGTTTGTGCTTCAGACCGGGACACCAACCGCGCCGGATCGATGCCCTCCACCCTTGTCAAACAAAACGAAACAGTGTAGTTTTTTTCGCTGGGGCTGGACGTGATGCCGCGGCGAATTTGCCGGCGGCGGTAGATGCGTGATCGCCAGCCACCGACAATGCCCACCCCTTCATCGACCGACGCATCCGTCTCCGCGCGCGACTGGATCAGGCAGACAGCTGCCGGCCTGATCCAATTGCTGGTCCTGATGTGCAGCCTGGCGCTCGGCGCCTGCACGTCCCTGCCCCGCACGCCCTATACGGCCGCAGAAGCCAGCACATCGCGCGTGCTGGATATCGACGGCCTCAGGCGCTATGCCGACGAGCCCGTCACGAAATTCAGCTTCGAGAAGGACACCAGCACCGCGACCAAAACCTATCTGGCGCTCTCCGGCGGCGGTGCGGACGGCGCCTATGGCGTCGGCGTGCTCAACGGCTGGACCGCGGCCAGGACCCGCCCCACCTTCTCGGTCGTCTCGGGCGTCAGCACCGGCGGCCTGATCGCGCCCTTTGCGTTCCTCGGATCGCAATATGACGACACGCTGAAGGAGGTTTACACCAGCGGCATCGCGGAGAGCCTCCTGAACGATCCCAGCATCATGCGCGTGCTGTTCGGATCCGGCCTGTTCGGCAACACGCGGCTGCGCGAGCTGGTCGCGCGCTATGTCGGTCCTGAGATCATGGCGCAGGTCGCGCGCGAGAATGCCAAAGGTCGCAAGCTGTTGGTGGTGACGACCGACCTCGATACCCAGCGCACCGCGATCTGGGACATGGGCAGGATCGCCGCGGTCGGAACGCCGGAGGCCCTGAAGCTGTTTCGCGACGTGATGGCGGCCTCCGCCAGCATTCCCCTGGTGTTTCCCCCGATCATGATCGACGCCGAAGGCCAGGGCCGCAAGTTTCAGGAGATGCATGTCGACGGCGGCGTGACGGCCCCGGTGCTGACATTGCCGGAAGCCCTGCTGTTCCAGAGCGAACGCCTGCCCGGCAATGCGAAGATGGACATCTACATCCTCGTCAACAAGAAGATCGAACGCAACTTCGAGCTCGTCTCCAACGGCACCATCGACGTTGCCTCACGCAGCCTGTCGGCGATCACCCAATCGCAGACGCGTTCGATCATCTTCTCGACCTACGATTTCGCCAGGCGCAACCGACTGGGCTTCCATCTCTCCTACATCGCGCGCGACTATCCGGCGCCACCGTCGGAGGGGTTCGACACCGCCTATATGCGGGCGCTCTATCAATACGGATATGACAAGGCCGCGTCCGGTCAGGCCTGGACCTCCACGGTGCCGTGAGCTCGCGTGGAGGAACGAGGCCCTGCCGAAACCGTTGACGATACCGCCCATTCGGCCAGATTCGCGATGACGCCTCGGCTCCTGCGCGATATAGAGCGAATGACGACTGTCCGAAACGCGCAGGAATCATTGGGCATGGGATTGACTGCGACCAAGACGAGACCGGCAGCGCCGCGGCGCGAGGTGCCGAAATCGCGCGGCGGCCGGCCGACGAAGTCAGCCGCGATCGAGCGCGACCAGCGGCTGATCGAGGTCGCCACCCGCCTGTTCCTGGATCGCGGCTTCGATGCGACCTCGCTCGACGCGGTCGCGGAAGCCGCCCGGGTGAGCAAGCCCACGGTCTATTCCCGCTATGGCGACAAGCGCGGGCTGTTCGCGGCCGTGCTCCGGCGCGAAATCGAGCGCTGGCTCGCGCCCTTGTCGGCTGCGGCTGAAACGCAGCTCTCGAGCGGCTCCGACATTCCAGTCGAGCAGCGGCTGGTCGAGATCGGACGCGAGATGCTGACCTTCACCTGCGGTCCCGACGCCGTCGCCTTCAGCCGCATGATGACGTCGCAGGCCATCAACTTCCCCGACGTCGCCAAGCTCGGCAAGGAGGAAGGCTGGCTCAAGGCCGTCGCCACCACCGCGCGCTTCTTCGACCATCTGGTGGCGCAAGGTGCGCTCGATGTCGAAGACACCACCATCGCAGCCGAGGTGTTCCTCGACGTCGTCGTCGGCCACACCCACCGCATGGCGACGTTCGGAACGGCGCTGGAACTGAAGGCCGCAGAAAAGCGCATGCGCGCGGCGATCAAGCTGTTCCTGGCCGGCGCGCTCGGGCCTGCCGACCGCGTCCGGAACGCTCCCAAAGTCACGCCGCGGCGCCGCTCCTCCCGCTGACAATTCCGTGAGCTTGCGATCTTTCCCCAAGGGGGCCGGCACGGCGTCATTGACCAAAATAAAACGATACGGTATGGTTTAGTTATAAGTGGGTGCGGGGCCGCTTTTTTCACCAGCCCCAAAGAGGTCCGCACCGCTTCGATCGTCACGGCGGGTCCAGCCCGCCGCGGCGTTCCGCGGCCGGCCTTTGCCCAAGGCCGGCCGCGAATTCTTTACGATCATCCGGCACACTCGCAGGCCGAGGGTTTCGAGCATGACGACAGCCAGACGAGGGACCTCGCAACTGCTCGCGGCCGCCTTGCCCGCGCTGCTCCTCGCCGCACCGGCGCAGGCGGTCGTGACCACGGGCACGCCGACCGCGCTCCACAGCGACGCAGATGGTGATGCCGAGGCGGAGCGCCAGGCAGTCAGCCGCGAGATCGAACGCTTCCGCTCTTCGTCGATCACGATCGGCCAGGCCATGGCGATTGCGGAAGCCCGCCATGCCGGCGCCACGACGGCGGATGTGAGCTTCGACGGCGCCTCGGGCGTGCCGGTCTACCGGGTGAAGACCCTGCACAACGACCGGATCTGGCGCCACACCATCAATGCCGCGACCGGCGAGTTCGTCGGCGGCGAAGCCGCCCTGCCCCTCGCCGAGCTCGACCATGAGGACCGCAGCAATCTCGCAGCGCTCGGCGCGATCAGGCACCGCCTTGCCGATGCCGTGCGCGTCGCCGAGCGCGCAGCCGCCGGCAAGGCCATCAGCGGCGGCCTCGTGCGCGAGCGCGGCCGGCTCAATTTTGCGATCGTCGTGATCAGCGGCGACGACCTCAAGGAGGTCATCCTGGAGCCGCCGGGCGCCCGGGCCAGATAGCGGCGGGGTTCGCGCCCCGTCATCGGCCGGGGACGAAAAGCCATTGACGGCCGCAGGACTCTCCCGCATAAGTCGCCGCCATGTTCACGACCACCAAACGCACGACCAAAACCACCACGGCCCCAGGGGCCCGGGGAGGCGTGCGCGCGTAGGTCGTCGACTTGAACGCATCAGCTCTACCGAAGCCCCGCCCTCGATGGTCCGGGGCTTTTTTGTTGTCTAATCCGCAAATCTCAATGGAGGACAAAGTGAGTAACGATCCCGTCGTCGCGATTGTCGGCGTCACCGGTGCGGTAGGCGCCGAATTCATCGCCACCATGGACAAGCGCGGCTTTCGCGTCGGCAAGCTGAAGGCGCTGGCCAGCGCCCGCTCGGCCGGAAAGACGGTGTCGTTCCGCGGCCAGAACGTCGTCATCGAGGAGCTCAATGAACGCTCCTTCGAAGGCGTCGACATCGCCCTGTTCTCCGCAGGGGGCGGCATCTCCAGGAAGTACGCGCCGATCGCGGTCAAGGCCGGCGCGGTGGTGGTCGACAACTCCTCCGCCTTCCGCATGGATCCGAACGTGCCGCTGGTGATCCCCGAGATCAACGCCAACCGTATCCGCGACCACAAGGGCATCATCGCCAACCCCAATTGCGCTGCGATCACCGCGCTGGTGCCGCTCTGGCCGATTCACCAGCAGAACCGCATCAAGCGCGTCATCATCTCGACCTATCAGGCGGCCTCCGGCGCCGGCGCCGCGGCGATGGAAGAGCTGGTCGAGTCCACCCGCGCCAATCTCAACGGGCAGGTCTATACGCCCAAGGTGATGCCCCACCCCTACGCCTTCAACCTCTTCAACCACAACACGGCCGTCGACCCCGACACCGGCTACAACGACGAAGAGACCAAGGTCATCAAGGAGACCCGCAAGATCTTCGAGGACGAGACCATCGCGGTCGGCGTCACCTGCGTGCGCGTGCCGGTGCTGCGCGCCCATTGCGAAGCCATCACCTTCGAATGCGAGAGGCCGATCACCGAGGACCAGGTCCGCGCCATCATGGCCCGGGCCCCCGGCGTGAAGGTGGTCGACGACCGAGCCAGGAACTACTTCCCGATGCCGATCGACGCCTCGGGCCAGGACGACGTCCTGGTCGGCCGCATCCGCAAGGATCTCAGCGACCCCTCGGGCCATTCGATCTCGATGTTCGTAGCGGCCGATCAGCTGCTCAAGGGCGCGGCGCTGAATGCGGTGCAGATCGCCGAGCTCCTGCCCCAGCGCGTGATGGCGTGAGCTGACCTTCGGACAGGCGGCGTCAAGCGTCCGCCTGTCCCTCGAGCTCCTACGCCAATCCCTTCAATGCCTGTTTCATCGTGAGCCTGACGGGAACATCGACGAACACGGTGGCTGCGTACGCCACCGCTGCGACGATGGGTATCGCGACGAGCCCGACAAGGGCGGACTGGATCCCAAGCTGCAGCGCGCAGACCTCCACTGCATGGAACGTCACGACCTGCAGGACATAGATCCCGTAGGACAGCAGACCGAGGGTCTGCATGATGCTTGCCAAAGCGCCTTTCGGAGGATCGAAGCGCGCGCAGATCATGATGGCCAGCGGAAACACGACAAGGACCGAGACCAGGCTCAACGCGAGATCGAGATCTCGGGGAAAGCCCACTGCAAGAATGGCGGTGACGAGAGCAAACGCGCCGAGCGCGAATCCGGATCTTGCCGGCTGCAACCGTGCCGTTTCGTGAAACCGGTAGAGCAGCACGCCCGCAAAGAACGAGAATCCGACCCGGATCACACCGGCTCCGAAGGTTTCCCAGGTCGGTCCGCCGCCGAGGACGCCGCGCTTCCCGACTTCGATGCCGAACCCTAGCCATCCCATCGCCGCGCAGACCACGAGCGCAACGGCGAAGCCGCTCACGAGCCGGATCAGGGATTTCGTGCCGAGCCGCGCTCCAAACACCGCAAACAGCAGATTGGCCGCAAGCTCAAAGAGCAGCGACCAGGCGGCGAAATTGAACGGGTACAGATCGGCATCGGGATAGGCAGCATTCGGGGTCGGGAGCATCAGCGCGCTGCACAGCAGACCGAGGGTCCTTTGCACCGAGTCCGGCACGCCGCCTGCAAGCTGGCCGAGCAGAAATGGCAGCGAGAGGATGAACGCCAGAGCATACAGCGGGTAGAGCCGCTGCACCCTGGCGAGCATGAACGACCGAACTGACATTCCCTGGAGGAAGCGCTTTCGATAGGCGTGCTCCAGCACGAAGCCCGAGAGAACGAAAAAAAGGTCGACAGCCAGATAGCCGTTCCTCATCCATCCGGTCGGCCCCGGCGCGCCTTCCCAGAGGAACGGAGCATGGCGCAGGGCAACCATGATGGCCGCAACGCCGCGCAATCCGTCGAGCGCGACGAATGTTCGTTCCGCGAACGGGATTGTTGCGGTGTGCGCTGCCGGGATCGGCAAGTTTACCACTCCTTAACCGACCGCCGACGTCGATTGGCGGGCACGCCCCGCCAAAACGCCGGCATCGGCCAGGCGCCTCCATCGTTCGGCAGGACGTTAGGCCCAATTGCTTGCGAAACGGCAAAGATGCAGAAGCAGCGACAACGCATCGCCTTGGCCCGGGCTGCGGCCGCGCCCGATCTTGGATTTAAGCCTCGGCTGCCCGAAACAGCAGGCAGGCATCACCGTAGGAATAGAACCGGTAGCCCTGCGCGATGGCATGCGCGTAGGCCTGCTTCATCGTCTGTAGCCCCGAAAATGCCGACACCAGCATGAAGAGCGTCGACTTCGGCAAATGGAAGTTGGTGAGCAGGATGTCCACGGCGCGGAAGCGATAGCCGGGGGTGATGAAGATCGAGGTTTCCGCGGCGAACGGCCGGATCGTGCCGTCCTGGCTGGCTGCGCTTTCGAGCAGACGCAATGACGTGGTGCCGACCGCGACGATGCGGCCACCGTTCTTTCGCGCCGCGTTGAGCCGCTCGGCCGTCTCGGCCGAGATGGTGCCCCACTCGGCATGCATCTTGTGGCCTTCGGTATCGTCCGCCTTCACCGGCAGGAACGTCCCTGCCCCGACATGCAGCGTGACACGCTCGATGCCGACGCCGCGCTCGCGCAATGCCTGCTCCAGCGCCGGGGTGAAATGCAGCCCCGCAGTCGGAGCCGCCACCGCGCCCTCGTTCGCCGCGAACATGGTCTGGTAGTCCGCAAAATCCTGATCGTCGGGCGTGCGCTTCGAGGC
>NZ_AJQE01000081.1 GCF_000261685.1 Bradyrhizobium genomosp. I (2014) | reverse complement strand
GGCGGGCTGCCGAGATCGGCGATCGCCTGGTCCAGCGCCGGGCCGTGGAACGAGAACGACAGCGTCACCTCGCCCTCGCTGCCCTTGGCCTCGACCTCGGCATCGAGATGGCCGAGCAGGCAGACCTTGCCTTCATTGCCGAAGCGGATGCGGTCGCCGGCCGTGAGCTTCTTCGCCGGCTTCACCAGCGCCTGCCAGCGCGAGCCGTCGAGCCGCTTGATCAGGGTGGCCTCGATCTTCGGCTCGGTCTCGCGGCCGATGCGGCGGCCCTTCAGTTGCGCCGCGATCACCTTGGTGTCGTTGACGACGATCCGGTCACCGGGCCTTAGCCATGAAGGCAGGTCGGCGACGATCCGGTCGCGCAACGCGCCGTTCTCCACGACCAGCATCTTGGCGGAGTCGCGCGGGCTCGCCGGGCGCAAGGCGATGCGCTCGGCGGGCAGATCGAAATCGAAGAGATCGGTGCGCATGAGCGCCGTCGCGCCTTAGATCTTGGCTTGCGTCATTCCGGGGCGATGCGCAGCATCGAACCCGGAATCTCGAGATTCCCAGGTGCGCAATTGCGCACCAGAGTTCGCGCTAACGCGCGCTCCGGAATGACCGCTACGCGGTCATTCCTTGTCCGCGGCCATCCGCGCCTTGACGATCTTGTCGGGGTTCTGCACGGGCTCGCCGCGCTTGATCTTGTCGACGTTCTCCATGCCCTCGGTGACCTTGCCCCAGACCGTGTACTGGTTGTCGAGGAAGCGGGCATCGTCGAAGCAGATGAAGAACTGGCTGTCACCGGAATCGGGGCTCGCGGCGCGGGCCATCGAGGCGGTGCCGCGCACATGCGGCTCCTTGTTGAACTCGGCCTTCAGCTTCTTGCCGGAGCCGCCGGTGCCGGTGCCATGCGGGCAGCCGGTCTGCGCCATGAAGCCCTCGATCACGCGGTGGAACACGATGCCGTCATAGAAGCCTTCGCGCACGAGCTCCTTGATGCGCGCGACGTGGCCGGGCGCGAGATCGGGCCGCATCTCGATGGTGACGGGGCCCTGCGTGGTCTCGAGGATCAGGGTGTTTTCGGTGACGCTCATGCTCGTCTCTCTTGCGTTGGGGGTGAAGTCTTCCGATTGCGGAACTGGATCGCGAATGGACGTCCCGCGGCGGCGCCGGCCATTGCATCGGTAAATGGCATCGGCGTGCAGCGTTGCAACGCCTCCATCACCGCGATCCGGTATTGCAGCCGGTCATTGTCGGAGGCCTCCGCGGATTCATAGGTAATCCTCGGATGGCCCAGAATGTTTCCGGCCCGGTTAAAGCTCACCACGACCGTGATGTCGAGTGGGCGCGCCTTGGCCGGCGACGGCGGCCTCCAGCAGGTGCGCAGGTGCCGGAAGATGTCCTGGATCGTGTTGACCTGCGCGTCCTGCGCGGCCGTGCTGGAGACGCCGAGCAGCAGCATCGCGGCAATCAGCAGCAGCTTGCCACCGCGGCGCGCCATGGTCTCTCCTATTTGATGTCGGAGGCGACCTGAACCTTCACCATCTTGTCGGGATCGGTGACGGAGCCGCCTGGCGAGCCCGGGGGCGCCTTCTTCAGCTTGTCGACGACGTCCATGCCCTGCACGACCTCACCGATCACGGTGTACTGGCCGTCGAGGCTGCCGCCATCGGCGAACATGATGAAGAACTGCGAGTTGGCGCTGTCGACACTGTCGCCGCGTCGGGCCATGCCGACGATGCCGCGGGCGAAGTGCACCTTGGAGAATTCCTGCTTCAGGTTCGGATATTTCGAGCCGCCGGTGCCGTTGCCGTTCTGACCATCGCCCGTCTGAGCCATGAAGCCGCCCATGACGCGGTGGAACGGCACGTTGTTGTAGAACCCCTCGCGCGCGAGCTGCTTGATGCGCTCGGCATGCTGCGGCGCGATGTCGGTCCTGAGCTTGATGACGATGCGGCCCTTGGTGCTGTCGATGACGATGGCGTTGGCCTTGTCGAGGTTTGCCGGCAATTGCTGCGCCACCGCCGGCACCGCGAACAGAAGCGCGGCAAGAACTGCGAGAATTCGGATCATGACAACTCCGGTCAGGATGAGAAAGGAAGCGGGCCGTTATCCGGCAAATTTGGCCTTGAGCTGTACCGCGACCTGCGGCGGGACAAAGGCCGAGACGTCCCCGCCCATGCCCGCGATCTGGCGCACCAAAGTGGCGGTGATCGGGCGGACCATGGGCGAGGCCGGCAGGAAGACCGTATGCACCTCGGGCGCCATGGCCTCGTTCATGCCGGCAAGCTGCATCTCGTAGTCGAGGTCGGTGCCGTCGCGCAGGCCCCGGATCATGATGGTGGCACCGTACTTGCGCGCCGAGGTGACCGACAGATCGTCGAAGGTGACGGCTTCGAGCACGCAGCCAGCCTGGGCTGCGAGCGGCCCGCAGACATCATGGAGCATCTTCAGCCGCTCCTCGGTCGAGAACAGCGGCTTCTTGCCGGGGTGCACCCCGATCGCGACGACGAGCCTGTCGCACAGGGAAACACTGTGCCGGACCACGTCCAGATGGCCGTTGGTGATGGGGTCGAAGGAACCGGGATAGAAGGCGATGCGCGGCATGCCTCCCTCCTACCGCGCCCGGCCCGGCCCGGCAAGCCGGGCGGGTTCCCTGGCTGATTCCGGCAAATTTCCGCGGGTCGTGTCGGGGACGGCCGGTTTGTTTCGTCCCGGGGGCCGCCACGAAACAAAACGGACAGCGAACGAAACCATTTTGGGTGCCGGCGAAGACGTCGCGAAACCGGGCATGGTTACCAATCCCACCAACGAATGACGGGCCGCACCACAAGGCGCTTGCGGCCGCATCACAGGGGACCGTCGATGATCAAGACTCTTTCAGCGATTGCCATCTCTGCATGCGTTGCCGCAGCCCTCACCCTCCTGCCCGGCTTTGCCCCGACCGTCGAAGCCAGCGTGCCGCAGCCGCTGGCCAAGAGCGACCGGCTCGATATCCGCAACATCGGAAAGGACTGCTCGCAACAGGCCTGGCCGAACTTCGAGGCCTCGTGCCTGCGCCGCGCCGGCACCAAGGCCAATGTCCGCGAGGCCCGCCTGGTGACGGCAGACCGCACCCCATAGTCGAAATTGTCGCGACATCACTCCGCATTGTCCGCGCGGGACTTCGTCCGCGCCTGGTGCCCGTTCGTCTCTGCCCAAGCAGCATCGAGGTGACCCAGCGGGCCGGGCGGCCCCTCCCGTAGCATGACCAGAAAGGCTTCGTGACGGCGGTCGACATCCCGAAGGTCCGCCGGGGTCGAGAGGTTGCGCCGGGCGTCGCCGGCGACGAGGTCGGCGTGCACTTCAAGACACGTCAGACGTGCCGGATCGCGCTCGACACCGACGACTGCGGTGAGCACCTCCAGAATCCGGATCAGGACGGCCGCGTTGGCCGATGCGTTCTGCCGGATCATGTGAAACATCACATTGAGGAGACCTTCGTACTGGACATGGGGGACGAACATCACCGGCCGGCCCTCGCGACACGAGATCCCGGAAGGAAGATGCCGCGGCACCAATTCGCACAAGGCCGCACCGAGCCGGTCGATTGCGCTCATCGCCGTGTGCGGGTCGTTAATGCCCGGCGACAACGCCCGGACCGCGACCTCCACTAGTTGCCTGACGGCGAATTCGAGATCCGCGGAGCTCACGCGCTGCGGCCCGAGCGCCGTCGCGTTCTGAATCGCGGCCGCTGCCCCCTCCACCGGATTCGACATCACCGCGATCGGCGCGCCCTGAAAAACGAAGTGTCCTGGTCTGACCAGCATCCTGATTGATGTGTTGTGCTCGGCCGCCCAGTCCGCCAGCCCCCGCTCGTCCAGATGCTGCAGATATCCCTGCCTGGGATCGACGATAACCGTTCTGTCCTCGCAGAACCCGGCGGGAAGCACCTGATCCCGACGCTGTTCGGTCGTCAGACGCCTTATCGCCGATTGGATTTCGTCGCTCACCAGTTCAATGACGGTGTCGACATTGATCCGGCCGGCCATGTGCCCGACAAAATACACAAGCGTGGCCACGCAGACGAAAGCCAGAAGGATCGCGACGGTCAGCGAGAGGTGCGGGATGAATGCTCCCTCAGCCGCGGTACGCACGCTGCGCAGCACGATCAGTGCGTAACAAAAGGTTCCCAGAAACACTCCGAGTGTGAACTGATTGCCGCGATCCTTGGTGAAATTCCGGAGCAACCGCGGCCCCATCTGGCCTGCTGCCAGTGAGAGAGCCGCGATCATGATCGAGAACACCGTGCCGGCAACGCCGATGATCGACGAGGCGACGGTGCCGAGCAAGGTACGGGCCCCGGTCGCACCGCCGTTGTAGAACCACTCTTCCAGCATCCAGCCGGGAACGAGCCCGCTGCGATCAAGTCCGACCAGAGCGAGCGCGCCGAGCACTCCTGCAAGGACGAGCATGGCCGGAAACAGCCAGAACGCATCGGCCAATTCGTCAATCAGCCTGCGAAGTCGTGCAGTCATTATTCCCCGATAGGGTCGGTACCGTACCAATGATGATGCTCGCCAGGCAGATCTCGGCGCGCCGCAGCGAAAACTTCCTCGCGAGCGAGTAGCAAACGTCTGCGCGGGAGCCCCGTTCCCCGCCTGCAGATGCGATTGATCGTGTCACTCGGTCACGACCACGCCGCCGGACATCGTCTGCTCCGAGGCAGCGCATGAGAACGACATCGGGGTCGAGCGCATTTCACTTCGCAAGTGCGATATTCTTGTTGTACCATGGATAACCGCGCGCTTGATCCGGACGCGAGCGACGTTGCAGCCATCGAGTGATGTCCGGCGAATGCATCTTCGAACCGGTGGCGCCGGGTCGAACGGAGCCCAGCCACTTGTTTTCCCTCCTCGAGCTTGCAGCTATTCTTCTCACGCTTTCAGCGGCATTCGGCTGGCTCAATCACAAATTCATTCCTCTGCCGCACACGATCGGACTGCTCGTCATGAGCGTCGCGACCTCGGTCATATTGGTCATGATCGATGTCGCTTTTCCGAAACAGCATCTGTTCGAACCGCTGACCTCGGCGCTGCTGCAGATCGACTTCGCCTCCGTCGTCATGAACGGAATGCTGGGCTTCCTGTTGTTCGCCGGCGCCCTTCACGTCGATCTGGACAAGCTGCGCAGCCGCGCGATTCCGGTCGCCATCATGGCCGGTCTTGGCACCGTGATCTCGACCGCCGCCATCGGTTTCGGAATCTGGGCGGCCGCCGGGTTGATCGGCCACCCCATGACCCTGGCCTGGGCGCTGGTGTTCGGCGCCTTGATCAGCCCGACCGATCCTGTCGCCGTGCTCGGCGTCCTGAAGAACGTGCAGGTGCCTGCCAGCCTTGAAGTCGAGATGCAGGGCGAGTCCCTGTTCAACGACGGCGTCGGCATCGTCCTGTTCGTCATCCTGCTGAGATTTGCCACAGGTAACGGCGAGGACACCAGTGGGTTTGCCATCGTCGAGCTTCTTCTGCTCGAAGCGGGCGGCGGCCTGCTGCTTGGTCTGATGACCGGCTACATTGCGTATCTGGCGATGCGGTGGATCGACGACTACCCGATCGAAGTGCTGATATCGCTTGCCCTGGTGACCGGCACATACGCGCTGGCGCAGCGGCTCCATGTCAGCGCCCCCCTGTCGGTGGTGGCGGCCGGACTCCTGATCGGCGATCGCGGTCCTCGCTACGCGATGAGCGAGCGAACCCGTAGCTACGTTTACGCGCTCTGGACCCTGATCGACGAGATCCTCAATTCAGTCCTGTTCCTGCTGATCGGACTTGAGGTGCTCGTGCTGCGCTTCGAACCATCGGCGCTGGTCGTGGCGCTCGCAACGATTCCAATTGCTCTCGTCGCGCGCCTGCTGGCCGTCGCCGCTCCGCCGCTCGCGTTTGCATGGACCAACCTTCTGTCGCTACAGAACGTCCCGTTCCTGACCTGGGCGGGCGTGCGCGGCGGCATCTCGGTTGCGCTGGCGCTGTCCGTTCCCGACAGTCCGGACAAACCCATTATCCTCGCCGCCACCTATGCCGTCGTTCTCTTCAGCATCGTCATCCAGGGCTCCACCCTCGGACTCGTTGCAAGCAGGACGATCCCGGCGGAAGCCGGCTCGGACGCAGCGCCGGAGCCGAAATCCTGACAAAGCGCCGGCTGGCCCGACGCCGGCCTCGGCAAGCAAATTCCGCGCGAACGCAGCTTTCAGGCGAACGCGCCGCGGGGGGGGGGCATCCGTGGACACAATCGGAGGGAGCGCCGCTGGGTCCGGTGCAGCGACCGCTTAGCTCCCGCCTTCGCCGTTCCCGTTCTCCGCCTCTTCCGTGATGTGCTCGACCGAGACGACGTGCTCGTCCTCGGCGGTGTCGAACACGATCACGCCTTGCGTCGAGCGGCCGGCGATGCGGATACCCTCGACCGGGCAGCGGATCAACTGGCCCTTGTCGGTGACCAGCATGATTTGATCAGCATCCTCGACGGGGAAGGATGCGACGAGGTTGCCGTTGCGGTTGTTGACGCTCATGGCGACGATGCCTTTGCCGCCGCGCCCCGTGGTGCGATACTCGTAGGACGAGGTCCGCTTGCCGTAGCCGTTGACGGAGACGGTTAGCACGACCTGCTCCTGCGCCGACATCTCGGCATAACGCTCCTGCGACAGCTGGAAGCTGCCGGAGATCTCCTCGGCCTCGGTATCGGCCGGCGCCTCGTCCGCCGCAGCTTCGCCCGCCACCGCACGGCGCATCTTCAGGTAGGCCGAGCGCTCGTCCGAGGTGGTCTCGACGTGGCGCAGGATCGCCAGAGAAATCACCTTGTCGGCGTCGGCGAGGGCGATGCCGCGCACACCCATCGAGGTGCGCCCGGTGAACACGCGCACGTCGGTGACGGGGAAGCGGATGCACTGGCCGCCGGCGGCGGTCAGCAGCACGTCGTCGCGCTCGGTGCAGATCTGCACGTCGACGATCGCCTCGTTGTCGTCGAGCTTCATCGCGATGATGCCGGAGCGGCGGACGTCGACGAAGTCGGACAGCTTGTTGCGGCGGACGTTGCCGCCGGTGGTGGCGAACATCACGTCGAGCTCGCCCCAGGTCGATTCATCCTCCGGCAGCGGCATGATGGTGGTGATGCGCTCGCCCTGCTCCAGCGGCAGGATGTTGATCATCGCCTTGCCGCGCGCGTTCGGCGCGGCCATCGGCAGCCGCCAGACCTTTTCCTTGTAGACCTGGCCGCGCGAGGAGAAGAACAGCACCGGCGTATGCGTGGACGCCACGAACAGGCGGCTGACGAAATCCTCGTCGCGGGTCTGCATGCCGGAGCGGCCCTTGCCGCCGCGGCGCTGGGCCCGGTAGGCCGACAGCGGCACGCGCTTGACGTAGCCGGCGTGGGAGACGGTGACGACCATGTCCTCGCGCTGGATCAGGTCCTCGTCCTCGACCTCGCCCTCCTGCTCCATGATCACGGTGCGGCGCGGCGTGGCGAATTCGGCCTTCACCTCGGTGAGCTCGGTCTTGATGATGTCGAGGATGCGGGCGCGCGAGCGCAGGATCTCGAGATATTCGCCGATCTCGCCGGCGAGCTTTGCGAGCTCCTCGCCGATCTCGTCGCGGCCAAGCGCGGTGAGACGTGCGAGGCGCAGCTCCAGGATCGCCCTTGCCTGCTCCAGCGACAGGCGGATGGTGCCGTCTTCGTTGATGCGGTGACGGGGGTCGTCGATCAGCGTGATGATGTCCTCGACGTCGCGCGCGGGCCAGTCGCGCGTCATCAGCGTCTCGCGCGCGGCGGCCGGCGTCGGCGAGTGCCGGATCACCTTGATGATCTCGTCGATATTGGCGACCGCGATGGCGAGGCCGACCTGCTCATGCGCGCGCTCGCGCGCCTTGCGCAGCCTGTATTTGGTGCGGCGTGTGACGACCTGCTCGCGGAAGCCGACGAAGATCGTCAGCATGTCCTTCAGGGTCATCGTCTGCGGACGGCCGGAATCGAGCGCGACGGCGTTGACGCCGAAACTGGTCTGCAGCGGCGTGAACTTGTAGAGCTGGTTCAGCACCACGTCGGGCACCGCATCGCGCTTGAGCTCGACGACGACGCGGTAGCCGTCGCGGTCGGATTCGTCGCGAAGATCGGAGATGCCCTCGATCTTCTTTTCCTTGTAGAGCTCGGCGATGCGCTCGACCATCGTCGCCTTGTTCACCTGATACGGGATCTCGGTGATGACGATCGCCTCGCGTTCCTTCCGGATCGTCTCGAAGGTGACCTTGCCGCGCATCACGATCGAACCGCGGCCGAGATGATAGGCGCTGCGGATGCCCTGGCGTCCGAGGATGATGCCGCCGGTCGGGAAATCCGGGCCCGGGATGATGTTGTTGAGCTCGTCGATGGTCAGCGACGGATTGTCGATCAGCGCGACGCAGGCATCGATCACCTCGCCGAGATTGTGCGGCGGGATGTTGGTGGCCATGCCGACCGCGATGCCGCCGGCGCCGTTTACCAGCAGGTTCGGGAACCGCGCGGGCAGAACCACCGGCTCCTTCTCGGAGCCGTCGTAATTGTCCTGGAAGTCGACCGTGTCGTCGTCGATGTCTTCGAGCAGCTTCAGCGCGATCTTGGTCAGGCGCGACTCGGTGTAGCGCATCGCCGCGGCCGGATCGCCGTCGACCGAGCCGAAATTGCCCTGCCCGTCGATCAGCGGCGCGCGCATCGAGAAGTCCTGCGCCATGCGAACCAAGGCGTCGTAGATCGCCTGGTCGCCATGGGGATGGTACTTGCCCATGACCTCGCCGACGGCACCGGCGGACTTCTTGTGTTTCTTGTCCGGGGTGTCGCCGCGATTGTTCATCGCGAACAGGATGCGGCGGTGCACCGGCTTCAACCCGTCGCGCGCATCGGGCAGCGCACGCGCCACGATCACGCTCATGGCGTAATCGAGATAGGACTTCTTCATCTCCTCGTAGATGGAAACGGGGCGAATATCCGAGGGATGCGCCGGCTGGTCGCCGGGCTTGTTGTCGTCGTCAGCCAAGGGGGAATCCGGTGAGTTCTTGTCTGGGAATCATATAGCGCATCGAGGGTCGGATAACCACCCTCGCGCGAGGGTCGATAAGCGCTTTTTCCGCTTATTTTTCCAACGACTTACGGCTTCGGACAAGGTGCCTCGGGCAACCCCGGAAATGGCACCGCGGAACCGCCTCCGACACCCCCAAAACCGCGCTGCGCGGCGCGCCCCACCGGCCCGTTCGCAGCGCTCTGGAGCTGCGGAGTGCCGTCGTCTGAAATGTCGGGTCGATTGAATTCAAGCCGGACATGAAGCGGGCCCGGAAAACCCGAGCCCGCCCCGTCGAGCCAGAATTGCTGATACGACACGCCAGGCTCCATGCGCTCGGCGCGTCTCGATAGGCGCGATCCGCGTCCTCAGAACGGGATGTCGTCGTCCATGTCGCTGTTGCGGCCACCACCGGCGGCAACGGGACGACGCGGCGCGCTGCTGACCGGACCGGAGGAGCCGAAATCGCCGCCCGGCTCGTCGCCGAAGCTGCCGCCTCCTCCGCCGCCACCGCGGCCATCGAGCATGGTCAGCGTCGAGTTGAAGCCCTGGAGCACGACCTCGGTCGAATACTTCTCGACGCCGCTCTGGTCGGTCCATTTGCGGGTCTGCAGCGCGCCCTCGATGTAAACCTTGGCGCCCTTCTTCAGGTACTGCTCGGCGACCTTGCAGAGCCCTTCATTGAAGATCACGACGCGGTGCCACTCGGTCTTCTCCTTGCGCTCGCCGGTATTCTTGTCGCGCCAGGTCTCCGAGGTCGCGATACTCAAATTCGCGATCGGCCGCCCGTCCTGGGTGCGGCGGATTTCAGGATCCTTGCCGAGATTTCCAACCAGAATGACCTTGTTGACGCTTCCCGCCATCGCCGCTCTCCACTCCGAATGCCACTGAATTTAAAAAGGGCGAGACCCGCTGCCCGCGTTCCTCTGCGCCTGTTGAGGCGACCCTATACGCTTGCGGGCACCAATCAGCCCGCACCCCTCAGGGTTATCCCCACATATAGCATTCCCGTCGGCTCCGTTCCAGATTTGTTCTTCATGCCAAAAGGACAGAACAATTTGGCTTCAGGCCGATGGCAGGGGAACCCGGATGGAACCTTTCCGGGTTCCCGAGAAGTACAAAAACCGCTTAACATTCATCAAGTTGCAGCCACCTCAATCGGCCGGCGAGTGTGGCATTTCGGAGACGGACTTTGCCCATTCCTTTGGCTATCGTTGCCTCGGAATTAGTTCATATGGGCGTCGCGCCTGATCAGCCGTTTTCGGGGACCTCGAGAAGCGGACGAAACTGGGGAGACTGCAATGAATAAGATTCTGTTTGGTGCAATCAGTGTAATGGCGTTGGGGCTGGCGGCTCCTGCAAGCGCGGCGGATCTTGCCGCCCGTCCCTACACCAAGGCTCCACCGCCGATTGCCGCC
>NZ_AJQE01000080.1 GCF_000261685.1 Bradyrhizobium genomosp. I (2014) | reverse complement strand
AAAAAAAGCCACAAGTGCTGGGACTTCGTGACTCCGGCAACCGGCGTTCTGGTCGGCGAGGGCTGCCACAACGCGACGGGCGGCACGGTCGGTGGCCAGGTCGGCTATCGCTGGCAGTCGACGAACTGGGTGTTCGGCTTCGAAGGCCAGGGCAACTGGGCCGACTTTACCGGCGACAACATCAGCGCGGTGTCCGGCCTTCGCAACCAGTCCAAGATCGACTCTTTCGGTTTGATCACCGGACAGGTCGGCTACGCCTGGAACAACGTCTTGCTCTACGTGAAGGGCGGCGCCGCCGTCGTCGGTGATCGCTACCGGACCTATGATTTGGCGACCGGTCTCGAATTCGACCGGGCCAGCGAGACCCGTTGGGGCGGCACGGTGGGCGCGGGCGTCGAGTTCGGATTCGCCCCGAACTGGTCGGTCGGCTTCGAGTACGATCACATCTTCCTCGGCCACCGCACGGTCGACTTCACCGGATCCGGCAATTTTGCCGCGGCTCCGCTCGGTGCCTTCACTGCCTCCGATCGCATCAGCCAGGACGTCGATATCGGCCTTATCCGCGTGAACTATCGCTGGGGCGGCCCGTTGATCGCAAGATATTGATATCCGCTGATATTGTTTTGAGATCAAAGGCCGGCCTCGCGCCGGCCTTTGTTGTTCGGGCGCAGAATTGCCCGTGGCAATGAGTCAGTAACCATCACCTTTTGCGGCGTTGTGGCTTTTCGGAGACACAACTTGCGGCTTTGTTGGTGTAAGCATCGCGCCAGTTGGGCCGTTTGAGTCCGCTGCCCTTCCGGTCACGGAAGGCAACAACAGAAACTGGGACTGGGATTAAGTTAAAAATGAAGAAGGTTTTGTTGGCTTCGGCCTGTTTGTTCGCTCTCGCCGCTCCTGCCTCGGCGGCCGATCTCGCGGCGCGCCCCTACACCAAGGCTCCGGTCGCTCCGATTGCTGCGGTCTACAACTGGACCGGCTTCTACCTCGGTATCGTCGGCGGCGGCGCCTGGGAAGCTAGTTCGGGCGACCCGAAGATGCAGGGTGGCTTCGTCGGCGGCACCGCTGGCTACAACTGGCAGACCGGCAACGTCGTGTTCGGCGTCGAGGCCGATGGCGCCTGGGCCGACGTCAGCGCCTCGGCGGCTGGTACCGTTTTCGTCGCCGGCGTCGGTGGCATCCCCGCTTCGGTGAGTTCCAAGACCGACGCGATGGGCACCGTGCGCGGCCGCATTGGCTGGGCCGTCAACAACGTTCTGCTGTACGGCACCGGTGGTTACGCCTGGATCGACAACAAGATCACCGCGACCCTGGGCGGCCTCTCGGCCTCCGACAGCCAGTTCCACTCGGGCTGGACCGTCGGCGCCGGCGTCGAGGCGTTCTTTGCTCCGCAGTGGTCGGTCAAGGGCGAGTACCTCTATCGCAGCCTCGGCGGCGAGACCTACTTCGGTGCCGTCAACACCGGCACGCTCAACCTCCACACCGTGCAGGTCGGCGTGAACTATCACTTCGGCGCTCCCGTGGTCGCCAAGTACTAAGCTACGCTTCAGCGCCTCAGCGTGACGAAAGGCCGGCCTCGCGCCGGCCTTTTTGTTTTGCGCATCTGGCTAGGGCTAAAGGTTTCTGCTGCCAGATGCCGCCAGTGTGCCAACAATCCGTTGACGATTCGCAAGTCCCACTGGAAATCCGCCGCCGTTCTTCCTACGTTCGCTGCCATACCCATCGGCGCCGATCCCGGTTCCGGGCGAAGCGCGCCTTGACGTTGGCGCGATCGCGCACCTTTGGGCTTCCTTGAGGGCAACTCGGATGGATGAAGTGATCAAGGCGAAGCGCCAACACCAGAACGCGGGCTCCAGCCTGCGCGCAATTACGATCCGTGGCGCGCGCGAGCACAACCTCAAGAACATCGACGTCGAGATCCCCCGCGACAAGCTCGTGGTGTTCACCGGCCTCTCCGGCTCCGGCAAATCCTCGCTCGCTTTCGATACCATCTATGCGGAGGGCCAGCGGCGCTACGTCGAATCGCTCTCGGCCTATGCCCGCCAGTTCCTGGAGATGATGCAGAAGCCGGACGTCGACCAGATCGACGGCCTGTCGCCGGCGATCTCCATCGAGCAGAAGACGACGTCGAAGAACCCGCGCTCCACCGTCGGCACCGTCACAGAGATCTACGACTACATGCGCCTGCTCTGGGCCCGCGTCGGCGTGCCTTATTCGCCGGCCACGGGCCTGCCGATCGAGAGCCAGACCGTCTCGCAGATGGTCGACCGCGTGCTGGCGCTGCCCGAAGGCACCCGCCTCTATTTGCTGGCGCCCGTGGTGCGCGGCCGCAAGGGCGAGTACCGGAAGGAGCTCGCCGAATGGCTCAAGAAGGGCTTTCAGCGCGTCAAGGTCGACGGCACCTTCCATGAGCTCAGCGAGGCGCCGGCGCTCGACAAGAAATTCCCGCACGACATCGACGTCGTGGTCGACCGCATCGTGGTGCGCGCCGATATCGGCCAGCGCCTCGCCGAGAGCTTCGAGACCGCCCTGAAGCTCGCCGAAGGCCTCGCCGTCGTCGAGTTCGCCGACGCGCCGGCGGCCGCGCCTGCGGAAGAGAAAGAGAAAAAGAAGACCGCGAAGATCCACGACAAGAGCGGCCCCGAACGGATCCTGTTCTCGGAAAAGTTCGCCTGCCCGGTCTCCGGCTTCACCATCCCCGAGATCGAGCCGCGCCTGTTCTCCTTCAACAATCCCTACGGTGCCTGCCCTGCCTGCGGCGGCCTCGGCGTCGAGCAGCATGTCGACGAGGACCTCGTCATCCCCGAGAAGGACCTGACGCTGCGCAAGGGCGCGATCGCGCCCTGGGCCAAGTCGTCGTCGCCCTATTACGTGCAGACGCTGACCGCGCTCGGCAAGCACTACAAGTTCACGCTCGACACCAAGTGGAAGGACTTGCCGAAGAAGACGCAAAACGCGCTCCTCTACGGCTCGGGCGAGGACGAGATCAAGTTCTCCTACGAGGACGGGGTGCGCTCCTACGACACCAAGAAGCCGTTCGAGGGCGTGATCACCAACATCAACCGGCGCTATCGCGAGACCGAGAGCGAGTGGGCGCGCGAGGAGCTGGCGAAGTACTTCCACGACGTGCCCTGCGAGGCGTGCCACGGCTTTCGGCTCAAGCCCGAGGCGCTCAGCGTCAAGGTCGGCGGCAAGCACATCGGCGAGATCTCGGAGCTCTCGGTCAAGAAGGCCGGCGAATGGTTCGAGACCGTGCCCGATGCGCTGAACAAGCAGCAGAACGAGATCGCCGGCCGCATCCTGAAGGAGATCCGCGAGCGTCTCACCTTCCTGCTCGACGTCGGCCTCAACTATCTCACGCTGTCCCGCTCCTCCGGCACGCTGTCCGGCGGCGAAAGCCAGCGCATCCGCCTGGCCTCGCAGATCGGCTCGGGGCTCACCGGCGTGCTCTACGTGCTCGACGAGCCATCGATCGGCCTGCACCAGCGCGACAACGCCCGCCTGCTGGATACGCTGAAGCGCCTGCGCGACCTCGGCAACACCGTGGTCGTGGTCGAGCATGACGAGGACGCCATCCGGCTTGCCGACTACGTCCTCGATATCGGCCCCGGCGCCGGCATGCATGGCGGCAACATCGTCGCCGAAGGCACACCCGCCGAGATCATGCGCAACCCGAAATCGCTGACCGGCAAGTACCTCACCGGCGAGCTCGAGGTCGAGGTGCCGGAGCGGCGCCCGCCGAACCATCGCCGCACCATCAAGGTGGTGAACGCGCGCGGCAATAACCTCAAGAACGTCACGGCGGAGATTCCGCTCGGCCTGTTCACTTGCGTCACCGGCGTCTCCGGCGGCGGCAAGTCGACGCTCTTGATCGACACGCTCTACCGCGCCATCGCCCGCAAGCTGAACAATGCCAGCGAAGGCGCAGCCCCGCACGACCGCATCGAGGGCCTCGAGCACATCGACAAGATCATCGATATCGACCAGTCGCCGATCGGCCGCACCCCGCGCTCGAATCCGGCGACCTATACCGGCGCCTTCACGCCGATCCGCGAATGGTTCGCCGGCCTGCCGGAGGCCAAAGCGCGCGGCTACGAGCCCGGCCGCTTCTCCTTCAACGTCAAGGGCGGCCGCTGCGAGGCCTGCCAAGGCGACGGCGTCATCAAGATCGAGATGCACTTCCTGCCCGACGTCTACGTCACCTGCGACGTCTGCAAGGGCAAGCGCTACAACCGCGAGACGCTGGAGGTGCTGTTCAAGGGCAAGAGCATCGCCGACGTGCTCGACATGACCGTCGAGGAAGCCGCCGAGTTCTTCAAGGCGGTCCCGCGCGTGCGCGAGACTTTTCAAACCTTGCACCGCGTCGGGCTCGATTACATCCATGTCGGCCAACAAGCGACGACGCTATCCGGTGGCGAAGCGCAACGCGTCAAACTGGCAAAAGAGCTGTCCAAGCGCGCCACCGGCCGCACGCTCTACATCCTGGACGAACCCACCACCGGCCTGCACTTCCACGACGTCAAGAAGCTGCTTGAGGTGCTGCACGAGCTGGTCGCGCAGGGCAACACCGTCGTCGTCATCGAGCACAATCTCGAAGTCATCAAGACAGCAGACTGGGTCATCGACCTCGGCCCCGAAGGCGGCGATGGCGGCGGCGAGATCGTCGCCTGGGGCCCGCCGGAAGACATCGCAAAGGCGCCGCGGAGCTATACGGGCAAGTTCCTGGAGCCGGTGCTGAGGAAGGCACGGAAGCCGAAGCGGCGGAGCACGAGCGAGGCGGCGGAGTAACCCCAATAATCAACTGAAAAACTTGACTTTTTTATCTATTTTGCTAACATCAATCGTTCTCGAATTTGGCTTCGGGGATGGGTGCGGGTTCGAATCCTGCCGTCTGGTTTGTTGCGGTCACCTTTCTGCTAGCTTTGATCCGATTTTGGATCGATGGAAGGAGGGAAGTTATGACCAATACAAAGATGAGTCGCCGTAAGGCACAGATGAAACGTAGCCGTCGAAATGTTGTTTTCGCACTGATCGAAACGATTTGGGCGATCGCAACGAATTGGGTAGCAGCGTTGGTGACCCTCTCCATCCATGCGAAGGGCGCTCCCGATAATGGGAGCGCCCTTTCTTCTTGAAGTTGCAGCGCTGTTGATTACTCTTTCAGCTCAACCGACAGAGCATGAGCTGGGAGGGTGGGAGCTTGGCAATTGATATTACAGGCGTATCCGACGCTCAATTTGCCGGTCTGCTAGCTCGCGGCGAAGGACATTTCTTAGATTTCAAGGCCAAGGAAGTATCACCTTCGAAACTCACGAAATCGCTTTCTGCGTTCGCCAACGCTGATGGTGGCGAACTCTTCATCGGGGTTTTGAATAGTGGGTCATCGAGCAGCTAGACGGCAGTGTCAAAGTTACACTTCGGCATGAGAAGCTGGCTTCGCCGGAAGAAATTATCTGCGAATACTTGAGAGTGAATTTGGAAATCAACAACGCGAAGGCGCGTGAAATCACGTTCATTGGGTCGGAAAACTCCGTGAAGCGAATATTCAACAAAATGATGAAGAGTAAGATCATCGAACGAATCCCAGATAGGCCTCAGGCGAAAACAGGCTACAGGAAAGGTTCAAACTTTCCGGTCGAGGTGCCACAGTAATATCGAGCCAACCGAGCAATCAGATCTTAGTCTTTGCAAATCTCGTCCATGCCCTACGCCCTCGCCATCTTCGATCTCGACGGCACGCTCGCCGACAGCTTTCCGTGGTTCCTGCGCACCATCAACGATGTCGCCGACCACTTCAATTTTCGTCGCGTGAAGGATGAGGACATCGAGGAGCTGCGGCATGCGTCGAGCCGCGAGATCCTCGCCCGGCTCGAGGTGCCCTTGTGGAAGCTGCCGGCGATCGCGCGACATGCGCGGCGGCTGAAGGCGGAGGCAGCTAGCGAGATTCCTCTGTTCGCGGGTGTCGAGGCGATGCTGCGGATGCTGGCCGAGAACGGCGTGCAGCTTGCGCTGGTGACTTCCGACAGCGAGGCCAATGCGCGCGAGAAGATCGGCGACGCTGCGTCGCTGTTCGCGCATTTCGATTGCTCTGCGTCACTGTTCGGCAAGCCCGCGAAATTCCGCCGAGTCATCCGCCGCGCGGGTGTCGAGCCGGGCAAGGTGATCGCGATCGGCGACGAGGTCCGCGACATCGAGGCGGCGCGGGCCGCGGGAATTGCCTGCGGGGCCGTGTGCTGGGGCTATGCGGCGCCGGCGGCGCTGCGGGCGCTGGGGCCGGACCACGTATTTGAGCGGATGGATGCGATTGCGAAAGCGATCTGCCAGAATCGTAGGGTGGGTTAGCCCTGCGGACTGCGCGAAGCGCAGACCGCTTGGCGTAACCCACCACTTCCGTCACCGCGGACACCAAAGAGGTGGGTTACGCTGACGCTAACCCACCCTACGCAACCGCCCTACTCCGTCCTCCTCAAAAACATCCCGAACGCGCGCGGGCCGTCGCCGGTCTTGACCTCGCCGATCACCTTCAGCTCGGCCGCGTCGATGACATCAAGCACGTTGCTCTCCCAGCAGGCGACGACGACGCGCTTGCCGTCAGCGGTCGCATTGATGCCTTCCGGATAGTCGCCGACATTGATGCGCTTGATCGGCTTCAGCGTCGTCAGGTCGAACACGCTGACGGCGCCGCCATATTGGTCGGTGACGAAGCCGCGTCCTTGCGCCAGCGCCACCGCATAGGGGCGCATGCCGACCGGCACGCGGGCGACCTCGCGGCTTTCAGCGATGTCGATCACGGAGACATCATCGGAGCCGACATTGGCGGTGTAGGCTCGCTTGCCCTCGGCATCGATGGTGACGCCGAACGGGCGGGTGCCGACCTTGATGATCGCCTTGCGCTGGCGCGTCGCGGTGTCCACCATCGAGACGCTGTCGTCGTCGCGGTCGGCCGAGAGCAGTAGCTTGCCATCGGGCGTCACCGCAAGCCCCGACGGCGAGGCGCCGACCGCAATGCTGGCCGTGACACTGCGGCTCGCCGCATCGATCACCCGCACCGCCGCCGCGTACCAGTCGGCGACATAGACTGTCTTTCCGTCTGGCGCCACGGCGATGCCGAGCGGACCGCCGCCGACCTCGATGCGGCCCGCGACCTGGCGCGCAGCCGCGTCCACCACCGTCACCGCCTTGGCGTCGGGGCTCGTCACATAGGCAAAGCGTCCGTCGGCGCTGACAGCGACGCCCGCCGGCTTGCCGCCGATCGGGATGGTCGCGATGCTGCGCGCGGTGGCGAGGTCCACGACCATCAGGTCGTCGCTGAGCTGGTTGGTGACGAACGCCTCATCAGCGAACGCGCCGCCGGGACTGACGAGGCAAAGGCCGGCGGCGAGCGCCGCCAGGACCAGCGCCCGCAAGCCCAGCGCCCGCACGATCAGCTACCGCTCTCGATCTTCTTCTTGAGCGCCTCCAGCCCGGTCTTGTAGAGCCCGCTCACCGCGGTCTTGGCGGCCTCGTCGCTCAGCTCCGGCGGCGGATCGTTGTTGGGATAGCCACGATAGAACGCGCCGGCCCATTCCAGCTTCGCCTTGCCGTCAGGCGCGGGCGACACCGTCAGCGTCGAGGAATAATTGGTCACCGGCAGCACCTTCACGTCGACCTTGGTGATCCGGTACGAATAGCTCATCATGTCGGGCTCGTATTTGTAGAGCTCCTCGTCGACGGTCGCGCCGCCCGTCAGCGTCAGTTGCCGCGTCGCGCCGACCTCGTTGCCCTTCTCGCCCGTGGTCTTGGTGACGGGCGGAAGCCAGCTCATGTCCTGAAAGTTGCGGATCGCGGCCCAGACCTTGTCCTGCGGCGCGTTGATCTCGATGGATTCCCGCACCTTCTGCCGCGTCGGTCCGTGAGCCCGGACCGGCTCAAAACCGGCCGTCAGAGCCATCCCCGCCACCGCCAGCGCCGCCACCCCGGCGATCGCCGTTCCGCTTCTCGTCCGCATGTCGTTTCCTCACTCTTCAATCTGCGCGGCTTGAGGCGCGCTGGGGTCATCGTAACGCATTTTTGGACGATGGGGAGACCCGTTCGTGGCACGGTCGTGGCGAGGCCGCGGCCCGCAATCCACACCATTCATTGCGTTGCCCGACGGGCAAAACACCCCGGAGCAGGGTCAAGATGTCCACGCCGAAATAATTCGCTTTACTCGAATTCGGAAATGTCGCATGTTTCGGCTACCCCAACCCGGGCCGAGGGGCGGATCGCGATCGTCACGAACGCGGGATGGGACGTGGTGGACGCAGGCGGCGTCGGCGCGAAAGGTGATTGCAGGGCGGGTCACTCCGTGAGCAGCTACCTGCGCGCACACGACCGGTGCAGCCTGCGTACGACAAAATCGTGTGGTCCTGGCGCCCGGGGTCTGTGCGCCAAGGCTTGCGGTGACGTCGCGGCCCGACCGGGTTCGCGCCGTCAGCCATCCGCAAGGCGACGGGGGCAATAGTGCATCGCTCCCCGGGGAGAGCACGACATAAGCCGTAAAACCACTGCGCAGGGAAGGCCGGACGTTCAGGCTGCCCTGTATGCCGCTGTGCATCTGTTTTCCAGCGCATTTGCGCACAGCGGACCGCGGGTGCCAGCCGGCGCCCGGCCTTCCCTGCGCCCTCGGCACTTTCGAGGGTGATGACTGAGGCAAAGCTCGGACACAACGTGCCGCGAGAACGGGAAACCGCGCGTGTAATCAAGCTTCGAACATGAATGGACTCGCTCTCGTGCCCCGGACGCAGCGCAGCGCCCCTTCGGCGGTGCGCTGCAGAGCCGGGGCCCATGCAGCGGCACGACGCGTGGGCTCCTGGGTCCCGGCTCTGCGCCGCAACGCTCACGCGTTGCAGCTGGTCCGGGACATGAGAGTGGAAAATGTTGCGCTCCACACTCCTCATTGCGAGGAGCCCCTTACGACGCGACAGAGAACGACCGCCAACGGCGCTATTACTCCGCCAGCGTGGCTTCCACAAATCCGCGCGGGTCGTCGCAAAACTCCCGCATCACCCGGTAATGATCGGTCTGCTCCAACGTGACAGGCTCAAGCCCGTACTTGCGGAGCCGCAGCAGCTGCGCGTTGGGATAGGCCATCAGCATCGGCGAATGGGTCGCCATGATCACCTGGCAGATGCGGGACTCCTCCATGCGTCGCAGCAGCCTCAGGAATTCAATCTGCCGCGCCGGCGACAGTGCGGATTCCGGCTCGTCGAAGATGAAAATGCCCTGACGCTGGCAGCGCTCCTCGAAGAAGCGGAGAAAACCCTCTCCATGGGAGTGGGACAGGAAATCGGGGCCGACCTGGCCGGCATCACGCGCAGCCTTGTCCAGATATCGCGCGACCGAGAAGAAGCTCTCCGCACGAAAAAACCAGCCATTGGTGATCTTCGGCAGCCAGCTTGCGCGCAGCGCCCTGGAGAGCTGGCCGCCCATCTTCTCGCGCGCTTCGGAATGATCGACCGGCATGTAACCCTTGCCGCCACCGGCATCGTCATAGCCGGCGAGCGCTGCGATCCCCTCGAGGATCGTCGACTTCCCGGCGCCGTTCTCTCCCACGATGATCGTGATGGCCGCGTCGAAGCTGAGCTCGAAATCATCGGGGAAGATGGGCAGGCAGAACGGATAGGCCTCGCGATCGTGAACTTGCGACGGATCGAGCCAGACCCGCTTCAAATACGGCGCAGGCAGGTTGATCGTTCGATTGCCTCTTCGTGCCATTGCCCGCCCCCTGAAAGTCTCCACCAGAACATACCAGGAACACGAGAATTGCAAAAGCGGAATCTGCACCCACTCGTCCAGGCCCAGCAGGCTAATCCACCACCTCCAGCACCAGCTCCATGGTCATCAGCACAGGATTGTCGCCGCGGATCAGACGGCCCTCCGCAATGCCGCCGGTGTAGTCGATCAAGGCAACGTCCAGCGCGGCTTCCAGCGCACCGGCGGGACCGGGCGCGATTGCACCGGCCGTGATCGCCAGTTCGGTGGCAAACGGCTCGGTGACGCCGCCATGGGCGAAACGCGCGCCGATGGTCGAGCCGACGCCGCCATGAATTTTCGCACGCGCAATGCCGTGTGCACGGCAGAAGCCTTCGAGGCAGAAGGCAAAGTCCTGATTGGGCCGCAGCCGCAGCGCGAAAGCGCGGCTCGTCGTGCGCGCGCCGATGCGCGCGGCCGACACCGGCCCGAACAGCTTGAAATTGGTCTCCGGATCGGGCTCGGCGGTAAACATCGCACCTTCAATGCCGAAGGCCTCGACCTCGAACGGTTCGGCAACGATGGTCTCATCCGGCATCATGTGGCCGCCGCTCGCCTTGCCATCCGCCTCGGTCCACAGCCCATGACAATGAAAGAACGGCGCGCCGTCGCGCATGCCGAGCGTCATGCTGCCGAGCTTCGTGCGGGTCACGCCGCCGGGCCGGTAAGTGTCGCTGTAGAACGCGGCGTTCTCGCCGGTCTTCGACAGCGCAGGCATGACATAGGCGAACGGCCCAAGCGTGCCGCGCCGGAAATTCAGCACGCCGCCGGCAAAACCTTCCGCGGCAAAGCCGCGCCGCGCGGCTTCCAGCAGTGGCAGACCCGCTTGAAGCGTGAATGCGAAAGCGCGTCCCCTCGCCTCCACCCATTGAATGCGTTCTGGGACCGGCGTGCCCGGCTGCTTGATCCTGCGCATCACCTGCGCTCAGCCCGTCCTGGTCTTGTCGAGGTCGAGCAGCCCGCGCGCCTCGAGCTCGTCACGCACCATGCGCTTCGGCACCTTGCCGTAGCCGGATTTTGGCAAGGCCTCCCAGAAGAAGAACCTCTTCGGCATCTTGTAGCGCGGCACCTTTGGCGAGAGGAACGCCGCCATCTCCGCTTCGCTCACAGGCTTCGCGCCCTCGCGCGCGACGCAGACGGCAACGCCGACCTCGCCCCAGGTCGCATCGGGCACACCGAGCACGGCGACCTCGCCCACCGCGGGATGGGTCAGGATCTTCTCCTCGATCTCGCGCGGATAGATGTTGGAGCCGCCGGAGATGTACATGTCGGAGGCGCGTCCCGTAATGTAGACGAAACCCTCCTCGTCCATGTGGCCGAGATCGCCGGTGCGGAACCAGCCGTTGCGGAACGCCTTCGCATTGGCTTCGGGGTTGTCGTAGTAGCCGGCGAACACGGCAGGCCCGATCACGCAGATCTCGCCGCTCTGGTTGGCTTTGAGCTCCCGGCCCTCGTCGTCCTGGATCGAGACCTGCATGCCGGTGCGCTCGAAGCCGCAGGTGCCGATCTTCGCATGCGGGCCGTCCTCGGGATCGTGCAGCGCGGCCGGCAGCACGGTGATGTTGCCGGTGACCTCGCCAAGGCCGAAATACTGCACGATCACCCTGCCGAGCTTCTTCAGCGCAGCCTTCTGGTCTTCGCGATACATCGGCGCGCCCGCATAGATGACCTGGCGCAGCGAGGAATGATCGTATTTGTCGGCGGAGGGATGCTCGACCATCATCTTGAGGATCGTCGGCACGGTGAAGAGATTGCCGACGCGATGCGCCTCGATCAGGCGGAACGCCTCGTTGATGTCGAATTTTTCGGTCGGCAGCAGCACGGTGCATGCGCCACGCGCGGTCTGCATCAACTGGTGCACGCCGGCGCCGTGCGACAGCGGCGCCACCACCAGCGAGGCATCCTGCTCCGTCACCCCTGGTGTCAGGTCGGCGAGATGATTGGTGACGACGAATCCCATCTGGCCGTGGGTCAGCACGGCCGCCTTGGAGCGGCCGGTGGTGCCGGACGTGAAGAAGAACCAGCAGGGATCGTCGTGCTCGACAGCGACGTTCGCCACGTTCGCGCCGGCCTGCGATGCAATGGCATCGGCAACCGTCCGCTCGCCGAACGCGGCCCTGCCATCGATGCTCCAGGTGAATTCCAGCGCGCCGCCGCTCACGACCGCAGCGTGCTCGGGAAAATCAACATGGCACAGAAATGCCTTGGCGCCGGAGGCCTGCGCGAGATAGCTGACCTCGTCCGGCATCAGGCGGAAATTGGTGGGCACCCAGACCGCGCCGAGCCGGAACGCGGCGAACATAGAGACGAACATCTCCTCGCCGTTCTTGGAATGGACGAGAATGCGGTCGCCCTTGGCGATGCCACGCGCGGCAAGCGCTGCGGCCAGCGCCGAGACCTGCGCATCGATCTCGCGCCAGGTCCAGGATTTGTCTCCCCAGACGAAACCGGGACGCGCGCCATGCCGCCGCGCATTCTGGGTCAGCATGTAAGCGAGATTCATGACGCGGCGGGACATGCGCAGGGGCTGCATGGGGCTTCCTCTTCGACGACGGACAGCGCACAAGCTGCCCGCTCATTGCAGCTCATTTATCGCCATCGCCAGCGCCCCTGCAAGGCCGGCCGCCGTGGACCTGCTGCCCTGCGCGTTCAGGGAATCTTAAATATGATTGGCGCAACCTCGGTTAGTTCTCGCGTACAGAGTGCCGCATCATGGTCAAAGCGCCCGCCCTCCTGCTGTTGTCGTTGGCGCTGGCCGGATGTGCCATGGGGCCGCAGACGCATCTGGCTTCCGATCCCGCCTTCAAGCCTGCGCGTTATGCCTGGGATGGCGCCGGTCAGGATCCCAATCAGCCGCGCGCTTCGTCACAACCAACGCGGACCGCTGCCCGATCCGAGCACAACAGGTCGCAAGCTGGCGTTCAGCCCTATTCGAAGGAGTGGTGGCAGGCACAGGACGGCATCGAGGCCGAGCAGGACGCCAGGGTCAACCGCTCCCTGCTCATCTGCCAGGGCTGCCTCCGCACGCAGCCTCAGGCCGAAGAGTCCAGGCTCGCCAAAGCGGGCGATTGAACCGAACGACCTCAGCATCGGACAGCTGCCGACCCAACCGCGCGTTACGGCTTCGTACGCGCGGCTGGCAGCTGGAGGGGCAACGACATGAGCGACGTCATCGCCTGCCGAAATCTACGGCCTATTGTCCGTGCTTGAGCAAGTCCTGGTCGGTCATGTCCCAGTCCTGCCACAGCTGGAGTATGCCGAGCAGCACCACCACCGCACCGAGGCTCGTGTGATAGATGCGGAGAAAGCCCTCACCGGAATAGCCGATCACGTAAGGCGAGGCGATGAGCCACAGCCCGACCAGGATTGTCGCCACCTCTTCCCAGCGCTGCAAGGCGACATATTCGAGCTGGCTGATGCCAAACACGACCAGACCGATCGCGACCGTGTTCAGGATGACCGTCTGGTGTCCGGCGATCGCCTCCTCCTGGACGGGGAACCACGGCGAAGCCACGATCAGCGCGCCGACCAGCATCCCGCACCAGTCCTCCCATGTTCGATGAGTCTTCAAGAAACCAAAGTCCGACATCGTACCCTCCTGCAAAAGAGGCATACGTCTGCGGCCGGCGATCACGACACTCCGAATATCTGGCGACCCTGCCGGCCGCATTCGGGCGTATGTCCTTGCTAGGACGTGGGAACCGCCATGGGACATGCAAGGGCGGAGTCCGGAATTATTGACGCTGCGGCACCAGGCAGGTGCATTTGCAACTGGCTTCCGTGCGGCAAACTGCGTTGGCCGCGCCTTGCCAAAGGCGGGCTCGGCCCCCTAGATCAAAGGCTACGCTCTCTTCGGAAGGATCTGCCATGGCGGCATCGGTACGTGACAACAAGGACAGGAGCCGGTTCGAGCTCGATGTCGGCAGCGACATCGCTTTCGCCAATTACCGGCTGACGCCGTCCGCCGTCATCATCACCCACACCGAGACGCCGCGCGCACTGCGCGGCCGTGGCATCGGGTCCGAGCTGGTCAAGGGCGCGCTGGACATGATCCGGCGCGACGGCAGGAAGGTGATCGCCGGCTGCGGCTTCGTCGTCGACTATCTCGCCAGGCATCCGGAGGACGCGGATCTGGTCGCCTGAAAGCGAAGGGACCCGCGAGATCGCGGGCCCCTGCGGCACGACCCGGGGCGGGTCAGTGCTTGATCTCCGGCGGCAGCTTCCCGCCGTTGGCGGCGAGCTTGGACATCACCTGCTTGTGCAGCCAGACGTTCATGCTCGCCGAGTCGTTCATGTCGCCGCTGTAGCCCAGCTCCTTGGCGAGATCCTTGCGCGCAGCGAGGCTGGAATCGATGTCCAGCGCCTTCATGAGATCGACGATCGAGGTGCGCCATTCCAGCTTCTCGCCCTTATGTGCGGCCGCCGCCTTGTCGACGATCGCCGCCACATCGACGGCGGCCATGGGCGCGGCGGCCGGCGCAGCATCGCCCGGCGCCCCTGCGGGCGCGCCGGGCGATGCTGCGCCACCGGCGGGCGCGGCGGTGGCCGGCTGGCTGCCGAAGATCGCGCTCATGATTTTCCCGAAAATGCTCATGTCTGCTCCCCGAAAAGGATCCGTTGGAAGGGCCTTATAGACGAAGTTACTGCGCTGTGCCCGCGAAGCTCCGCGAACGACCAGCAGCATCAGCTTATCTGCGGCGAAATGACGACAGAATGACGTCGTTGTGGTTGCGCCGCGGGATCGAATTTCACCCAAGCGTGAGGGACAGGACTCGGACTTGGGAGTATGCTTGCCGTTCAGTTCGCGATGCCATCCGGAATTCGCGTCTGGTCGGGATCGCGAAATTTCAAAGAATGGCGGCCGCTTGCGCCGTTGCCGGCGTCGGACTCGGCCGCCCGGCAAGGGAGCTAGCGACCATGGCCACACTCTATCAGGGCAATGTCCCCGGGATGGCCCAGCCCTCAGATGCGGCTGGACCGGTGATCCGAACCATCCGACTGTCAGATCTGCAGGATGCGCTCAGGCGCGGCTGGGAAGACTTCAAGGCCGTTCCGAGCCACGCTATCATCCTCTGCGTGATCTACCCGGTGCTCGGCCTCGTGCTCGCCCGCGCGGTGATGGGCTATTCGGTGCTGCCGCTGTTGTTTCCGCTGGCTGCCGGCTTCGCGTTGATCGGGCCATTCGCGGCGCTGGGACTCTACGAGCTGTCCAGCCGGCGCGAACGCTATGAACCGGCCAGCGCCTGGGATGCCATGGAGGTGCTGCGCTCGCCTTCGTTCGGTGCGATGCTCGGCCTCGGCACGTTGCTGCTCGCCCTGTTCGTCACCTGGGTTGCGACCGCGCAGGCGATCTATATCGCGGCATTCGGCTACGAGGGCGTCACCGGACTCTCGGACTTCATGACGCGCGTGCTGACCACGCAGCGAGGCTGGTGGCTGATCGCGGTCGGCTGCGGCACCGGCTTCCTGTTCGCGCTCGCCGCGCTCTGCATCAGCGTCGTGTCGTTCCCCTTGATGCTGGACCGTCATGCCGGCGCGTTCGAGTCGATGGTGACGTCGTTGCGCGTCGTCGCAAGAAACCCGGTGCCGATGGCGGCCTGGGGCGTGATCGTGGCGGTGCTGCTCGCGCTCGGGACCATACCGGCGTTCCTCGGCCTCGCCGTGGTGATCCCCCTGCTCGGTCATGCCACCTGGCACCTCTACCGCAAAGTGATCGCCTCGGAGCCCGGGGCACGGCCGGTACCGCCCCCGCCGCATCGTCCGCGCAAGCCCGCCGCCGACTTCCCGGCCAACCTCTTCCCGTGGCGAAATCGGACGGACGCCTGACGATATCGTGACATGCGATCCTGCCCCGGCTCGGGCAGGATCGCAGCTGGTGTGCGCCTTGCTTTGGCCGCGGTTCCAACCGAGATTGCGCCCGTCGGTCAGATCGCTTCTCAGATCGCTTCACGGAATTCATTTGCTCGAATGACCCCGACGATTTCCCGTCTCGCTCTCGCAGCCCTCACCCTCTCCGCGTTTATT
>NZ_AJQE01000079.1 GCF_000261685.1 Bradyrhizobium genomosp. I (2014) | reverse complement strand
GGCGCCCGCCGTTGCTTGCGGGTCTGGCAATTTCGATGCCTGGCTTGCAGATTTCAAGACCGACGCCGCCGCGAAGGGCATCTCGCAGCAGGCCATCACCGCCGGGCTCGCCGGCGTGACGCTCGATCAGAGCGTGCTCAACCGCGACCGCTCGCAAAAGGTCTTCACCCAGTCCTTCGAGGAGTTTTCCGGCCGCATGGTGCCGCCGCGCATGCAGCGCGGCTCCAACAGGATGAAGCAATACGGCTCCGTGCTGTCGCGGATCGAGCAGGCCTACGGCGTGCCCGGCGAGGTCTTGGTTGCGATCTGGGGGCTGGAGACCGATTTCGGCGTCAACACCGGCAAGTTCGGAACGATCCGCTCGCTCGCGACGCTTGCTTACGACTGCCGTCGCTCCGAGCAGTTTCGCGCCGAGCTGATGGATGCGCTGCGCATCGTCCAGCGCGGCGATCTCGCACCGGC
Source organism: Bradyrhizobium genomosp. I (2014) (assembly GCF_000261685.1). Taxonomy (GTDB): domain Bacteria; phylum Pseudomonadota; class Alphaproteobacteria; order Rhizobiales; family Xanthobacteraceae; genus Bradyrhizobium. The sequence continues at coordinate 21,470 of NZ_AJQE01000079.1, read as the reverse complement.
CGACATGAAGGGCGCCTGGGCAGGCGAGCTCGGCCAGACCCAGTTCATGCCGTCGTCCTGGATGAAATATGCCGTCGATTTCGATGGCAATGGCAAGCGCGATCTCCTGCATAACGCGCCCGACGTGCTCGCCTCCACCGCCAACTATCTTGCCGGCTATGGCTGGCAGAAGGGCAAGGATTGGCAGCCAGGCAGTCCGAATTTTACGGTGCTACAGCAGTGGAACAAGAGCGAGGTCTATTCCAAGACCGTCGCCTATTTCGCAACCCAGCTGGCACGCGCTCCTTAGACAACACTCGATATAATTCACAGGGCCGACCGCCAGGCGACCGGCCCTTTCTTGGTCCGCGTTCACTTGCCCATGGCGGCGTGCGTCGCCTTGTTCAGGTGCGCGCCGCACGCACGCATTTTGCCGCTGAGCAGCGCGCCCTGCGCCGCCGCGATCTCCTTCTGCGCGACGAACTTGCTGTCGCCGTCGGCCATGTTCTCGATCGCGGTCTCCGTCTTCTCCAGATTGGCCCCGCTGCAGCCGCCCATGGCGTGCTTGGCGGCCTGGACCGGTGCGACCGCGAACGCGGCGGCGGCAATTGCGATAACCCCGAGTAACTTCGTCATGATGTTACTTTCCCTTCTCTTGTTCTTGGGCCAGACCCGGCGACATTGCTGGAATCTGTGTCATGACTTTCCTCCGGATGCGGCAACTTGCCGCAATAAATTCTCCGCGAGAATTGCGTGATGTTGCACGCCGCGCAGAGCCGCATGCGATTGGTCGTCAGGGGACGCACGTATGCCGTGTATGCACCGCATCAAATGGGGCGGTGATTGGCCCCAGGCTTATGGCGACGCATGCACCAGGGTGCGCCGATGCCAATCCTGTCGGGCAGCGCCCGCGAATCGTAGCCTGCGCGGACGGATGACGGATCAAATACTGTAATTTATATTCACTTCTATATCTTACGATTCATGCAATCCATGCATGCGGGACTTGGGCTTACAAGCTAGCGCATCGTGTTGCGGATCATGAGGACGCAACCCATTTCAACCCTCATCGGGAACCGCAACGCCTGTTATAAACCCGTGATTCCACGGTATTTTATTGCAGAACACGGTCACCTCCGCTCAACTCCTGGGCAGGACCGCCAAGAGGTTAATCACCCCTTACCTGCGCTATGCGCGCTTCGCTTAGCTGCATCGCAACATCGGAACTTTCGCACTGCACCACTCTCACCTATATTCATTTCAACGATGAGGCCCGGGCAAGGGCTGAATCGAACTACAGGAGACTACCAATGCTGCTCTCGCTCATCCGCATGATCCAGGCCTTCCGGGACTATCAGCGCAATGTTGCCGAGCTGTCCCAGCTCAGCGATCGCGAACTGGCCGATATCGGCCTCGATCGCTCGGACATCCCGCGCGTTGCCGCCGGCCAGTATCAGGGCTGATATCGTTCAGCCCTTCACCGGAACGGACCGATAGCGCCCGCCTCGTGCGGGCGTTGTCGTTTCTGATGTCAGAAAACTCGATCTCGGCGATTCCACTCTCCGTGGAAAAGCGCTACCTGTCCGCCCCATGACAGGACCCCAATCCAACATCGTCCACGTGATCGGCGCCGGCCTCGCCGGTTCCGAAGCTGCCTGGCAAGTGGCGAAATCGGGCGTGCCCGTGGTGCTGCACGAGATGCGGCCGGACCGCATGACCGAGGCGCACCGCACCGACGGGCTCGCCGAGCTCGTATGCTCCAATTCGTTCCGCTCGGACGATGCCGCCAACAACGCCGTCGGCCTCTTGCATGCGGAGATGCGTCGGCTCGACTCGCTGATCATGCGCGCGGCCGATGCCAACCAGGTGCCCGCCGGAGGCGCACTCGCGGTCGACCGCGACGGCTTCTCCGCGGCCGTGACCAGGGCCCTCAACGACCATCCCCTCATCGAGATCGCCCGCGGCGAAGTCGATGGCCTGCCGCCGGCCGACTGGAGCAACGTCATCGTTGCCACCGGCCCCCTCACCTCGGCGCCGCTGGCCGAAGCCATTCGCGAACTCACCGACGAGAACGCCCTCGCCTTCTTCGACGCGATCGCGCCGATCGTGCACCGCGAGTCCATCGACATGTCGGTGGCCTGGTTCCAGTCGCGCTACGACAAGGTCGGCCCCGGCGGCAACGGCGCCGATTACATCAACTGCCCGATGACCAAGGAGCAGTATGACGGCTTCGTCGCCGCGCTGATGTCAGGCGAGAAGACCGAGTTCAAGGAGTGGGAGACCAACACGCCCTATTTCGACGGCTGTCTGCCGATCGAGGTGATGGCGGAGCGCGGCCCCGAGACGCTGCGCCATGGTCCCATGAAGCCCGTCGGCCTCACCAATCCGCACGATCCCGCCACGAAGGCCTATGCGATCGTGCAGCTCCGTCAGGACAACAAGCTCGGCACGCTCTACAACATCGTCGGATTCCAGACGAAGTTGAAGTACGGCGAGCAGCAGCGCATCTTCCGCACTATTCCGGGGCTGGAGAAGGCGGAGTTCGCCCGCCTCGGCGGCCTGCATCGCAACACCTTCCTGAACTCGCCAAAGCTGCTCGACGGCCAGTTGCGCCTGCGCGCACAGCCGCGGCTGCGCTTTGCCGGCCAGATGACGGGCTGTGAGGGCTATGTGGAGTCCGCCAGCGTCGGCCTGATCGCCGGTCTCTACGCCGCCGCGGACGCGCGCGGCGAGACGCTTGCAAGTCCGCCGAACACTACCGCGCTTGGATCGCTGCTCGGCCACATCACCGGCGGCCATATCGAGACCATCGAGCCGGGCACACGGTCGTTCCAGCCGATGAACATCAATTTCGGCCTGTTCCCGCCGCTCGCGACGGTGCCGACGAAGAAGCCCGACGGCACGCGGCTGCGCGGCAACGAGAAGACGGTGGCCAAGAAGCAGGCGCTGAGCGCACGGGCGCTCGCCGACCTCGATCGCTGGATCGCCGATCACCTGCGCATTGCCGCCGCCGCGTGAGTTTTCGATGAGCCTCCCCAAGGACGATGCCGCAGAGCTTTCGGCGCGCTGGACCGAAGGCGTGCTGCTCAAGCGCGACGTGTTCTCGACTGTCGAGCGCGGCCGCTTCCGCACTGAGAGCGGCGAGATCGACGCGGTGCTGCGCCGGCTCGACGAGGTGCCATGGTGGTCGTTTCTGCTGGCACGCCACCTGTTCGCCCGCGAGAAGCATGCGCTGGTGCGCGCCAAAGGCCTCAACGTCGGTCCCGAACTGCTGTGGGCCGGACGCCGCGCTCTGGTGCGCGGCTTCGTCGACGGCGTCGCGCTGCATCTGGCAAAGCCCCATGGCGATCTCGCCTATTTCCGCTCGGCCAAGATCGCGCTGCGCCGGCTGCGCCGTGCCGGTATCTGCCACAATGATCTCGCCAAGGAGCAGAACTGGCTGGTCGGCCGCGACGGCCGGGCCTATGTGACCGACTTCCAGCTTGCGGCCTGCTTTGCCCGGCGCGGCCGGCTCTATCGCATCCTCGCCTATGAAGACCTGCGGCACCTGCTGAAGCACAAGCGTTCCTACGCGCCGGCGGCGCTGACGCCGCGGGAGCGGAAGATCCTGGCGAAGAAGTCGTTCGCCGCGAGCCTGTGGCTCGCCACCGGCAAGAAGGTCTATCGCGCCATCACCCGCGGCCTGTTCAACTTCACCGACCGCGAGGGTGGCGGCCGGCGGCTCGTCAACGACGCGCCGGTGCTGGCCGAACTGATCCGCCGGAATCCCGCCGTGCGCGACGCCGCCATCGTCGCCTTTGCCGATCGTCGCTCAGGCGTCGGGCTCTACGCCTTCGTCGAAGCCGATCAGGTCGCGCTCGAAGGCCAGCTCCGCAGCGAGCTTGCCGCCGCCAGGGGACCGAAGCCCCCCGAGCATATCCAGGTCGTGCACGCCCTGCCACGCACCACCAGCGGCAAGCCGCGCACCGAGGTGCTGCAACTGGTCGCCATGAACCAGCTCGACCTGATCGAGCCGATGATGAAGAACGAGCAGGACCGTGCCTTCCTCAAGGATATCCTGGAGCAGCGCAAGAACCTGCGCGACCGCTTCAATTTCGAGGCGAACCTGCCGGCGAGCTAGTGTGGCGGTCCGTGCCTTGAAGCCTCCACATTGGCGATAGAGAAGCGGTCGGATCATTCGGGCTTGGCGGGATCATGGGGACTCGGGGGACGATGATGCATCGTGTGGTTGGCGGCCTGATCGCCGGCTTCCTGCTGCTGACGGCTGTGCCAGCCATGGCCGAATCTCCGGCCGAGCTTATCTCCAGCTTCCGTCTCAAGCACGGTGAGGTCCGCGTCGTCCGCGATGCCACCCTCGACCGCATCGCCATGGACCAGGCCCGCGCCATGGCGGCGAAGGATGATCTCAGTCACGACGCGCTCGGGCCCTTCAACCGCCGCGTCGCGCCGGCGGGCGCGGGCCGCGCCGCCGAGAACATCGCCTACGGCTACGACAATTTCGAGAAGACGCTGGGACAGTGGATCGACTCGTCCGGGCACCGCAAGAACCTGCTGCTGCACAACGCCTCCCGCGTCGGCATCGCCAGCGCCAGGAATGCCAGCGGCAAGCGCACCTATTGGGCCATGGTGATCGCCGGCGATTACGAGAAGGGCAAGGGTAAGGGCAAGAAGGACAAGGAGCCGCTGGTTGCCGTGAAGCGCGAGGCGGCGCCCGCAACCAAGCCCAGATCCAGCACCTGCACAATCAAGCTGCTCAGCCTCTGCATCTGAGCCAAGACTGCGCCGTCTTGCTCGCAGTCCTCGACGCGTCTAATTCATGCACGAAGATCGCGAGAAGCGGAGGCGTAAGTGATCGACCTCGACCGGATACGTGCCGACACACCAGCCACCAGCCGGCTCACCTATCTCCACAGCGCCGGCGCGGCGCTCATGCCGACCCCCGTTGTCGCTGCAATGAAGCAGCATATCGACCTCGAAAGCGAGATCGGAGGCTATGCCGCCGCTGACCGCGAAGCCCAGCGGCTCGAAGCAGTCTATGGCTCGGTCGCGCGCCTGCTGAATGCCGCCCCAGACGAGATCGCCCTCGTGGAGAACGCGACGGTTGCCTGGCAGATGGCGTTCTATTCGCTTCCGTTTCGCCGGGGCGACCGGATCCTGACCGCCGAAGCGGAATACGCCGCCAACTATGTCGCCTTCCTCCAGGTCGCCAAGCGCACCGGCGCGATCATCGACGTGGTGCCGAGCGATGCTAGCGGCGAGCTCGACGTGCACGCGCTGGAGCGCATGATCGACCGACGCGTGAAGCTGATCGCCATCACCTGGGTTCCGACCAATGGCGGGCTGGTCAACCCGGCAGAGGCAATCGGCAGGATCGCGCGGGCGCATGGCATTCCCTATCTGCTCGACGCCTGCCAGGCGGTTGGGCAGATGGCGGTCGACGTCGAAGCCATCGGCTGCGACATGCTGTCGGCCACGGGCCGCAAATTCCTGCGCGGCCCGCGCGGCACCGGCTTTCTCTACGTCCGCCGCGCACTGCTGCAGCAGCTCGAGCCGCCGATGATCGACCATTTTGCAGCGCCCTGGGTCTCTCGCGATGAATATCGGCTCCGCGACGATGCGCGCCGCTTCGAGACGTGGGAGAATAATTACGCGGCCCGGCTTGGGCTCGGCGCTGCCGTCGACTACGCCCTCGAGATCGGACTCGCTCCGATCGAAGAACGCAGCCGCCTGCTTGCCAGCGGCCTGCGCTGCGGGCTCTTCAGCATTCCCGGCGTCATCATTTACGACCTCGGACGTGCGCCGGGCGCAATCATCAGCTTCACATTGGATGGATATGAGGCGGAGGCCATTGTCAGCAGCGCCGCGACGACGGGCATCACAATCGGCGCTTCAGAGCCGTCAAGTACCCGCATCGATGCCGAGATCCGCGAGCTGCCGCCGCTCGTGCGGGCTTCCCCCCACTACTACAACACCCAAGCCGAGATCGACCGGCTGATCGACCACGTCGCGGATTTGGCGTCACGTTAGCGCGTGCTCAGGTGCAGCGCGCGCTCAGGCCGGATGCGTTGAGCCTGGCCATCACCTCGTCGAGATGGGCGGCATCGCGGGTCTCGATGACCAATTGCAGGAGCGTCGCCTTGGCCGGCAGGTCGGAGAAGGTCCGCTGATGCGAGACTTCAATGATGTTCGCACCCGCCTCGGCCAGCAGCGCTGCCACCGCCGCGAGCTGCCCCGGCCTGTCGGGGATATCGAGCGACAATTGCGTCAGCCGTCCCTCGCGCGCCAACTCGCGGGTGAGGACGGAGGCAATCAGCCGCGTGTCGATATTGCCTCCGCTCAACACCAGGCCGACCTTCTGGCCGGCAAACCGGGACGGATCGGACATCAGCGCGGCGAGGCCCGCGGCGCCGGCGCCCTCGACCACCGTCTTCTCGATCGAGATCAGGGTTGCGACTGCGCGCTCGAGCTCGGCTTCGTTGACCAGCGCAATGTCGTCGACGAGGCGGCGGACGATTTCGGTGGTGATCTTCCCCGGCGATTTCACCGCGATGCCTTCGGCGAGCGTGTCGCCGCGCACAGGCAAATTGCCGTCATGGATCGCGTTGTACATCGAGGGATACAGCCAGGCCTCGACGCCCAGGATCCGCAGCGACGGCTTGATCGATTTCGCGGCAATGGCAATGCCGCTGATCAGACCGCCGCCGCCGATCGGAACGACCAGCGTGTCGAGATCCGGGACCGCCTCGAGCATTTCCAGCCCGATCGTGCCCTGCCCCGCGATGACAAGCGGATCGTCGTAAGGGTGGACGAAGATCATGCCGCGCGCTTCACCGTGACTGCGCGCAAAGGCGGCCGCCTCTTCCAGCGTCGCGCCCGTGACCACCACCTCGGCGCCGTGGTGCCTGGTGTTCTCGATCTTCACCATGGGCGTGCCGATCGGCATGACGATGGTGGCGGGAATGCCGAGCCGCTTGGCGTGGTAGGCGACGCCTTGCGCGTGGTTGCCCGCGGACATTGCGATCACCCCCCGCGCGCGCTCTTCCGGCGTCAGCGCAGTGAGCCGGTTGAGCGCGCCGCGCTCCTTGAACGAGGAAGTGAACTGGAGATTCTCGAATTTGAGCCAGATGTCGCAGCCGCAGATACTGCTCAGCGTGCGGCTATGGCTGCAGGGTGTCTCGACGACGGCGCCCCTGATCGTCTCAGCCGCGGCATGAATGTCACCCGGCGCGACCGGAAAGCCGCTGAGATCGGACGTGCTTTGGGACAAATCGGCCATGGGACAGCATAGAGCATTTGGCCGGCCCAGGCGATAAGCCAGCCTCTATTTGGTAAATTCACGCAATCGCGAGGCGCGCCACAATGTCCAGAGCGTGCGCAGCCGCGACGATGGCTGCAGCGTAAACGGGTTGCGTCCCGGACGTGACAGGCGCTTGAGATCGGCGCGCGCCTGGCTCAGTGGCAGAAACGCCGGCCGCACGGACGGCGCCACCTGCGCCAGCAGCGACGAAGCCGCCGTCATATGCTGCCGGGCTTCTCCCGCAAGCTGCTCCAGCACGGCATGGAGATTTGGTGTCTCCTTGCCGGCGAAGACGTCCTCCATGCTGCAATCGTGCCTCGCCATCACCTGCTGCGGCAGGAACAATTGCCGATGCGCGGCATCGCGCGGCAGATTGGCGATGACCTGCACGATGCCCTGCGCCAGCCCGGCATGGCGGGCGAGATGCTCGACCGCCTCCGACGGCGGTCCCAAAACCTGCGCCGCCAGACCGAACAACGCCGACGAGGTTGCGGCCAGATACCCCTCCAGCGCGGCCATGGTCGGCATCGGGTCGTTGTAGAGATCGAACTGGTGCTCCTCGGCAAGCAGCGACAGCGGCTCGACCGGCAGGTCGAAATCGCGGATCGCGCGGAGCAGCTCGGCCGCGACCGGATTGCCCTCGGCGCTGCCATGGACATGGCCCGACAGCATGTCCGTCCACCATTGCAGGCGGATCTCGCCGGGCAAGGGTTGGCTCACGTGGTCGCGGACGCGGACGATCTCGACGTTGAACGCATACAGCGCCAGCAGTGCGCGGCGCTCGGCGGCTGGCGCGAACAGGGTCGCGGCGTAGCGCGGAAAGTCATGGCTGCGCACGAGATCGGCGCAGAACGCAACGGAGTCGGGCAGCGGCGCAGGGCTGCTCATGGCACTGCGATCAGCGCAGCGGCAACCCGCCGCCGTTCGCCGATCATGATGTTGTAGGTCCGCACGGCGGGCCCGGTCTGCATCGTGTCCAGCACCACCCTCACCGCCTTGAGCGCCTGACGCAGCTCCGGGGGCGGCAGCCAGGGCCCGGTTCCGGTGCCGACCAGGAGGGTGTCGATGCTGTTGGCGGCCGCGAAGACCCGATCCAGCGAATAGCGGTCGATCTTCGCGGGGTCCGTCACGTCCCAGGCCCAGATCGCGTCGGGCAGGCAGAGCAACGAGCCGCGATGCGACATGCCGGCGAAGGCGAAGCCGCCCTTGCCATAGGCATCGATCGGCGCCGAGCGCGGGAAATGCGGAGCATTGGGATCGCCGGCCATGAGCTTCGTCCGAATTGGCTTACTGCCCTCGCAAACGCCTGCGACGGCACGAGGTTCGGATCATGCCTTGCTTTTCTTCGCCGGCGTAGCGGTATCGGGCGCATCTTCGCGGTGCTCGCCGACACCGAGATAGATCAGGATCGGGGCCGCAATGAAGATCGAGGTGTAGGTGCCGACCAGCACCACGCCGAACATCATGACCGCGGTGAAGCTGTGGATCGCGTGACCGCCAAACAACAACAGCGCGAGCAGCGCCAGCGTCACCGTAAAGTGAGTGATGATCGAGCGCGAGAGCGTCGAGTTGATGGACTCGTTGAGCAGCTGCGGCATCGGCATCTTCTTGTAGCGCCGCAGCATTTCACGGATACGGTCGTAGATGACGACGGTGTCGTTGAGTGAATAGCCGAGAATGGTCAGAAGCGCGGCGATGCTGGTCAGGTCGAAATCGACCTGGCTGATCGACATGAATCCGATGGTCAGCACGATGTCATGCACGTTGGCGATCATGGCCCCGAGCGCGAACTGCCATTCGAAGCGGAACCAGAGATAGATCAGGATGCCGACGATCGCGAGCATCAGGCCGAGCATGCCGTAGGCCAGGAGCTCACCTGCGACGCGCGGACCGAGCACCTCGGTGCGCTGAATGTCGACGCTGTCGCCGAGCGCGCCACGAAGTTTCTGCAGGGCCGCCTGCTGCGCGGCGTCGCCACCCGGCTGCTCCGCAACACGGATCAGGACGTTCTCGGGACCGCCGAACTGCTGCAGCTGGACTTCGCCCAGACCCAGCGCATCGAGCTTGGTGCGCATCGCCGCGATGTCGGCGGTGCCGGACTTCGCCTTTACCTCCAGCAGCGTGCCGCCCTTGAAGTCGATGCCGAGATTCAGGCCATGGGTGAAGAACAGCGTGATCGCGACGATCGACAGCGCCGCCGAGATCGGAAAGCTGATGCGGCGGAATCGCGTGAAGTCGAAATGCGTGTTGTCCGGAACAATGCGCAGCGACGGCAGCAAGCCGAGGGCCGCAACCACGGTGAGAATGGCAATGAGGACGCCGAGCCCGATGAGAACGGTGTGAGTCACGATCAGGCTCCTAGATCGGCACGCTCTGCGGCCGCTTCCACCGCACCCACCCGGCGACGATCAGCCGGGTCATGGTGAAGGCGGTGAACACCGTGGTGATGATGCCGATGCCGAGCGTCACGGCGAAGCCGCGCACCGGGCCGGTGCCGATGTAGAACAACACCGCGGCGGCAATGAAGGTGGTGATGTTGGAATCGAGAATGGTCGCGAGCGCCCGCTTGAAGCCGGCGTCGATCGCCGAGATCGCGTTGCGGCCGCCGCGCAGCTCCTCGCGGATACGCTCGTAGATCAGCACGTTGGAGTCGACCGCGATGCCGACGGTGAGCACGATGCCGGCGATGCCGGGCAACGTCAGCGTGGCGTTGAGCAGCGACAACAGTCCGAAGATCATGGCGACGTTGATGGCCACCGCGACGTTGGCGAACACCCCGAACAGACGGTAGGTCAACAGCATGAAGACGATGACGAGGATCGAGCCGACATAGGCCGCAAGCTCGCCCTTCTCGATCGAATCCTGGCCGAGGCCCGGACCGACGGTGCGCTCCTCGACCACCGTGAGCGGCGCCGGCAGCGCACCGGCACGCAGGAGGATCGCGAGGTCGTTGGCCGATTGCACCGTGAAATTACCGGAGATCTGGCCCTGGCCGCCGGTGATCGGCTCACGGATGACTGGCGCCGAGATCACCTTGTTGTCGAGCACGATCGCGAATGGCAGCCCCACGTTCTCTTGCGTCGCCTGCGCAAACTTGCGTGCACCCGACGTGTTGAACTTGAAGCTGACGACCGGCTCGCCCGTACGCTGGTCGAAGCTCGCCTGGGCGTCGGTCAGGTCGCCGCCGGCGACCAGCACCTGCTTCTTGACCACGTAAGGCGTGGGCGGCGGCGATGCGCTCATCAGCAGCTCGGATTCCGGCGGCAACCTGCCCTGCTGCGCCTGATCCGGCGGCACGGAGGTGTCGACCATGCGGAATTCCATCTTCGCGGTCTTGCCCAGCAGTTCCTTCAGGCGCGTCGGGTCCTGGAGACCCGGGACCTGCACCAGAATGCGGTCGTTGCCCTGGCGCTGGATGACGGGCTCGACGGTGCCGAGTTCGTTGACGCGGCGTTCGACAATCTGGATCGATTGCTCGATGGTCTTGCGCATGCGGTCGAGCATCGCGGCCTGCGGGATGCTCAGGCGGATCACCCCGCCGCCGGCATCAGCCACATCGAGGTCGCGCTGACCGCTCGATCCCATCAGCCCGCCGAGTGGCTGGGACAATTCGCGCAGCTTGGCGAGAGCCGGCTGCGCGTCGGCTTCCTTGGTGATGCGAACCTCGACCGCATCATTGCGCACCGTGACGCCGCCGGTGAAGCCGATCTTGGCATCGCGCAGCGTCCGGCGAACGTCGTCGCGGACCTGGTCCAGTCGCTCCTTCTTCACGTAGCCGGAATCGACCTCGAGCAGCAGATAGGAGCCGCCCTGGAGGTCGAGGCCGAGCACGAGCCGGCGCTGCGCCCAAGCGGGCCAGGTCTTGACCTGCGCCTCGGGGAAGAAGTTGGGGACCGCGCAGAGGCACACGATCAGCGCCGTCAGGATAATCCCCAGCGCCTTCCACCGCGTGAAATACAACATCGACTGGACCTGTCAGATCGGGAGACTTGCAGGAGACTTATAGAGACTCGCGCGAGCGCTCACTTCGCCGCGGTGTCGTCCTTGGCGCTTTCCTTTGAGCTTTCTTTCGCAGGCTCGCCCTTGGCTCGCACGCCGGAGATCATCTGGCGCATCTGCCGCACGCGCACGCCGTCAGAAATCTCGAACTCGATCTGGTCGTCGTCGACGACCTTGGTGACCTTGCCGACGAGACCGCCCGAGGTCACGACGGTGTCGCCGCGGCGGATGTTCTTCACGAGCTCGGCGTGGTCGCGGACCTTCTTCTGCTGCGGACGCAGAATCAGGAAGTACATGATCACGAAGATCAGGGCGAACGGCAGCAGCGACATCAACATGCTGTTGGTGTCGCCGGCGCCCGCGGCCTGGGCATACGCAGGGGTAATCAGCATTCGGACGATCCTCGTGAGAACGGGAGAAAGCCGGTCAGGCCCTCGAAGGCGACCGGTTCGGTCAAATTCGCGCGGACTATAGCGGCCATTGCCCCAATTGCAACGCTGCCAGACTGTCCTTTTGGATCACCTTGCGGCGCACCGTCAGGCCCGATAAGGCTGCATTCTCAGGAACTTCGGACATGCCAAAAAAACCAAGCAAAAGCCCGGCCGGCAAAGGCCGCCACACCCCTGCCAGGAAGCCCGCCCGCGTCGCGGCAAAACGCCCCACGGCGGCCCCCAAGGCCGTCGCCAATCCAGCCCCGGACCTCTCCCAGGAGCGCATCGTCCGCGCGCTGGAGACGATCGCGGCGCACCTCTCCGCCCAGGGCAGGCCGGCCGTCGAGCGCGAGTCGTTCGAACGGGCGGATGCCTATGTCTGGCATCCCGACGGGCGCCTTGCGGCCGTGCCGCGGGTCAGCCGCGTCGAGCTGTTCCTGCTGAAGGGCGTCGACCGGATGCGCGACATCCTGATGGAGAACACCGAGCGCTTCGCCGATGGCCTGCCGGCCAACAATGCGCTGCTCTGGGGCGCACGCGGCATGGGCAAGTCGTCGCTGGTGAAGGCGGCGCATGCCAGCATCAACGCGGAGCGCAAACCGGCCGACAAGCTCAAGCTGATCGAGATCCACCGCGAGGACATCGAGAGCCTGCCGGCGCTGATGGAGCAGCTGCGGGCCTCGTCCTTCAGCTTCATCGTGTTCTGCGACGACCTCTCCTTCGACGGCAACGACGCGTCCTACAAGTCGCTCAAGGCCGTGCTCGAAGGCGGCATCGAAGGCCGGCCCGAGAACGTCATTCTCTACGCCACCTCCAATCGCCGCCATCTGCTGGCGCGCGAGATGATCGAGAACGAGCGGTCGACCGCGATCAATCCGGGCGAAGCGGTCGAGGAGAAGGTTTCGCTGTCGGATCGGTTCGGCCTCTGGCTCGGCTTCCACCGCTGCAGCCAGGACGAATATCTCGCCATGGTGCGCGGCTATTGCAGCCATTTCGGCATCAAGGTCGACGACGAGGCGCTGGAGCGCGAGGCACTGGAATGGTCCACGACCCGCGGCTCCCGCTCGGGCCGCGTCGCCTGGCAGTTCGTGCAGGAACTGGCGGGGCGGCTCGGCGTGAAGCTGACGGCGAAGTAGCGGACGGTCTTGCCTCACCCACAATTGTCATTCCCCGCCTTGTGCGCAATTGCGCACTGGAGCGGGGAATCCAGTACGCCGCGGCTTGGCGGCTAAACAACCGATGTCTCTGGAATACTGGATCGTCCGCCCAGTGCGCAATTGTGCACAAGGCGGACGATGGCAGCGTGTCTTGGCGGGGGTGAGCCCGACCGAAGCGGCTCGCCTCACGCTCCGTTCAGGAATTGGAGCGGGTCAACCGGGGTCGATCCCTTACGGATCTCGAAGTGGAGCTGCGGCGACGCCACCTCCCCGGATTGACCCGACTTGGCAATGACCTGGCCGCGCTTGATGGTATCGCCGCGCTTCACCAACAGCTCACTCGCATGGGCATATGCGGTGACGTAGCCGTTGGAGTGCCGAACCAGGACGAGATTGCCGTAACCTTTCAGCTCGTTGCCGGAATAGGCGACGACGCCGTCTTCTGCCGCCTTGACCGGCGTCCCCTCCGGCACGGCGAGGTTGATGCCGTCATTGGACTTGCCGTTGGTCTTGGCGCCGTAGCTCGTGACCACCTTGCCGCGGACGGGCCAACGGAAGGTCGGCAGCGCGCCGGTGGCCTCCGCGGCCTTCGCCGGCGTCTCGGCGGGCTTGTCTTCGACATTGGCCGTCGCCTGGGCCAGGCGCGCACTCTGGGCCGGCGCGGCGGCCGCCATCTTGGTGGCGGGCGCGGGAGCGGCCGCGACGGGCTGGAGCGTCCCCGCAACGGACGCGGCTGCGACCGGAGCCGCCAAGACAGCAGCAGTCCTGGCACCGGGCACGGTCAGCTTGGTGCCGAGCTTGAGTTTCGCAGACGGATCGAGGCCGTTGGCGCGGGCAAGTTCAGCCGTCGGGATATGGTTCTTCCGGGCAATGCTGGCGAGCGTATCGCCGCGATTGACGAAATGGGTGCCCGACGGCGCAGCCATGGTGGCAACCGGCTTCGCAGCAGGAGCTGCCGCGACCGGAGCCGGCGCTGGCGCAGCGGCCGTCGCCGGATGCGGGATGATCAGCTGCTGGCCGGGCGAGAGCGCGCGCGGGCCCTTGTAGCCATTGGCGGCAAGGATCGCCTGCGGCGTGACGTGATAGCGCTTGGCGAGCACGTCGAGCGTATCGCTGGTGCCGACGATGATCTTGGTCCCGCCGGCCGGCTGAGCGGCCGCGACCGAGCGCGACGGCACGGCGGCCGTGGTCTCCAGATGCGGCTGCGCCGGAGGCGCGTAGGAGCCGACGCCGCGCCCGCCACCGGACACGCCGCCACCACCAGCAACGGGATAGGATTGCGGCGCGGACACTGCCGGCGGCGGCAAGGGCTGCGACTGATAATGACCGGGCTGCGTCTGCGGCCGCGCATATTGCGGCAGCTCGCGCTGCGGGGGTGGCGCCTGCTGCACCGATCCGGTGGATTCCGAGGCGAAGGGATTGGAGAAGTTCGACTGGGACAGCCGCGACGACATGTCGGCGCTGCACCCTGCAAAGCTGAAGGAGATCAGCGCCAGCACCGCGACCTGCGGCACGCGGCGCGAGTAAAGCAACTCGGCGACAGCGGACATGGTTACTCACTCGTACGCAACAGAACTGGTGTTTTAAGTAAACACGCACCGAGTAAATAACGGCTTAACCCTCTCAATAAGACGTTGGCGGCACAGCCGATCCGGGATTCTACAGCTCCCGCGCCACGCCGGGCAGTGCCGGCACGAAGCGCACCTCGACGAGTTCCTTGCGCTCGATCCCGGTTTCGCGGCGGGTCAGGCGGGTCAGCGTCTGGACGCCCTGGAGCGGACCGACGGGGGCGATCAGGATGCCCCCGACCTCCAGCCGCTCGACCAGGTTCTCCGGAATCTGCTCCACCGCCGCGGTGACGATGATGCGATCGAACGAACCGATATTGGGAGGCAGACTGAGACCGTCGCCGAGCATCACCTCGACATTGTGACAATCGAGCTTTTCGAGTCGGGCGCGTGCCGTGTCGGCCAGCTTGCGATAGCGCTCGACGGTCAACACCTGGCCGGCGAGCCGCGACAGCACGGCAGCCTGGTAGCCGGAGCCGGTGCCGATTTCGAGCACCCGGTGCTGCTTCTGGAGCTGGAGCTGCTCGGTCATGTAGGCGACCACGAACGGCTGGCTGATGGTCTGCCCACAGGCGATCGGCAGCGCGCTGTCACGATAGGCGCCGTCGCGATCGGTCTCGTCGACGAACAGCTCGCGCGGCACCGCCTCCATGGTCCGCAGCACGGCCTGATCGCTGATGCCCCGACGCCTCAGCGTCAGCTGAAACATCATCTTTTCCGGCGGATGCTGATGGGACGTCATTGCTGCTGTTGCTCATCTCGTCTGGCGGGTCGCCGTACTGCATCGCAAGAACCCGAGACGAGAATCTTGTTCCGGCTCAGGAACTCATGATAGCCTTTCGGCATAGCATTTGACCACAACGGGCTTTCAAAGCGCTAAGCCTCTTGCGGATTTGCGTTCGCCGAAACGCGCATTGCGTCACTTATCGTTATCTGCAAACGTTCGCGAGTATGGGCAAGGACTCACCTATGACTCCGACAGGGCTTTCGGGCCGCTCTGTTTTCCTCGTCGAGGACGAGGTCATGATCAGAATGATGGTCGCGGACATGCTGGAGGAGCTCGGCTACAAGGTTGCCGCCGAAGCGGGCGATATCACCGAGGCCATGCGGCTCGCGCAATCCACCCAGTTCGATCTCGCCATTCTCGACGTCAACGTCAACGGCAAGGTCATTTCGCCGGTGGCCGATGTCATCATGGCGAAGGGCTGCCCGTTCATCTTCGCCACCGGTTACGGCTCCTCCGGCCTGCCCGAACAGTATCGCGACCGGCCGGCGCTCCAAAAACCGTTTCAGCTGGACGCGCTCGGCAAGACCATCGAAGCCGCCCTTCGCGGCGGCTAACCGCTATTCAGCGTCGCGGTCAGCTCTTCCGAAAAAGCTTCGTTGGTGCGGTCGAGCCTGAGCGGCGTGACGGAAACGTAGCGCTCGCGCAGCGCCGCGAGATCGGTGCCGTCGGCAGGCGTATCCATCATCGCGGTGCGCTCGAAGCCGACCCAGAAATAGGGATTGCCGCGGCCGTCCCGGCGCTCGTCGATCCTGAGGAAACCGAGATTGCGCTTGCCTTGGCGCGTGACGCGGATGCCCAGCACTTCCTCCGGCGCGCAGGACGGGAAGTTGACGTTGATGACGGTGTCCTTCGGGACGCCGGCGGCGATCACCTTGCGCAGGATGTCCGGCCCGAATTTGCGCGCGGTGTCCCATGGCGGCCGTTCGCGGGTCTCGACGCTGAACTCCTGCGACAGTGCGAAGGACGGCAGGCCAAGGATGGTGCCCTCCAGCGCGCCGGCAATGGTGCCGGAATAGACGACGTCCTCGGCGACGTTGCGGCCCTTGTTGACGCCGGACAGCACGACATCAGGCAGCTTGGCACCCAGGATGTGGCGGGCCCCCATGATGACGCAGTCCGTCGGCGTGCCGCGCACGGCAAAGTGCCGCGGGCCCACCTCGCGCAGGCGCAAGGGATCGTTCAGCGACAGCGAATGCGACACCCCGGACTGGTCGAGCTCGGGCGCCACCACCCAGACGTCGTCCGACAAGGCGCGCGCGATCTCCTCCACGACCTTGAGGCCGGGAGCGTGGATGCCGTCGTCATTGGTGCAGAGAATGCGCATCGGAAGATCGATTCCTGAAAGCCGGTCTGAGCCGTCTTATCCGGCCAGGGCCGATCAGGCAAACCGGACGATTGCGGTCCGGCGGCAGGTTCCCGGCCTGGTCGTGCCAGCGGCGAATGCGCCATTGCGGCAGGAGGCGCGCGAGGCATTGCTGTCGGCCGCCCCAGAAGATGTCGCGGTGCAAGGCCACGAAAGGTGGGTTCGCGTTGGCGGGCCGGCAGGATAGCCGGCCTTCGGGTCCTCGCGACCCTACTCGCGCGCGATCACCTTCAGCCCGCCCATATAGGGCTGGAGCACGTCGGGGACCGCGATCGAGCCGTCCTCCTGCTGATAGGTCTCCATCACGGCGATCAGCGCGCGGCCGACCGCGGTGCCGGAGCCGTTCAGCGTGTGCACGAAACGCGGCTTGCCGTCGGGGCCGCGCGAGCGCGCATCCATGCGGCGGGCCTGGAAGTCGCCGCAGACCGAGCAGCTCGAGATCTCGCGGAACATGCCGCCGTCGCCCTGCCCGGGCATCCAGACCTCGATGTCATAGGTCTTTTGCGACGAGAAACCCATATCCCCTGCGCAGAGCGTCATGACGCGGTAATGCAGGTCGAGCTTCTGCAACACCTGCTCGGCGCAGGACAGCATCCGCTCCAGCTCGTCCCTGCTCGCTTCCGGCGTCGTGATCGAGACCAGCTCGACCTTGGTGAACTGGTGCTGGCGGATCATGCCGCGCGTGTCGCGCCCGGCCGCGCCCGCCTCGGCGCGGAAGCACGGCGTCAGCGCGGTGAGCCGCATCGGCAATTGCTTCTCGTCGAGGATGGATTCGCGCGCGAGATTGGTGAGCGAGACTTCGGCAGTCGGAATGAGCCAGCGACGGTCAGGATTCTGCTTGTATTCAAAACCCAATACTTCGTGCTTTGCTTCGTGTGCAGCTTCGACGCCGTTCTCTTGGGCAAAATCCAAGATATGCTGCTTTGCGAGATCAAAATTTACGTAGGCATTCCGTATCTGATCATCCTCAGTTTCTACTCGGAATTGATCTGCGCTGAACTTAGGTAGCTGCGCAGTGCCAAACATCACTTCGTCGCGGACCATGAGCGGCGGATTGATCTCGGTGTAGCCGTGCTCGGTCGTGTGCAAATCGAGCATGAACTGGCCGATGGCGCGTTCCAGCCGCGCCAGCCCCTTCTTCAGCACAACGAAGCGCGCGCCGGAGAGTTTGGCCGCCGCCTCGAAATCCATGTAGCCAAGCGCGGTGCCGAGATCGTCATGCAGCTTCGGCGCAAAGCTGTAGTTGCGCTTGTTGCCGAACAAATGGTGCTGGACGTTGCCGTGCTCGTCGATGCCATCAGGCACTTCGTCGAACGGAATGTTCGGGATTGCGGAGAGCTCTTTCGTCAACTCCTCGTCGGCGGCCTTCGCGGCCGCTTCGAGCTCCGGCATCGTGGTCTTCAGCTCGGCGACTTCGGCCATGAGCTTCGCCGCACGCGCCTCGTCCTTGGCTTTCTTGGCGTCACCGATTTCCTTCGAGGCTGCGTTGCGCCGAGCCTGCGCCTGCTCGGAGGCGAGGATCGCCGCGCGCCGCCTCTCGTCGATCGCGAGCAACGAGGCCGACAGCGGCTTCAGGCCACGCCGAGCGAGGCCGGCGTCGAAGGCTTGCGGATTGTCGCGGATCGATTTGATGTCGTGCATGGTCGTGGTCCTGGGTCAGCGCGTAAATCGTCAACGTTTATGCTGACATCTTACATTGGCGCGCCTTCCCCTAGCACTCCGTCATCGCCCGCGAAAGCGGGCGATCCAGTATTCCAGAGACGGCAGTGATTCCACGAGAGGCCGCGGCGTGCTGGATTCCCCGCTTTCGCGGGGAATGACGGCGGAGGTCGGGATGCCCTACTCCGCCGGATTTGCCGGCGTCGACACGTCAGTGCCTGTCGAGGCCTGCGCGGCCGCCGCCTTCTTCTCCACCATCGCCACCGCGATGATCGAGCCCTCGTAGAGGGCCAGCAAGGGAAGCGCCAGCGAGCACTGGCTGAGGATGTCCGGCGGCGTCAGCACGGCCGCGATGACGAAAGCAATCACGATGAAATAGCGGCGCTTCTCGCGCAGCATTTTCGAGGTGACGATGCCGATGCGGCCGAGCAGCGTCAGGATCACCGGAAGCTGGAAGGCGATGCCGAAGGCGAAGATCAGCGACATCATCAGCGACAGATATTCGCCGACCTTGGGCAACAGCTGGATCTGCGCGGTCTCGTCGCTGCCGGCCTGCTGCATGCCGAGCGAGAAGCGGACCAGCATCGGCAGCACGACGAAATAGACCAGCGCGGCGCCCAGCACGAAGAAGAACGGGGTCGCGACCAGATAAGGCAGGAAGGCCTGCTTCTCGTGCTTGTAGAGCCCGGGCGCGACGAACTTGTAGATCTGCGTCGCTATGATCGGGAACGAGATGAAGCCGGCGCCGAACAGCGCGAGCTTGAGCTGGGTGATGAAATATTCCAGCAGCGCCGTGTAGATGAACTTGGAGTTCTCGGGCCCAGCGACCCACACGAACGGCCAGACCAGCACATTGTAGATCTGCTTGGCGAAGAAGAAGCAGAAGATGAAGGCAATGCCAAAGCCGAGCAGCGCCTTGATCAGCCGCGAGCGCAGCTCGATCAAATGGTCCATCAGCGGGGCTTTGCTGGCCTCGATATCGACGTCGGTCATGACGCTTTGGCGTCCTTGATCGCCTCGGATGGCGCGGTGTCCTGCGCAACCGGGGCCTGTTCGACCTCACGGGTGATCGCTAGCGGCTCGTTCGCAGCCGCATGCGCCTCGGCTTCCATGAAGGTCGCAGGCGTCGGCGTCTCCGGCGTCGTGGGCGTAACGGGCGGATCGACGGGGGTGGCCGCAGGCGTCTCGGCCGGCTTGTCCAGCGCATCGACGCGAAGCGCGTCGCTGACGTCCTTCTGGAGCGAGGTCAACGGATTGTTGCTGGTAAAGCCGGTGGCGGCTTCCCTGACCTCGTCAAAGCTCTTCTTGAGGTCGGCCATCTCGGCCTCGCGCATCGCTTCCTGGAACTGCCCCTGGAACTCGGCAGCCATCTTGCGAGCCTTGCCCATCCACTGCCCGACCATGCGCAAAACGCCCGGCAGCTCTTTCGGGCCGATGGCGATCAGGGCCACGACCCCGATGAGGACCAGTTCACTCCACCCGATGTCGAACATGAGGTCTTCCGTTCACGCCAGCCGGAGCCGGCCCAATCCTTGCGCGCAGGATCGGCGCCACTATGCTACCCGTGTCTCGCGTGCTCTCTGGCTCAGACGGCCTTGCTGCCGACGTCGGACCGTGCCGCGGTCGGCGCAGCATTGTGCTCGATCGACTTCGCCGGCTCGGGCTTCTCGGCAGGCTTGTCGTCGTCCTGCATGCCCTTCTTGAACGCCTTGATGCCCTGCGCCACGTCGCCCATCAGATCCGAAATCTTGCCGCGGCCGAACAGCAGCAGGACCACTGCGATCACCAAGATCCAGTGCCAAATGCTGAGTGAACCCATCCTGCAACCCTCCAAACGCATGTGGCCGGGGACCCGGCCGATCTTTACCGAAACCTAGGCTTGGCGGGTGTCAAAAACAAGGACCAAGGCAGCGCCAATTCGCTGTCGGCACTACGCAATCTTGCTAGTGTTAACCGGTCGCAGGGCCCGTAAGCGGACGGGCGTCACTCCTCGGTGCCGGCCTCGCCGCCGCCCTCATTGCCGCCCTCCGACGTCTCTTGGGACGTTTCGGGCTCGACCGCAGGCGCCAGCGCGAGATCGAGGTCATCGCCCGGTTCCAGCGGATCCTCGTCCTCGCGCAGAGCGGGGTCATCGGACGGCGTCGGCACGCTAAATCCGGTGGGCAGGCGCGAATCCAGGAGGCCCGTGCCCTTCAACTCTTCCAGGCCCGGCAGGTCGCCGAGCTGTTCCAGGGTGAATTGCGACAGGAATTCCTCGGTGGTCCCGAAGGTCAACGGACGGCCGGGCGTCTTGCGCCGGCCACGCGGCTTGATCCAGCCGGTCTCCAGGAGCACGTCGAGCGTGCCCTTCGAGGTGACGACACCGCGGATCTCCTCGATCTCGGCACGCGTCACCGGCTGGTGATAGGCGATGATCGCGAGCACCTCGATCGCGGCGCGCGACAGACGGCGGGTCTCGGTGCTCTCCCGCGTCATCAGCCAGGCGAGATCGCCGGCCGTGCGGAACGTCCACTTGTTGGCGACGCGGACGAGGTTGACGCCGCGCGAGGCATAATCCGCCTGCAACTGCTCGAGCGCGGCCTTGACGTCGACGCCCTCGGGCATGCGCTTGGCCAGCGTCGCGGTATCAAGCGGTTCACTGGAGGCGAACAGCAGCGCTTCCAGCAGCCGCAATTCCTCGGGACGCGCCTGGGATTCGTTCTCCATCGGCTCGGCCTCTTCTACCCGCACTTCAGCCAGGCTTGCCATGGCAGATTCTCCTTCTTGCACTTAAGCGACCGGCGCATCGGGCGCGGGAGCTGCGTCCGGGACCGGTTTTGGGCGCCCCTTCCGGAAATAGATCGGCGCAAACGCCTCTTTCTGGTTCAGCTCGAGCTGACCTTCGCGCACCAGCTCGAGCGCGGCGGCGAAGCTCGAGGCGAACACCGTCGCCCGCTGTGTCGGATCGGCGACATGCCGGATCAGGAAGTCGTCGAGCACGCCCCAATCGTCCTGCTCGGTGATGCTGCCGACCAGCCGCTCCAGCGTGGCGCGCGCTTCCGCAAGCGACCACACCGTGCGCTTGGCGAGGTGCACGCTCGCCAGCACGCGCGACTGGCGCTGCGCCGCATAAGCGGTGAGCAGGTCGTACAGCGTCGCGGTGTATTTCGGATGCTTGATCTCGGCGATCTGCTCGGGCTCGCCGCGGGGGAAGATGTCGCGCTGCAATTGCGGCCTGTTCATGAGCCGAT
>NZ_AJQE01000078.1 GCF_000261685.1 Bradyrhizobium genomosp. I (2014) | reverse complement strand
CCACCCGCCGCAGGCGGTTGGCCAGCGCCGTCGCCATCTGCTCCGCGCTCGGACCTTCCGCACTCGGCGGCTCCGGCAGCAGCAGACGCGACTTCAGGAAGGCAAGCCAGGCCGCCATGACCAGGTAGTCGGCCGCAAGCTCCAGCCGGATCTTCCGCGCGGCCTCGATGAAGTGGAGGTACTGGTCGGCCAGCGCGAGGATCGAAATCTTGGCGAGATCGACCTTTTGCTGCCGCGCCAGCGCGAGCAGGAGGTCGAGCGGCCCTTCATAGCCCTCGACGTCCACCACCAACGCCGGCTCACCCTCGGCGAGCTCTGCGGGCCGCCCGGTTTCAAACGATAGGATTTCTGCAGTCATGCCGATGCCGTGTTTGCCCGTGCGATCAATGCGTCCAGTTCCGCGCGCGCGGCCGCCCGGTCGAACGGCTGCGGCGCCTTGCGTGCGGCGAGCGCGGCTTTCGCCCGCTCCAATGCCCTGCCCGACAATTCAGGCGTCTGGCCGGCGACGTCGCGCATCTCCTCGATGTTGCCATTGCAATGCAGGGCCATGTCGCAGCCGGCCGCGAAGATGGCGCGGGTCCGCTCGGCGATATTCCCCGACAGCGCGTTCATCGACACGTCATCACTCATTAACAAACCCTGGAACCCGATTGCGCCGCGAATCACGTCAGCAATCATTGTCGCAGATGTCGTCGCCGGATGGGCGGGGTCGACCGCGCTAAACACAACATGTGCAGTCATGGCCATCGGCAGGTCCGAAAGCGGCTTGAACGCGGCGAAGTCGGTCCGTTCCAGCTCGTCCCGGGGCGTGTCGACCGTCGGCAGCTTGAAATGGGTATCGGCGGTGGCCCGGCCATGACCGGGAATGTGCTTGAGAACCGGCAGCACGCCGCCCTGCTCCAGGCCCTCGGTGACCGCACGGGCAATCGCCGCGACCTTCCCCGGCTCGGTGCCGTAGGCCCGGTTTCCAATGACAGCGTCGGCGCCCGGCACAGGCACATCAGCCAGCGGCAGGCAATCCACGGAGATGCCGAGATCGGCAAGATCGGCTGCAATCAGACGGGCGCTCAGGCGCGCCGCGGTCAGCCCGAGCGCCGAATCAGTGTCGTACAAATTCGAGAATAC
>NZ_AJQE01000077.1 GCF_000261685.1 Bradyrhizobium genomosp. I (2014) | reverse complement strand
CGGGCCAAGCCGCTGCACCCGTCCGCCTTCCTGATCGATCAGGACAGGAGCATCGGACGCATTGGCAACCGCCCGCAATTCCGCAACTAGCGCAGCAACTTGCGCCGGTGTCGCGACGTTGCGCTTGAAGAGGATGAAGCCCCATGGGCGTTCGGCACGGATAAACTCCCGCTCGGCGGCGGTCAGTTCCGTTCCGGATACGCCGGTAATGAAGGCCCGCGTGCTCATAACGGCCGATTAACCCTGCCCCGCGAGGGGGTCAAGGAAACGGCCGTTAATTCCTCTGGACGAAGCAGGCGGACAAGCCTGCAGACTTCAGGCTGTTGCAGGTGTGCGTCGCCTCCTCCGCCGAGCCAAAGGGCCCAGCGAAGGCACGGTAGACGATCCCCTTGCCCTTATCGGTGAGGTCGACGCGCTTGATCACCGGCGAGCGGGAGCCGAGCACGCTGCCATACTTGCTCTGAAGCACGCGGTACGACGCAGCGGCGCTCTCCTCGCTCTGCTGCGAGGAGACCTGCACGATATAGCCGCCACCGCCACTGCTGGCGGGCGCCAGCTGAGTCGGAGTGGTCGCAGCCATCCGCTGCGGCGGTTCGGCCGCCGGAACCGATTGCGGCGCGAGCGACATCGGCTGATTGGCGCTGGCATTGGCCGAGGACGGCGGATTGTGCGGCGTGGCCGGCGCAACGGGCTTCGCTGCAGCAGCCGTCGACCTGGCGGCAGCGGCAGATTGCGGCGTGGCGCTATCGGTCTGGTCGCCCTTCACGGCGACGGTCCGGATCGGGCGCGGCGAATTGCTCGGCAGGGTCCCGTTGCTCGGGACCGGACCCGCGCTTGGCGAGG
>NZ_AJQE01000076.1 GCF_000261685.1 Bradyrhizobium genomosp. I (2014) | reverse complement strand
ACGCTCGCCACCGACGGTGGGTTCGCATTCTGGTTCAGCGGCGGGAATACGACTCGGGGACCGCCCGCCTTGGCATTGACATCGACGGGCGCCTCCTCGCGAGGCACGATCTTCTCGGTGCCGTCACCGGTGACCATGCGGTCCGGCACCTTGGCTGCGGAGTCCGTCGGTGCCGGCACGATTTTGGTCGGCGTGTTGTCGGCCTTGATGATCGGCGGTTCGCCGCTGCGGGGCGAGCCGATATAGGTCTTGTAGGCGAAGGCCGCACCGGTGCCGACCACGGCAAGCGCCAGGATCGCCGCGACCGTCATCATGCCGCCGCGCTGCTTCTTCGGCTCGTCGAGTTCGTCCTCGGGGTAGTCGCTTTGGTAGGCGTAAGGATCATCCGGATAGGCCGGCTCGCGCTGATAGTCCTGCGCGCCTGTCTCCAGCCGGCCGTAGAGCGCATCGTCGTAGCGCGACGGATCGGGCTGCGCGTACGGCTCCTGATAGGCCTGCTCCTGGTAGGCCTGACCGTGCTGCTGGTAGGCCTGATCCTGATCGGCCTGATCTTGATACCCGTGATCCTGATAGGCCTGCGGCCGATAAACATCAGGCTCGGGCACGGCGGGGTTGGCCGGATAGCGATGCAACGGATGAACCGGGGCTACGGAGACGGGATAATTGGGTTCCGGCGCCGGTGCCGGCTGCGGCTGCACGTTGGCGCGGCGCATCCATGAGGGCGGCCCCGGCGGCGGGGCCCGCTCGGCATAGTCCTGCTGATCATCGTCCCGGCGATAATCGTCTTCATGATAGCTCTGGGCGGGCGTCGCCGGCGGACGCGCAGCCGGTCGCCCCTGTGCTGCAAACGGATCGGTCTGTCCGATCAGACGGGCGAGCTCGGCCAAGGGATCACTTTCCCCCTTCCCATGCTGATCGCCACCGCGACCAAAGTCATCGGAGGGAAACGGTCTGTCCTGATATCGTTCGGCCATCGTGATGATGCGTCCCTTCGGGAAAGCCGCGCGCCCCTCGACCAAGGCACGGCCTTCGACCCACAAGGCTTTCAACCAAATCTAAGCGATCCGGCTTCTGCCGGTTACCCCCCAATACCCTTAGGCAGTTCGCCCCAAACTACCGCATCTCGTCCGGGGCATGGACGCCGAGGATGGCGAGGCCCGATGCCAGGACCGAGACAACGCCCTGGACCATCGCCAGCCGCGCCTTTGTAAGATCTGCATCATTATTGATAATGAAGCGTAAATAGGGCAAATCACGCCCCTTCGTCCAAAGTGCATGAAATTCGCTGGCTAAGTCATAGAGATAAAAGGCAATTCGGTGCGGCTCGTGGGCCGTGGCGGCGGCCTCGACCATGCGCGGATATATTGCGAGGCGCTTGAGAAGATCGAGCTCGACCGGGTCCGACAGCCGCTCGACCGCCGACTCACCGAGCCAGGCGATCCGCTTGCCGGTATCCTCAGGCAGTTCCGGGAACACTTCGGCCCGTGCATTGCGGAAGATCGAGTGGCCTCGCGCGTGACCGTATTGGACGTAGAACACCGGGTTGTCGCGCGACTGTTCCATGACCTTGGCAAGGTCGAAGTCGAGCACCGCGTCGTTCTTGCGGTAGAGCATCATGAAGCGGACGGCGTCCTGGCCGACCTCATCCACCACTTCACGCAGGGTGACGAAGTCCCCGCTCCGCTTGGACATTTTCACCGGCTCGCCGTTGCGCAAGAGCTTCACGAGCTGCACGATCTTGACGTCGAGCGATCCCTTGCCGGATGTCGTCGCCTTCACTGCCGCCTGCATGCGCTTGATGTAGCCGCCATGATCGGCGCCCCAGACGTCGATCATCTCGGCGAAGCCGCGGTCGAACTTGTTCTTGTGATAGGCGATGTCGGAGGCGAAGTAGGTATAGGAATTGTCCGACTTGATCAGCGGACGATCGACGTCGTCGCCGTAAGCCGTGGCCTTGAACAGCAGTTGCTCGCGGTCTTCCCAATCCTCGACCGGCGCGCCCTTCGGCGGCGGCAAACGGCCTTCATAGATGTCGCCCTTGGCGCGCAGGAAATCGATGGTCTCGGCGACCTTGTTGTTGCCCCCCTCGATCAGCGAGCGCTCGGAGAAGAACACGTCGTGGCGGATGTTGAGGGCGGCGAGATCGTCCTTGATCTCGTCCAACATCATCGCGATCGCCTTGGCGCGCACCGTCGGCAGCCATTGCGCCTCGGTCATCGCGAGAAGCTTGTCGCCATGCTCCTTCGCGAGCGCCGCACCGACCGGCTTCAGATAGTCACCGGGATAGAGGCCCTCCGGGATCGCACCGATGTTCTCGCCGAGCGCTTCGCGATACCTTAGAAAGGCCGAGCGCGCGAGCACGTCGACCTGTGCGCCCGCGTCATTGATGTAGTATTCGCGGGTGACGTCGTGGCCGGCGAACTGGAGCAGGCCCGCCAGCGCGTCGCCGAACACGGCACCGCGGCAATGCCCGACATGCATTGGCCCGGTTGGATTGGCCGAGACGTACTCGACATTGACCTTGGAGCCGCCGCGCAGGCGGCCATAATCGGCGCCCTCGCGCAACACGGTCCGCAGCGCCTCGGCCCAGGCGGCTGGCTTCAGTGTCAGGTTGATGAAGCCGGGACCGGCGACGTCGACCTTGGCGATCAGCGCGTCGGCGCGAAGCCGCTCGGCGATCTGCTCGGCGAGCTCGCGGGGCTTTGCCCTTGCCTCTTTCGCAAGCACCATGGCGGCGTTGGTCGCCATGTCACCATGGGAGGCATCGCGCGGCGGCTCGACCACCACGCGCGAGAAATCGACGCCCTCGGGCCATTTGGCTTCCACCGCGAGCGCGCGGCAGGCAGCATGTACGCGTGCGAGCACGTCGGCGAACAGATGCAGGGATGAGGATGTGTCGGGCATGGCCGCCGCCTAACGCAAATCCGGGGTCGAGTCAAAAAGCCGCTGGTGCTCGGTCAGGGCGAAACGATCCGTCATTCCGGCAATGAAATTGCCGATCCGGCGCGCCCGGTCGCCTTCATTGTCCGCCTCCGCCCCCAGCAGCCATTCCGGCGGCAGCTCGCCGGGGGATTTCCGGTATTTTGCGAACAGGTCGAACAGGATCTGCTCCGCCTCCCCCATCACCCGCATCACCCGCTTGTGGCGGTACATGTGCTGGTACAGGAAGGTCTTGATGGCGGCCTCTTCCTCCGCGACTTCGGCGGGGAACGCGATCAGCGCCCGGCTCTGCTGGCGCACATCCTGGGCCGATTGCGGCTTGGTGGCCGCGAGGTTCTTCTGTGCCTCTGCAAATACCGCACCGATCAGGTGCGAGATCAGCTCGCGCACCAGTTCGGCGCCGCGGCGGACGTCTTCGAGGTCGGGATAGTGCGCAGTGATTCCGGCGATGATCTCCGCGGTCAGCGGCATCACCTTGAGATCGTCGAGGTGGAACAGGCCGGCGCGCAGGCCGTCGTCGATGTCGTGGGCGTCATAGGCGATGTCGTCGGCGAGCGCGGCGACCTGTGCCTCCAGTGAGGCGAAGCTCCATAGTTCGAGGTCATAGGTCTTGATGTAGTCGGCGATGCCGACGGGAATGCCGTGCTCGCGATAGCGCCCGACCGGCGCGCCGCTGCGGTCGGTCAGCGGGCCGTTGTGCTTGACGATGCCCTCCAGCGATTCCCAGGTCAGGTTGAGCCCGTCAAACTCGGGATAGCGGTGCTCGAGCGAAGCGACGACGCGGAGCGTCTGGGCATTGTGGTCGAAGCCGCCGAATTCCGTCAGGCAGGCGTCCAACGCCCGCTCGCCGGCATGCCCGAACGGCGGATGACCGAGATCGTGGGCGAGCGCCAATGTCTCGGTGAGGTCCTCGTCCAGCCCGAGCTGCCGGGCCAGCGCCCGGGCGATCTGCGCCACCTCCAGCGAATGGGTCAGCCGGGTGCGATAGTGGTCCCCCTCATGGAACACGAACACCTGGGTCTTGTACTTCAGCCGACGAAACGCGGTGGAATGGATCACCCGGTCGCAATCCCGCCGGAACGGGCTGCGAGTCCGGCTCGGGGGTTCGGCGACCAGCCGGCCGCGGCTGCGATCGGGGTCGCAGGCATAGGGCGCGCGAGGGGCTGCCATTCCGACGGACACGGCGAATTTAGTCCCTATCCATTTGATTCTGCGTATGGTGGCACTTAACTATGCTTGGCGCGGGATACCAAATGAATTGGGCAAGACCCCTGTGTGACTGCGGGACGATCGGAGACCAGTGATGACGACTGCCGTGACCATCAGCGACCGGGCCGCACGCCGGATTGGGGAGATCCTCAAGGGCGAAGGCTCCGGCGCGATGCTGCGCATCTCCGTCGAGGGCGGCGGCTGCTCGGGTTTCCAGTACAAGTTCGACATCGACCGTGCGCGAACCGACGACGATCTCGTGATCGAGCAGGACAACGCGGTGGTGCTGGTCGATTCCGCCTCCCAGCCGTTCCTGGCGGGATCGCAGGTCGACTTCGTCGACGATCTGATCGGAGCCTCGTTCCGCGTCAACAATCCCAATGCGACCGCGTCCTGCGGCTGCGGGACCAGCTTCTCGGTCTGACGCGCTTACGCGCCCGTTATCTGCCTTTCCTCGTCCGTCCACGCGACATCGACCGGCATCAGCTCCGGCTGGAGCGGCGCGTCCTCCGACATGGTGTGCCCGTCGAGCGCGCGCAGGAGTGCCGCGACCAGCGGCGGCTTTCGCAGCGGCTTGGCGAGGAAGTCCGACATGCCGGCCTCGCGGCAGATCCTGACGTCCTCGGGGAAGGCGTTGGCGGTGAGCGCGACGATCGGCAGGGCTGCGAAGCGCCCGCCTTGTGCGCGGATCGCGCGGGTGGCGGCAAGTCCGTCCATATCGGGCATGCGCACGTCCATCAGTACGACATCATAATTGCCCTCGGAGGCCGCAGCGACGGCCTCGGCGCCGTCGGCGACGACGCGCAGCTCGACGTCGAAGGATCCCAGCATCTTGCTCACGACCATGCGGTTGACCGCATCGTCCTCCGCGACCAGCACCCTCAGCGGCCGATCGAGGCCGGCGATGCGGGCTTTCAGCTCCTCTGCCTCGTCGCGCTCGGCCGTGGCATCGGACGCCTGCGCCTGGCTCCAGGGCAGCACCAGCGTGAAGCGGAAGGTCGAGCCTTCGCCCGGCGTCGAGGTGACGCCGATGGTGCCGCCCATCTGCTCGACGATGCGCCGTGAGATCGCAAGGCCGAGGCCAGTGCCGCCGAAGCGGCGGCTGATCGAGGCATCGGCCTGGGCGAAGTCGCTGAACAGCAGGCCGAGCTTTTCCGGCGCGATGCCGATGCCGCTGTCGGTCACCGTCCATTCGACGGTCGCCAGCAGATCGCGTCGCGCCCGGCAGGTGGCCGAAATCGTCACCTCGCCTTCATCGGTGAACTTCACCGCATTGGACGCGAGGTTGAGCAGCACCTGGCGGATGCGTGCGACGTCGCCGCGCAGCGTCGGCGGCAGGTTCGGATCGAGCTCGACCTTGACCGTCAGCCCCATGTTCTTGGCGCTCGCGCGAACAACGGTCGCGACAGCCTCGACCAACGCCTGCGGGGCGAAGTCGATCACCTCGAAGGTGAAGCGCCCGGCTTCGAGCTTGGACAGGTCGAGAATGTCGTTGAGGATCCGCTGGAGATTGTCGCCGGACTCACGGATCGTGGTGACGGCTTCGCGCTGTTCCGGATCGAGCTCGGTTTCGAGCAGCATGCTGGCAAGCCCGAGCACGCCGTTCATCGGCGTGCGGATCTCGTGGCTCATCACCGCCAGGAAGTCGGACTTGGCGCGGCTCTCGGCCTCGGCCTTTTCCGCGCGCCAACGCTCGGTCACGTCGCGCCCGAAGCCGCGATAGCCGAGGAACTGTCCCTCGCGATCATAGGCCGGCTTCGCCGTCAGCGACCACAGCCGCGCCTCGCCGCCGGCAACGACCTTGAGATTCATCTCGTGCAACGGCTCGTTCTGCTCCATCAAGCCGACAACGTCGTAGGCTGCGCTCTTGTCCTCCGGGCAGAGCATGTCGAGCACGTCGGCGAAATACGATCCCTTCAATAGCGGAAGCGGCAGTTGCGCGACGTCCGCGAAGCGTTGCGGCACGTCGATCAGATGCCCATCGGCGTCGGTCTGCCACAGCCAGTCACTGGCGTTCTCCTGAAAGTCCTTCAGCAGCAGCGAGATAATCTCGGTCTGGCGCTCGAGCTCGAGCCGCGCCTTGAGATTGCCGAGGAACAGATTGCCCTGCGAGACGATATTGCGCGCCATGAAGAATGCGAACAGCAGCAGGAACACCGAGGTCACCAGATACGTCCCGGTGCCGCATAGCAGCAGCGCCCCGGCGCAGGCGACGGTCATGGTGGCGAGATAGACGAGGCCGGCACGCGGAAACGCCGAGAGCGTGAAGGCGCCGCCCGACATCATCCCGACCATCAGGCAGGCCAGGATGAGCTGGCTGGTCGGCTCGGTGCGGCTGAACAGGGCGAGCGGCAGCGCGCCCCAGATCGCGGCGAGGAAGAATGCCTGCCGCAGCATCTGCCGCGCCGCGCGCGGCGAAGCCTCCTGCGGCGGGTTCTGATGCGACCGCTGCCAGGAGCGCACCGCGAGCGAGGCGGTGACGGCAAGCGTCAGACCCCAGATCGCGAGGAAGTCGTTCCAGCCCCTGCCCCAGAACAGGATCAGCACGATGGCAACGTTCAGCATCGTGACCGCCATCGTCACCGGGATCAGCCGGGTCACCGCGTCGATCTGCTTGGCGCGGATGCGACTGATCTCGCGCTCGCTGAGATCGGCAGTCAGGCCGTCCTCGATCTCGAAGCCGCCGAGCCAATACAAGAACGCACCGATCAGGCCGTCACGCGGCTCAGTTCGCTTCATCGACTTGTCCGGCCATCCCATCCGCGGAACCTTTTGACCATCAATGGCCCGCCGCCTGCTTAGGCCGGGTTAATTTTGTGGGAGATTTTGCGGCCTCCTTGACGGGCGCGTTTGCAGTTTGTTCTAACCATGGCCCCCGCGTGGAGCTGTCGATATGTCCATCAGAGTAGCCACCTGGAACGTGAACTCGGTCCGGCAGCGGATTGATCTCCTTCTGACCTGGTTGAAGGAGTGCCAGCCCGACATCGTCTGCCTCCAGGAGATCAAATGCGTCGACGAGGCCTTTCCGCGGCTGGAGATCGAGGCGCTGGGCTACAACGTCGTCACCCATGGGCAGAAGACGTTCAACGGCGTCGCTCTGCTCTCGAAGCTCAGGTTCGACGAGACCAAGTCCGGGCTCGCCGGCGACGACGAGGATAGCCATGCCCGCTTCCTCGAGGGCGTGGTCACGCTCAAGCGCGGGGTGCTGCGCATCGCCTGCCTTTACCTGCCCAATGGCAACCCGGTCGGGACCGACAAATATCCCTACAAGCTCAAATGGATGTCCAGGCTTCTCGAGTATTCGAAGGAGCGCCTCAAGGCTGAGGAGCCGCTGATTCTCGCGGGCGACTTCAACGTCATCCCGCATGCCCGCGACGTGCACAATCCGGCCGCCTGGACCGAGGACGCCCTGTTCAAGACGGAGACGCGCGAGAGCTTCCAGTCCCTGCTCGGCCTCGGCCTGACCGACGCCTTGCGCGCCGTCACCGACGAGCCCGGGCTTTACACCTTCTGGGACTACCAGGCCGGGGCCTGGCAGAAGAACCAGGGCCTGCGGATCGACCATCTGCTGCTGTCGCCACAGGCCAGCGACCGGCTCGCCAATGTCGGCATAGACAGCTACGTGCGCGGCTGGGAGAAGCCGTCGGACCACGTGCCGGTGTGGGCGGATCTGGATCTGGAGGCGGCGTGAGCCATCAGCGCCGTCATTCCGGGGCGGCTCGAAGCATCGCCCCCGAACGACTGCGCGGAGTGATTACTCCCTACGGCCCTGCACCCATTGCTCCAGCATTTGCAGGCACATGGCGCGGTCGTCGTCGGAGGCCTTGGCGAAGGCGCGGTTGTAGCTTTCCTTGATCCAGATCTCCTCGGCACCGGCGCTGTCGCGCGCCAAGGTCAGCCACATCAGGCCGCGC
>NZ_AJQE01000075.1 GCF_000261685.1 Bradyrhizobium genomosp. I (2014) | reverse complement strand
CCGCGGCAGGCGGTCGCCGTTGAACAGCATCTGGCCGAGCAGCGCCTGGGCCTGATGCTGCCCCTTCTGTGCGGCCAGGCCGAGCCAGCGCGCACCGTACCGGAAGTCCTCGCGCGAGGCGTCCGGGGTCTTCAGGTACAGACGGGCGAGGTCATACTGCGCGTCCGCGTTGCCGAAATAGGATGCGGCATAGGAGAACATCTCCCGCGCACGGTCCGGATCGGCCTTGATCTTCGAATTGGGAATGCCGGCCAGATAATAGCGGCCGAGCGCGACAAAGGCGTTGGCCACGATCTGCGCCTGCGGCGCCGACGGGCTGTCCTCGGCATGCGCGTTGGCAATCCGGCTGAAATATTCGAAGGCACGCAAATCGTCCTGGGCGACGCCGTCGCCATTGGCGTACATGCGGCCCAGCTTCCACTGCGCGATGGGGTGGCCACCCTCCGCGGCATATTGCAGTGCGCTGAGCGAGGTTTCCTGGCCTGCGACTGCCGGCGGAACCTTGGTGCGCACCGCACCCGCGGCGCCCGGCAAGGTGGTCACGACAGGGATGGTCGCGTCCTTCGGGTTGACCGGAGCACCGTCGAAGGCGAGCGCCGGCGCGGCCAGCGCAGCCGCCCCCAACACAAACGCAACTATGGCACGCCTAGATGTCCGCATAGCACTGTTTCTCGTGCGCGCCGCCCGGATGGGTCACTGCCCCCCCGACCGCTGGTCCAACCTGCTGAGCATATTTCCAGAGCGCACCCGACGTGTGGTTAGTCGCGCGAGCGCTCCATTTGGTCTTGCGCTGGGCGAGCTCGGCGTCGCTCAATTTTACGTTAAGGGTACCGGCGACCGCGTCGATCTCGATGACGTCGCCGTCCTCGAGCAGCCCGATCGGGCCGCCGACGGCGGCTTCCGGCCCGACATGGCCGATGCAGAAGCCGCGGGTGGCGCCGGAGAAGCGGCCGTCGGTGATGAGCGCGATCTTGCCGCCCATGCCTTGGCCGGTCAGCGCCGCTGTGGTCTGGAGCATTTCCCGCATGCCGGGGCCGCCCTTGGGGCCCTCGTAGCGGATCACGATGACTTCGCCTTCGCGATAGGTACGCTTCTGGACCGCCTCGAAAGCATCCTCCTCCCGGTCGAAGCACCTGGCCGGACCGGTAAACTTGAGGTTGGACATTCCCGCGACTTTCACGATCGCACCTTCTGGCGCCAAATTGCCCTTCAGACCGACCACACCGCCTGTCACGGTGATGGGCTTGTCTGCCGGGTGCACCACGTCCTGGTGCGGATTCCACTTCACGCTCTTGAGGTTTTCGGCGATCGTGCGGCCCGTGACGGTAAGGCAATCACCGTGCAGGAAGCCGTTGTCGAGCAGCGTCTTCATCAGAAGCGGTATGCCACCTACTTCAAACATGTCTTTGGCGACATAACGGCCGCCCGGCTTCAAATCCGCGACATATGGTGTCTTTTTGAAGATTTCGGCAACATCGAACAGGTCGAACTTGATGCCGACCTCGTGCGCGATCGCCGGCAGGTGCAGCGCAGCATTGGTCGAGCCGCCGGAGGCCGCGACCACGGCAGCCGCGTTCTCGAGCGCCTTGCGGGTGACGATGTCGCGCGGCCGGATGTTGGACGCGATCAGGTCCATCACCTTCTCGCCCGCAGTCATGCAGAAGGCGTCGCGGATTTCGTAGGGTGCCGGGGCACCGGCCGAGTATGGCAGCGCGAGGCCGATCGCCTCGGAGACGGTCGCCATGGTGTTGGCGGTGAATTGTGCGCCGCAGGCGCCCGCCGAGGGGCAGGCAACGCGCTCGATCTCGTCGAGGTCCTCGTCCGACATGGCGCCGACCGAGTGCTTGCCGACGGCCTCGAACATGTCCTGCACGGTGACCTGCTGCCCGCGGAAATTGCCGGGCAGGATCGAGCCGCCATAGATGAAGATCGAGGGCACGTTGAGGCGAACCATCGCCATCATCATGCCCGGCAGCGACTTGTCGCAGCCGGCAAGGCCGACCAGCGCGTCATAGGCGTGGCCGCGCACGGTCAGCTCGACGGAATCGGCGATGCATTCGCGCGACGGCAGCGAGGAGCGCATGCCGTCATGGCCCATGGCGATGCCGTCGGTCACGGTGATGGTGCAGAATTCGCGCGGCGTGCCGCCGGCCGATGCTACGCCCTTCTTGACCGCCTGGGCCTGGCGCATCAGCGCTATGTTGCAGGGAGCGGCCTCGTTCCAGCAGGAGGCGACGCCGACGAAGGGCTGGTGGATCTGCTCGGTGGTCAGACCCATGGCATAGAAGTAGGATCGATGCGGCGCACGCGCAGGGCCTTCCGTCACGTGACGGCTCGGCAGCCTCTGCTTGTCGGTCCTTGCGTTCATCGCAACCAGTTTCCCCGGTCAACCCTTTCAGACCCGAAAAATCAGAGCCAAGATTTGAATCGACCTTGGGATTTTCTCGTCGCCTTCGAAGACAGCCACTGCCCCTTAAAACATGAGCGTGATTTTATTCATGTTCGGGTGTGGCCAAAAAGCGGCGATGAGGCGAACCGCCAGTGATGTGGGTCAAATCCGGACCGACTGTTGCAGGGACGGCACAATCGTGGCTCAGAAGACACGGGCTCACCTACCAGGATACCCTCCTGGGATCGCCACCCACAACCTCCGGTTTTACAACGCCAGCCACGCTCCCCACTTGGCCGCGATAACGGCGCAACCGCACGACTGAGTCGGCGCCGCCCTGCTGCCCGAGCTCGACATCAAATACCGTTACACCAGGCCCTATCGGCCGCAAACCAATGGCAAGGTCGAACGCTTCTGGCGGACCCTCGATGACGATGTCATCGACCTTCGACAGCCTCGACCACATCGCCAACGAACTCTTCGAGCAACTCTTCTACTACAACAATCACAGACCCCATCAGGCCTTGGCAGGACAAACTCCCCAGGCTGGCTCCGCGATTTCTCGCGCCGCGAAGCTCGTGGACGGCCACGATGTGGAGCTCTCGCAACGCGATCGGCCGGTCGCGAGATTCGAGGCGCAGTTTGCGCCTGCCTGCCAGGCCACAACAACCGAACCGGTGAACTCATGTCCACTTCAGAGGTCCGCGACAGAATCATTGAACCGATGATCGCGCTCGCAGGTTGCTCACCAGGGCAGCGCATCGTCGTGGTCGGCGCGAAGAGCATGGAATCGATGATGGACCTGCAGAAGCGACGACTGCCGCTAAGCGCCGTCGATGCGGCGATGGATTGGCTCGACGGCTTGCTCGGGCCCCGCGCCGTGCTGGTGATCTGGCTCGACGCGCAGAGGCCGCAAGCGAAGGACGATCTTCGCGCGGCGGCGGTGAAGCGTGACTTCGTCGTCTTGCAAGGCGCCGAACATGCGTGCGGCAGCGCCCTGCTCGCAAGAGGCGGCGTAGACACTGCCGGTCACGGAAGGCAGGAGCAGTGGCATGGCTCGATCCTGCCTTGGTCCGCCCCCTTGGAGACGCTCAAATGTCGAAGTCGAAGATGCGACGCGCAGTCATTCGCGAATGGATGGCGCGCGCGCCGCCTACGTCCGTCCCCGCGGGCGCTGGGCCTGAGCCCAGGCGACGGCGACATCGCGCGGCGGAATGTCGATGCGCCTGATCGGCGTCAGTTCGCCGGAGGCCGAGACGATCGCGGTCTCTTCGTGGCGGCAGCGCGCGCAGATGAAGCGGACCTCGTGCGGGGATGCCGACCAGCTCGAACGTTTCACGTTGGCGGCCATCGGCCAGGCATCGCAATGCGAGCACGACACCAGGAACCGGCCGGGATCGAGCATACCCATTTCATCGGACTCCGCGTCCTGCCCAGTCCTTCCAATGATCAATCCATGTGAATCGTTCCGGTGCCCGAGCACCGCCAGCCTCCTGCCTTGATGCGCCAGCGGGTTTGCGCGCGCCGCCATCGACCTTCACAAGAATCAGGAACTCAGCGAGCCCCCTTGAGTGTGCAGGAGGTTGTGCAGGTGACGGTGTTGCCGCGATCGCACGATTTGCAGGCGCTGACGCACTGGTTCATGTCGCGTGGATTGTAGCTGTAGTTTCGCATCGGACAGCTCGACATCGTCGAGCCGGTGATGTCCTGCTCCTGATCGCAGGCCGCCGTCATGAGCGCGAACAAGATCACTGCAACGAGGCGCATGGGATTGCCCTGTCAGGCCTGGCAAAACGACACGCGCGAGGTGCGCTGCATTGCAGCGAACCCCGGCCTTCGCACCACGGGCCGCCGCCCATCAGCGACGCCCGCGTGCTTCTAGAATTAGAATGCGCGCCAGAAGTTAAGAACGGATTGCAGCCGGCCTCAGGCCGCGGCCCTGGCCGCGATCGCCTGCCGAATATCCAATGACAGCTGACGGTACTGCTCCCCGAGTTTCAGATAGAACTCGCGCTTGGTGCTGTCGGTGGCGAGCTTCGCGATCAGCTCGCATTCGGCGGTGAGTGTCTCGAACCGTTCCAGCCTGTCCTGAAGTTCTGTCATCGGCGTGTCCCCATCAAACGCCACAAGGACACCAAACCTAAACCCGCGAAATAGGTCACGGCGAACATCGTTATCGGGTAGCATCAATTTTTCCGCGGCAGCCTATTTCTGCTCCAGCCGCCAGGCGCCGTCCCAGCCGGCCTGCGGCGGATCGGCCGCGAACTGCGCGATGCGGTCGAGCATCGTGCGCGAAGGGCCGTCGCCGGGGACCGCCTCGAGCGCCGCGTTGAAGGCGGCGCGGGCGTCATCGAAGCGCCGGGCACGATAGGCGGCGAGACCTTCGACGTAGTATGTGCGCAGGCACGCTTGCGCATCGGTGAGCGCGCCCGGTCTCGCCATCACCTCGAAAATCGCCTGCGGCGCGCTTTGGCCCGCGACCGCGAGGCGATCGATCTCACGCAGTTCGAGCTGCGAGCCAATCGCATCCGCAGTCGCCTGCGAGATCAGGATGCGGGTGCCGTAGATCTTGTTGACGGCCTCCAGCCGCGAGGCGAGGTTCACGGCGTCGCCCATCACGGTGAAGCTCATCATCAGCTCGGAGCCGATGCTGCCGGTCAGGACCTCGCCGGTGGCGATGCCGATCCGCAGATCGCACAGTGCGGGCATGGCGCGGATACCGAGCAGATCGGGCAGCTGCTTCTGCAGCGCGGGCACCTGGTCGACCATCTCGACGGCGGCAAGCCCGGCGAGCAGCGCCTGCTCGTCCTCTTCGATGAAGGGCGGCCCCCAATAGGACATGATGGCGTCGCCGATGTATTTGTCGATGACGCCGCGATTGTTCCTGACGGGTGCGGACATCACGGTGAAATAGTGGTTCATCACCTTGACGAGGCCGCGCGGGGTCATGCCCTCGCTCATCGAGGTGAAGCCGCTCATGTCGCAGAACATGATGGTCATCACCCGGCGCTCACCGTCGATCGCGACCTCCGGCCGGTCGATCAACCCCTGCACCACCTTGGGATCGATGTAGCGGCCAAAGGTCTCGCGGATGCGCTCGTTGTGCCGCAACTGCTCGATCATGCGGTTGAAGGCCGCGGCGAGCTCGCCGATCTCGTCCTGCGTCGAGACGGTGATGGGCTTGTCGAACCGGCCCGCCTCGACCTCGCGGGTGCCGGCGAGCAACAGCCGTACCGGACGCGTGATGCCGCTGGACACCAGCAGCGCAAAGGCAAATCCGACGATCGCCGCGAGTAGCGTCACGACACCCGAAATGATGATCGCCTGATGCTGGCGGCCGACCACCTGCGACGTCGAGAAGAAGACCTGCGTCAGCATGTCGGACCGGATCGCATCGACCTTCCGGTTGAACTGGTCGCGCAGCACGTCGATGTGTTCCAGCGTGCCGCGGGCCTCGGTCATCCGCCTGGCGTCGACCTGCTTGAGGAGCTTCGCATGGTCCTCGCTCAGGTCGCGGCGCAGCTCGACGACGGCGGTCTCGATGCGGATATCGATCCGTCCCAGCGCGGCATTGTCGGAATACGTCCTGGGATCGTCGATGATCGCGTTGATCAGCTTGCGCGAGGCCTCGGCGTCCTCCTCGATCTTGCGGTCCGATTCCTCGAATTCGCGAAGGCGCGCCGCATACGCCTCCTCGTCCGACGGCGCCTCCATCCGGGTCATGACCATCCGCCGCAGCGCCAGGCCTCGCTCCAGCGAGTGAATGTTGGCACGCGCCAGATGGCTGTAGGCCGGGATATAGCGGTTGGTCAGCTCGTCGAGCAGGACGCCGACCTGGCTGGACATCACCATCGACAGGATCGAGGTGACCAGCATCAGGACGATCAATCCGAGGGCGATACCGACGATCTTGCGCCGGATCGACTGGTTGAAAATCGGCATGGGGTGCGGAGGCAAAGGGCTAAAGGACGAAGCGAGGGAACTCCATACACCGGACTGGTTGCGGGAACACGCGCAATCTGGCCTCTTGGGCGCCCTGCACCATGCGCAACCGCCGCGCGGGTCCGCATGCTAACAAAAGGTTAAACAGGCTGCCCTTTTCTCCTTTGCGGAAGTTCCCTCATCGCATCCGTATTTTGCCGCATTGTTGCGACAGCGTATCGGATGCGCGACGATGCCTCGGCATCGTTCGGTGCTTTGATTCTCAAGCCGCATGTCGTCGCGGACCTTGGTTTGTAGTGGTTTCGCAGGGGGACCATCCAATGAACCAGTGCCTACGCTCGCTCGCGTGTGTCGTTGCCGTGGCCGCGGTGGCCCTCCTTCCCACCGAACTGGCGGCGAAGAGCAGTCACAAATCATCCGCTCCGAAGAAGACGCACGAGGCAAAGGCCGGCAAGCACCGCCATGCCTCCACCGGCAAGGCGCGGCACGGCAAGCACGCCGAGGCCAAGCGCAGATCGAAGAAGACGGTCGACCAGCCCTCGGACAAGCCGGCACCGCCGCCGCTGACCGGCGACCTCGCCGCGCTGAAGGACGCCATCGATCTCGCGCGCAAGGGCAGGACGGGTGACGCGAGCGCGGCGCGCGACCGCATCGCTGATCCTGCCGGACAGAAGCTCGCCGACTGGTACATGCTGCGCCATTCCGATAGCACGGCGAATTTCAAGCGCT
This sequence comes from Bradyrhizobium genomosp. I (2014), assembly GCF_000261685.1. GTDB lineage: Bacteria > Pseudomonadota > Alphaproteobacteria > Rhizobiales > Xanthobacteraceae > Bradyrhizobium. The sequence goes on along the minus strand of NZ_AJQE01000075.1, from coordinate 15,581 downwards.
ACGCCGCCTTCCTCGCCGCCAATCCGGACTGGCCGAGCAGTGCCCTGCTCCGCCGGCGCGCCGAGGCGCGGCTGTGGCAGGAAAAGGCCGACGCCGCCACCGTGCACAAGTTCACGATGGACCGGCCGACCAGCGCCAAGGGCAAGTTTGCGCTCGCCCGCGTCCTGCTCGCTGACGGCAAGACCGACAGGGCCGCCCGGCTCGTGCGCGAAGCCTGGCGCGCCGACGAACTGTCCGAGCGCAGCGAAGAGGATTCCTACGAAGTTTTTCACGATCTTCTGTCCGCCGACGATCACCGCGCGCGCATGGACAAGCGCCTCGGCGTCAAGGATTATGCGGGCGCGAGGCGCGCGGCCAAACGGCTCGGCGAGGATGCGCTCGCGATCGTGAAGGCCTGCGCCGCGGTCACCGGCAAGGCGAGCAAGGCCAAGGACGATCTCGATGACGTCCCCGCTGACGCCCGCCGCGATCTCGGCTACGTGCTGTGCCGCGCGCAATGGCACCTGCAGAAGGACCGCGTCGACGACGCCGCCGAGCTCATCCTGGCCGCCGCGCCCGACACCATGGCGGCTCAGGACACGGATGCCTGGTGGCGCGAGCGTCGTCTGCTCGCGCGCAAGCTGCTCGACCAGGGCAAGTTCAAGACCGCCTATGACGTGGTGCGCACCGCCGCGGTGCCGGAAAAGGAAGTCTATCGCGTCGACTATCACTTCATGTGCGGCTGGATCGCGCTGCGCTTTCTCGACGATCCCAAGACGGCGATGATGCACTTCGCCGCAATCGACGAGGGCTCGGCCAATCCGATCGCGCTGTCGCGGGCCCATTACTGGCGCGGACGCGCCGCCGAAGCCATGGGCGCAATGGCCGATGCGCGCATGAGCTATCGGGCTGCGGCGCGCTATCAGACCGCCTATTACGGCCAGCTCGCCCGCGCAAAGCTCGGCCTCGACCGGATCGAGCTGCGTCCGCCCGCGCCCGTGCTGGTCGCCGCCGATACGCCGCCGGCGGACGAGCGCGTGCGCGCCGCCGACATGCTCTACGGCATCGGCGAGCGCGATATCGTGTTCTACTACGCCGAGGATTTCGCCAAGGAGAGCACCGACGTCGCGGCACTCGAAGCGCTCGGCGAGCTGGCCGGCCGGCGCAACGATGCGCGCGTGATGCTGGAGGTCGGCAAGACGGCGCTGGCGCGCGGGCTCGCGCTCGACCAGTACGCCTTTCCGACCATCGGCGTCCCCGAGCACAAGCAGGTCGCGCCCGCGATCGAGACCAGCGTGATCTATTCGGTGGCGCGCACCGAAAGCTCGTTCAACCAGCGCGACAAGTCGCCGGCCAATGCGGTCGGGCTCATGCAGGTGACACCAGAGGCCGGCCGCGACACCGCAAAACGCTTCGGCCTGACTTACGACTGGGACAGGATGGTCTCCGATCCCGTCTACAACACGCAGATGGGCGCGGCCGAGCTCAGTGCGCTCTTGTCGGAATACCGCGGCAACCAGATCATGACCTTCGCCGGCTACAATGCCGGCCGCGGCCGCGTGCGCGAATGGGTGCAGGCGCGCGGCGATCCCAGGGATCCCAATGTCGATCCGGTCGACTGGGTCGAGCGCATCCCGCTGTCGGAGACGCGCAACTACGTCCAGCGCGTGATGGAGAACGTGCTGGTCTACCGCGCGCGCTTCGAGGATAGCGGCACGATCGCCGGCAAGAGCGATCGGCGCGTCGTCACGCACGAGGCCGGTGCAACGGCACCCGTGGCGGCCGCAGCGCCCGCTCCCTAGTCGACGTCGCCGGGGCTGGACACGGCGCCTGCCAGGTTACGTCGCTGCGGCTTCCACGCGAGTGCCGTCGCGCGGCTAGGTGTCACCTCCTTCCATCGTGATCGGATCGCGACCGGCCAAATATGCGCCGGTCAAGGTTCTTGCGAAGGTCCAGGCGTGGGTCGTGCAACTCCAGCAAAAGACGGCACTCAGGACCGCGAACATCTCGACCAAGCGAGCGACCTCGACGTTCCCGACGGCCGGCTCGTTGCGCCCAGGCGCCGACCACGGCATCAACAGCGTCACGAGCTCACCGCGCCGGTAGCAATCGTAGTCGCAGTAACGGCGCTGCGTCCGCACATGTCGGACATAGCCGGACCGGATAGACCGCGAGCAGGTGCTGCACGTGGCCGCGCACAACGGGGGCTCGTGATTGACCACCACGAATTTCATGAAGCCGCCCTCACGCGATCTTTCGCAAGCGTCTCGCAGAACAGCGCGTAGCACTGATAATCGCAGTAGGGCAGACGGGTGGAGATCTCGCGGAGATAGCTGCCGTTGATCGGCTCGCAGCACTGCATGCACCAGGCCTGCCGGAACGGGGTCCGGCCATTCACCAGCACGAAAGCGAATCTCATGTGGCACCTCCCAGGGCGAAGCAGTAAACGCTGTCCATCGGAGACAGTGCGGGCGGCGGAGCGCAAAGATGGTTGCGGCCGTCCGGATTGTCCCTGTTTCGCTCCACCTTTTGCGGTGGGACCGGAATGTATCTGCCGTCCTCCCGGCGCCGGGCATAGATCTGACCGTCGATGTATTTGATATCGGTCGGATAGCAGTCAGCACTGTTGCAACAACTGAGGCCCGGATTGTCCGGCATGTGCCAGGTCGAATAGAATTTTTCGTGCAGCGCCTGGTCCTGGAGCGGGTGCTGGCGATGTACGGCACCGTGTTCCGTCTCCTGTGCCTGGACCGTCGCAGTCGAGCCGAGGAGAACCATCGAGCACAGCAGCTTGCATGAACGGTTCAATGTACGGGCTCCCGGATCAGACCCTCGGAACGATGTCAGCTCTCCAATTCGGCCTCACGCGACCTGAGCGCGGAACAACCACCGGCGGTCGCGTTCGCGGCGCGTGCGGAAGCGATCGACACACTTCTTGGAGCAGAGCGCGGTGCGCCAGGAATAGTGGCGGATCAGACCAAACTTGCCGCCACACACCGCACAGCCATTGACCGAAGAGCAACGTTCGGACTCGGATGGGCCACGCTCAGGAAGTACCGATGTCTCGCACATTGTTGTCTCCCTCCGTTGCTCGCGCTTTGCCAGTTCGTTCCCTTCGACCTCATTCGGGACACTCCCGATTAGTCATGAGGCTATTCCCCCGGGCACGCGACGCTCAATTGTACGGAGGTAAATGACCGATATGACTAGGAATGGAGGAGCTATACCTAGGTTTGTCCCGTACTCGCCCGGGGGCTCCCGCGCTGGCTCATTTTCAACGAGACGGCGCACGGCGCTCCGGCTGCACGGTCACCGTGAAGAGCTTGCTGGCATGGCGTACTTGATGCGCCGCGCCGGACAGGGCGGCAGCGTTCGATTCAGAGGCGAACGGCCGGAATTGCTCCTCTCGCGGCAACGTGCTCTACTCGCATTCACGGCGAGAGCGCCGTGAGCATCTGCGATGAAGCCTGGCCGGGCAGCGACGTTCGGGAAGTCAGCCGCGCAATTCCTCGCCGGTTGCGTAAGGCAAACCGTCGCCGCCAAGCCGCGCAACGAGCCCGATGGCGCCGACTTGCTCGAGACGGTCAAGCAGTGGCAGCAAGTCTTCGAGCACACTCCAGTCATGTACTTCATGGTCGATCCGGCCGGAACCGTGATCAACGTGAACACGTTCGGCGCCGCGCAACTGGGCTACACTGCCGCGGAACTGATCGGCCGATCGGTGCTGGATGTCTTCTTCGAGCAAGATCGCGACTTCGTCCGCGCGTGTGTCGCGCTGTGCCTCGAGACCGTCGATCAGTCCCACACCTGGGAGATCCGGAAGATACGCAAGGACGGCTCGGTGCTATGGGTGCGCGAGAATGCCAAGTCCATGCTGCGGGCCGACGGCGGACCAATCGTCCTGGTCGCCTGCGAGAACATCACCGAGCGCAAGGAAGCGGAGAATGCGCTGCGACAGAGCGAGGCTTATCTCGCCCAGGCGCAGGAACTGAGCCACACCGGCAGTTTCGGCTGGAAGGCCGCGACCCGCGAGATCACCTGGTCCAAGGAGACCTATCGCATCTTCCAGTGCGACGAGGAAACCAGGCCAAAGATCCCGTTCATGCTCCAGCGGATCCATCCGGACGACCGGCTCGCGGTGCAACAGACGACGGGTCGGGCCGCCCGAGAGGGAAAGGACTACGATCACGAATACCGACTCCTGATGCCCGACGGCTCGATCAAGTACGTCCGAGCGGTGGCCCGGGCCATGCGAGATTCCAGCGGTTGCGTGGAGTTCGTCGGATCCGTGACCGACATCACGGCGGCCAAGGAAGCGGAGCGCAGGCTGCGTGCGAGCGAGCAGCGCTTCCGCGACTATGCCGAAACCGCCTCGGACTGGTTCTGGGAAACCGGGCCAGACCATCGCGTCACCCAGATATCGGAGCACTCCGATACCATCACCGCCCCCGCCGGCCTGATCGGACTCACGCGTTGGGACATCGCTCCTGATGCCGATCTCGAACCCGAGAAATGGCGACAACATCGGGCGGCGCTCGACGCCCACGTCCCGTTCCGCGACCTGGTGTATCGCAGCAAGGATCGCAACGGGCAGCCGATCTACGTCCGAACCAGCGGCAAGCCGTTCTTCGACGCCGACGGCGCTTTTCTGGGCTATCGTGGCGTCTGCACCGACGTAACCGCGGCCATCCGGGCCAATCAGGCCGAAGACGCGCTGCGCAAGGCCCAGGCCGAGCTCGCCCATGTGACGCGTGTCACGACCCTGGGTGAGCTGACCGCGTCCATTGCCCACGAAATCAATCAGCCGCTCGCCGCCGTGATCGCAAACGCCGACGCCTGCCTCGCCTGGCTGCAGCGCAGTCCGCCCGATCTCACAGCGGCCCGCCGCTCCGTGGAGTGGATCATCGAGGACGGCACGCGTGCCAGCGACGTGATCCGTCGCGTTCGGGCGCTCGCCAAGCGGTCCGACATCGAGATGGTTCCGCTCGACGCCAGCGTGGTCGTGCGGGAGGCCGTCGCGCTCGTTCAGCGAGAGATGGCCAGCCACGCCGTGTCGGTGCGAATGGAGCTGTCGTCGGCACTGCCGAAAATTTTCGGCGATCGAATCCAGTTGCAACAGGTCCTGATCAACCTGATCATGAACGGGATCGAGGCCATGGAAGACGTCCATGATCGCCCGCGCGAACTGGCGATCCGTTCGGCGGCGAGCGGCGATGGCGCGGTGCTGGTGAGCGTTTCCGACTGCGGGGTCGGCATCAGTGAACAGGCGATAGACCGCCTATTCATGCCCTTCTTCACCACGAAGTCCTCGGGCATGGGCATGGGACTGTCGATCTGTCGATCCATCATCGAGGCCCATGGCGGACGGCTTTTCGCCGCACCCAACCAGGAGCGCGGCGCGACTTTTCAGATCACCTTGCCCTTCCATCGGGAGGAAACATCGTGACCGAGCGCGCGGAGCTTTCGCCGCCGCAGGAGGACGGTGATCAGCCAGTCGTCTTCATCGTCGACGACGACGCGTCCATGCGCCGTGCGCTCACCAATCTGTTCGAGTCGGTCGGCCTCAAGGTCGAAGCATTCGGCTCGGCACCGCAGCTCCTCCAGGCCAAGCCGCCGGAAGTCCCCAGTTGCCTGGTGCTCGACATCCGCCTGCCCGGAGCCAGCGGCCTTGACCTGCAGTCGGATCTTGCCAAGGCGAATATCCACACGCCTATCATCTTCATTACCGGTCACGGTGATATTCCCATGACGGTACGGGCCATGAAGAGCGGCGCGATCGACTTCCTGACCAAGCCGGTCCGCGACCAGGACATCCTGGACGCAGTCCAGGCCGCGATCGAGCGAGACCGCAAGCGCCGCGACCTCAACAGGACGGTCTCGACCGTGAGATCACGCTTCGAGTCACTGTCCGCGCGGGAGCGAGACGTGTTGTCACTGGTCACGGCCGGCCTGATGAACAAGCAAGTGGCCGCCCAGCTCGGATTGGCGGAAATCACCGTCAAGATCTATCGCGGCCAGATCATGCGGAAAATGGGCGCGAAGTCGCTGGCCGATCTGGTGCGGATGAGCGAGGCGCTCGGGATCGGGCCCAACAAGCCCGACGCACAAACCTAAGTATGAGTTTCCAATCGTGGCTGGCAGGTCCACCTTGCCGGTTTATGTGTAGCCGTGGCGACGGCAAGCGTAATCCCGGGTGAGGAGCGGACGTCTTGTCAGTGGCTTCGGTCATTTCGGTGCTTGACGACGACCCCTATGTACGGGCTGCGATCAACAATCTCCTGGAATCGCGCGGATACATCGTCCACACGTTCGCCTCGGCCGAGGAGTTCCTGAGGTCGACCCATTCGAATGACACCTCGTGCGTGATCGCCGACGTGCAGATGCCGCTGATGACCGGAATCGATCTGTTGACGCAGATGCGCGCGCATGGTTCGGCAACGCCGTTCATCTTCATCACGGCCTTCCCGGATGAGAGCGTACGCGTGCGTGCGCTCAAGGCCGGGGCAATCTGTTTTCTCGGCAAGCCGTTCGCTGCCTCGGATCTGATGCAATGCCTGGACCGCGCGCTGGCGGCAGGGCACGAAACCATGCAGTGAGCGCCCGGCGGACGGCAGGCGCGACGGTGACAGCGACCGGGATCAATCCCGCTTCTCGCGAGTGTTTCCCGCGAGACGGCCTCCCGTTCGCGGCCCGCTCAGAAAGAGCCGCCGAACCTGACGACACACCGCGAGGCGTGCGCCGCCCGCTTCAATCCACCTTGATGTTCGCCGCCTTGATCATGGGCCACCATTTGGCGATCTCGGCCTTCTGACGGGTGCCAAGCGCTTCGGGCGTGAGCTGATCCTTGGGTGTCATCTCCAGCCCCTGGCTTTCGAGCTGCTTCCTCACCGCCGGATCATTCAGCGCCTCCACGGCCGCGGCGTTGAGCTTGGTCACGATCTCTTTGGGAGTCCCCTTCGGCACCCACATGCCGGACCATAGTGTCATTTTGAAGCCCTTGAGGCCCGCCTCCTCCGCGGTCGGAATGTTGGGCGCCGAGGCCAGGCGCTTGTCGTCGGTGATGGCGTAGGCGCGGATGGTGCCGGCGCGAACCTGGTTGATCGAGTTGGAGGTCTGGTCGACGATGAGGTCGATCTGGCCGGCGATGAGGTCGTTCAGCGCGGGCGCGGTGCCGCGATACGGCACGTATTGCAGCTTGATCCCGGAGACGTTCTCGAGATAGACGCCGGCGATGTGGCTGCCGGAGCCCGCGCCCGCGGTGCCTGCGGTCGGCGGCGAGGTGCGCGATTTCAGCCACTCGATGAGCTCCTTGAGCGAGGTCGCGGGCACCGCGTTCTTGCTGACGATGATCATCGGATTGCTCGGCAGCAGCACTACCGGCTCGAGATCGGCGACCAGGTCGTATTTGAGCTTGTAGACGGCACCGTTGGCAACGTGAGTGCCGAGATGGCCGAACGAGATGGTGTAGCCATCCGGCGGCGACTGCACGGCGCGGCCGACGCCGATCGAGCCGCCCGCGCCGGTGACATTCTCGATCACCACGGGCTGGCCAAGTGAAACGCGCATGCGCTCAGCGAGCACCCGCGCCATCGCATCCGACGGCCCGCCGGCCGCGAATGGCACGATGATGGTGATGGGATGGGATGGAAAATCATCGGCGCGCGCGGCGCCGGTGAACGCGAGAATAGCAAACAGCGCAGCCCAAACGGTCTTCGTCATTGTCTTCTCCCCAGCGATGTCGATATTGTTTTTTGCTCTTCCCGCGTACGGGAAGAGGAATCGTCCGTGGCGGGTTGCCGCGCTAGAACTGCGAATAGTCGATCGGCTTGTGGCGGTCGAGCGTGCGGGTGACCGGCGGCAGCGGGTATTTCAGGCCGGTTGCGCAGTTGAACAGCATGACGCGATCACCCTTCGAGACGCGGCCGTCGGCGAGGCTCTCCTTGTAGGCAGCATAGGTGGCGGCACCCTCGGGGCACAACAGCAGTCCCTCCTCGCGCGCGACCTCGTTCAGCGCAGCCGAGATCTTGTCGTCGTCAACCGCGATGGCAAAGCCCTTGCTCTCGCGCACCGCACGCAGGATCAGGAAATCGCCGATCGCCTGCGGCACGCGGATGCCCGACGCAATGGTGTGGGCATCTTCCCAGCGCGTGGCGTGCTCGGTGCCGGCGTCATAGGCGCGCACCATCGGCGCGCAGCCCGAGGCCTGCACCGCGACCATGCGCGGGCGCTTCGAGCCGATGAAGCCGATCTTCTCGAGCTCGTCGAACGCCTTCCACATGCCAATCAGGCCAGTGCCGCCGCCGGTCGGATAGAAGATCACGTCGGGCACGTCCCAGCCGAGTTGTTCGGCGAGCTCGAGGCCCATCGTCTTCTTGCCCTCGATGCGGTACGGCTCCTTCAAGGTCGAGGTATCGAACCAGCCGACCTTTGCCTTGCCCTCGCCGACGATCTTGCCGCAATCGTCGATATAGCCGTTGACGCGGTAAACGGTTGCGCCCTGCAGCTCAATTTCGCTGACATTCACCTCCGGCGTATCGGCCGGACAGAAGATCGTGGTCTTGATGCCGCAGGACGTCGCGTAGGCCGCCAGCGCCGCGCCGGCATTGCCGTTGGTCGGCATCGCCATGTGCTTGATGCCGAGCGCCTTGCCCATCGACACCGCCATCACCAGCCCACGCGCCTTGAACGAGCCGGTCGGCAGCCGCCCCTCGTCCTTCACGATGATCTCGCCGCCGCCGAGCTTTGCGCCGAGCTTCGGCAGCCGGATCAGCGGCGTCGTGACTTCGCCGAGCGAGACGATGTCCTTGCATTTGCGCACCGGCAGCAGCTCGCGATAGCGCCACATGTCGCCGGGACGCTGTGCGAGTGCGTCCTTGGTCAGCGCCTTCTTCACGCCGGCGAGGTCGTAGCGGACAAGAAGCGGCTTTCCGGCCTTGGAGAGGTTGTGGACCTGGTCGGCGGCGTAACGATCGCCTTCCATCGCGCATTCGAGATGGGTGACGAAGGTCGGACGTTCGATGGTGAGGTTGTCGTTGTCGTGCATGGGGGGATTTCCTTCTCGTCTTGCAAACAGGTCTCTCTGCTCGTCATTGCGAGCGAAGCGAAGCAATCCAGATTCTTTCCGCAGAGACAGTCTGGATTGCTTCGCTTCGCTCGCAATGACGATGGCGGCAGCGCACTCGCCGATCAAATATTCAACACCCTTCCATATGCATCCAGCACGGCTTCCTTCATCATCTCCGACAGGGTCGGATGCGGGAAGACCGTGTGCATCAGCTCCTCTTCGGTGGTCTCCAGGTTCATGGCGACGACGTAGCCCTGGATCAACTCGGTGACCTCCGCGCCGACCATGTGGGCGCCGAGGAGCTGACCAGTCTTCTTGTCGAAAATCACCTTGACGAGGCCCTGGTCCTCTCCGAGCGCGATGGCCTTGCCGTTGCCGACGAAGGGGAAGCGGCCGACGCGGATCTCACGGCCATTCTCTTTCGCCCGGGCTTCCGTCAAGCCGACGGACGCGACCTGCGGATGGCAATAGGTGCAGCCCGGGATCATGTTCTTGTCCATGGGGTGCGGATTGAGGCCCTTGATCGCCTCGACGCAGATCACGCCTTCATGCTCGGCCTTATGGGCGAGCATCGGGGGGCCGGCCACGTCGCCGATGGCGTAGATGCCGGGAACATTGGTCTTGCCGTGGCCGTCGACCACGATGATGCCGCGGTCAGTCTTCACGCCCAGCTTTTCGAGGCCGAGATTCTCGATATTGCCGACGACGCCGACCGCCGAGATCACGCGCTCGAACTCGGTGGTGACGGGCTTGCCCTTGCCGTCGTCGATGGTGGCGACGACGCTGTCGGCCCTCTTCTCCAGCTTGGTGACCTTGGTCGAGGACATGATCTTGATGCCCTGCTTCTCGAAGCGCTTGCGTGCAAGGCCGGCGATCTCGGCGTCCTCGACGGGCAGGATCTGGGGCAGCACCTCGACGACGGTGACGTCGGAGCCCATGGTGTGGAAGAACGAGGCGAACTCGATGCCGATCGCGCCGGAGCCGACCACCAGCAGCGATTTCGGCATCCGCTCCGGCACCATCGCCTCGAAATAGGTCCAGATCAGCTTCTTGTCGGGCTCGAGGCCGGGCAGCACGCGCGGTCGGGCGCCGGTCGCAACGATGATGTGCTTGGCCTGATAGGTCCCCTCGCCCAGCGATCCCTTGGGCGCCTCGACGTCGGACTTCTTCACCGTGACCTTGCCCGGCGCGTCGATCGACGCAGCGCCCCAGATCACGCTGACCTTGTTCTTCTTCATCAGGAAGCCGACGCCGTCGTTCAGCCGCTTGGAGACGCCGCGCGAGCGCTGCACCACGGCCTTCGGATCGAACGAGACCTTCTCCGCCAAGAGGCCGTAATCCTTGGCGTGCTGCATGTAGTGGTAGATCTCGGCCGAGCGCAGCAGCGCCTTGGTCGGGATGCAGCCCCAGTTAAGGCAGATGCCGCCGAGATAGGATTTTTCGACGATCGCCGTCCTGAAGCCGAGCTGCGCGGCTCGGATCGCGGTGACGTAACCGCCTGGACCGGATCCGATGATGATGACGTCGAAGGATGTGTCGGCCATGCTGTATGCTCGTTCCCATCGTTCAACCGGCTCGAATGTTACGGCTCGTCATTGCGAGGAGCTCTTGCGACGAAGCAATCCAGTCTGCCGGTCACGTCCTGGATTGCTTCGCTTCGCTCGCAACGACGACGCAAATTCGCCGCGTCAGACCATCATCATCACGGGGTTTTCGATCAACTGCTTGAATGCGCCGATCAGCTCGGCGCCGAGCGCGCCGTCGATGGCGCGGTGATCGCAGGACAGGGTCACGCTCATCATGTGCGCGATCTCGATCTTGCCGCCGCGCACCACGGGACGTTCCTCGCTGGTGCCGACCGCGAGGATGGTCGCATGCGGCGGATTGATCACGGCGGTGAAATGGCTGATGCCGTACATGCCGAGGTTGGAGACGGCCGTTGTGCCGCCCTGATATTCCTCGGGCTTCAATTTGCGGGAACGTGCGCGCGCGGCAAAATCCTTCATCTCGTTGGAGATGGTGGAGAGCGTCTTGGTCTCGGCTTTGCGGATGATCGGCGTGATCAGGCCGCCCGGCATCGCGACCGCAACGCCGACGTCGGAATGGTGGTGCTTGACCATGCCGCTTTCGGTCCAGCTCACGTTGCAGTTCGGGATCTTCTGCAGCGCCACCGCCATCGCCTTGATGACGAAGTCGTTGACCGAGATCTTGTAGAGCGGCTTCTTCTCCTTGTCCTTCGGCGCTGCGGCGTTGATCTCCTCGCGGGCAGTGAGCAGCTTGCCGATATCGCAGTCGATGGTGAGATAGAAGTGCGGGACGTTCTGGATCGACGCGGTCAGGCGCTGCGCGATGGTCCGGCGCATGCCGTCATGCGGCACGATGTCGTAGGAACCGGGCTCGAACAGCGACAGGATCTGCTTGTCCGACATGGTCGGCGCGATCGCGGGCGCGCCTGACGGTGCCGTGGCGGGCGCTTTCAGACCCTTGCCGGACTTGGCCTGCTCGACGTCGCGCGCGACCACGCGGCCATGCGGTCCGGTGCCGGTGACCATGCCGACATCGATGCCGGCTTCCTTGGCGAGACGCCGCGCCAGCGGCGACGAGAACACACGGCCCCCATGACCATTGGCCTGCGCGGCCGGAGTTGCGGGCTGCGGCGCGGGTGCAGCCGCGGGCGGCGGCGCGGCCTTGGGCGCGGCAGGCGTGGGCGCGGGCGCCGGGGCAGCAGCGGGAGCCTCGGCAGCCTTCGGCGGCGCAGCCGAAGCGCTGGGCTTGGCGCTGCCTGCGGCCTTCACGTCCTCGCCTTCGCCGGCCAGCACCGCAATGACGTCGTTGACCGGGACGTCCTGCGTCCCCTCGGGCACCAGGATCCTGGCGATCGTGCCCTCGTCGATGGCCTCGACCTCCATGGTCGCCTTGTCGGTCTCGATCTCGGCGATGACGTCGCCGGATTTGACCTTGTCGCCTTCCTTCTTCAGCCACTTGGCGAGGTTGCCCTTCTCCATCGTCGGCGAGAGAGCGGGCATCAGGATGTTGATGGGCATGCTGACCTCAAGCAGAACTTTGCAAAACGTCGTCTTTCGACAGCGAAGACGAACGGACCAGGTTTAGTTGCCGATGTCGCCCTGCCACAGGCGCTCATTGGCAGGGATGGAACGCCAATTCTTCATCATCGTGATGGAGCGGTCGTCGGCAAGGTCGATCCAGGGAATGCCGAACTTGTCGAGGATGTCCTTGGAGCCCTCGAAGGTGACGGATTCCCCGATCACCACCAGCTTGACCTTGAACAGCCCGAGCGCGCCCGCGCACATCGAGCATGGCGACAATGTGGTGTACATGACGGTGTCGTGGAACGAGATCGCACCCGCTTCGCGCAGGCAGCTCATCTCGCCGTGCAGGATCGGGTTGTTCTCCTGCACGCGGTTGTTGTGGCCACGGGCGATGATCTTGTTGTCGCGCGTCAGCACGGCACCGATCGGCAGCCCGCCTTGCGCGATCGAGGCCTCCGCCTCGCGGATCGCTTCCAGCATGAAATCGTAATGATAGGACTCGATCGCCATGGTCAGTGTCCCTTGCCGCGCGGCGTCGTGGTACCGGTGTCGGTGGGACGCTCGATCTCGGCCTGGAACATGTCGAGGATCCGGTTCAGGGCGTCCTCCTCGGTATATTCGCTCTCGCGCGCATAGGCGCGCGCGGCATGACGGGCGAGATCGACGAGCAGGAGGCCCCACATGTCGGGCTCCTCGAAGGCGCGCTGGAACGCCATCGACAGCCCGCCGTCCAGCACGAACACGCGCAGGATCTCGACCGCGTCGTCGCGGGACATGACGTCGGGCGGAAGTGGCTGCTCCTTGGGGCCCGCCATGATCTACCTGTAGCAGACGGCTTTGGCGGCCTCGACGACTTCCGCCGCCGAAGGCAGTGCGAGCTTCTCCAGGTTCGCGGCATAGGGCATCGGCACGTCCTTGCCGGAGACGCGCGCGACCGGCGCATCGAGATAATCGAAGGCCTTCTCCATGATGCGCGCGGCAATCTCGGCGCCGACGCCGCTCTGCGCCCAGCCCTCCTCCACCGTCACCGCACGGCCGGTCTTCTTGACCGAGTTGACGATGGTCTCGGTGTCCATCGGCCGCAGCGTGCGCAGGTCGATCACCTCGGCCTCGATGCCGTCCCTGGCGAGCTCGTCGGCGGCCTTGAGCGCATAGGTCATGCCGTTCGACCAGGAGATGATGGTGACGTGGCCGCCGGAACGAACGATGCGCGCCTTGCCGATCGGAATCACGAAATCGTCGAGCTTGGGCACTTCGCCGGTGTGACCGTAGAGCACCTCATTCTCGAGGAAGATCACCGGATTGGGATCACGGATCGCAGCCTTCAGAAGGCCCTTGGCATCCGCCGCCGAATACGGCGCGACCACCTTGAGGCCCGGAATGTGCGAGTACCAGGACGAGTAATCCTGGCTGTGCTGGGCAGCGACGCGCGCAGCGGCGCCGTTCGGCCCGCGGAATACGATCGAGCACCCCATCTGACCGCCGGACATGTAGAGCGTCTTGGCCGCGGAGTTGATGATCTGGTCGATCGCCTGCATGGCGAAGTTGAAGGTCATGAATTCGACGATCGGCTTCAGGCCGGTCATCGCGGCGCCGACGCCGACGCCGGCAAAGCCGTGCTCGGTGATCGGGGTGTCGATGACACGCTTGGCGCCGAACTCCTGGAGCAACCCTTGCGTGACCTTATAGGCGCCCTGATATTCGGCGACCTCTTCGCCCATGACGAACACATCGGCGTCGCGGCGCATCTCTTCGGCCATGGCGTCGCGCAGCGCTTCGCGGATGGTCTGCGTCACCATCTCGGTGCCGGCGGGCACTTCCGGATCCGGCTCGGCAACGGCCTGCGGGGCGGCCGGCGCGGCCTTCGGCTGCGGCGCCTCGGCCGCAGCGGGCGGCGCTGACTCCGCGGCTTTCTCCTGCTTGGCCGGCGCGGACGCCTTGCCGAGATCGGCGGCGCTCTCGCCGTCGGCGAGAATCGTGGCGATCGGCGTGTTCACCGCAACGTCGGCGGTGCCTTCGGGGATCAGGATCTTGCCGAGCGTGCCTTCGTCGGTCGCCTCGACCTCCATGGTCGCCTTATCGGTCTCGATCTCGGCGATGACGTCGCCGGACTTGATCGGCTCGCCCTCTTTCTTCAGCCATTTGGCGAGGTTGCCCTTCTCCATCGTGGGCGACAGCGCGGGCATCAGCACTTGAATTGGCATATCTTCTCCAAACGAAAGCTTGCGCGCGTTCAGCGGTAAACGTCGGTCCAGAGCTCGGCGGGATCCGGCTCGGGATCGTGCTGGGCGAAATCGGCGGACGCGTTGACGATGTCGCGCACCTCGGCATCGATCGCCTTCAGATCCTGCTCGCTGACCTTCGCCGCCAGGAGACGGTTACGCACCTGCTCGATCGGATCCTGGTCGTGACGGACCTTCTCGACCTCCTCGCGCGTGCGATATTTTGCAGGGTCGGACATCGAGTGCCCGCGATAGCGATAGGTCTGCATCTCCAGGATGAAGGGACCCTTGCCGGCGCGGCACCAGGCCGCCGCCTCCTCGCCCGCCGCCTTCACGGCGCGGACGTCCATGCCGTCGACCTGCTTGCCCGGGATGTTGAAGGACACGCCGCGCTTGGAGAAATCCTGCTGCGCCGAGGCGCGCGAGACCGCGGTGCCCATGGCATAGCGGTTGTTCTCGATGACGTAGATCACCGGCAGCTTCCAGAGCTCCGCCATGTTGAAGCTCTCATAGACCTGGCCCTGGTTGGCCGCGCCGTCGCCGAAATAGGTGACGCTGACATTGCCGTTGCCGCGATAGTGATTGGCGAAGGCGAGACCGGTGCCGAGCGAGACCTGGGCCCCGACGATGCCGTGGCCGCCGTAGAACTGCTTCTCCTTGCTGAACATGTGCATGGAGCCGCCCTTGCCCTTGGAGTAGCCGCCGCGGCGGCCCGTGAGCTCGGCCATGACGCCCTTGGCATCCATGCCGGTGGCGAGCATGTGGCCGTGATCGCGATAGCCGGTGATGACTTGGTCGCCCTGCTTCAGCGCCATCTGCATGCCGACCACCACGGCCTCCTGGCCGATATAGAGATGGCAGAAGCCGCCGATCGCGCCCATGCCGTAGAGCTGGCCGGCCTTTTCCTCGAACCGCCGGATCAGGAGCATGTCGCGGAGCGCCTTGAGCTCCTGCTCCCTGGTGAATTCCGGAGGCGAACCGCCGTCGGTCTTGTCCTGTGGAGGGCTTGCGGCGGCTTTCTTGGGTGCGGCCATAGGAATTCCGGGTCAGAGAAAACTTTCGCCCTCTCTAACCCAAGTCAACCGCGCGCGAAAGCACCGCGGCGGCATGACACGCCTTTCATTATGCCGCACTGCAACGTGATCGAAATATTGCAAAATCTTTGGCGCTGATCGGGCAACAAATCTATGCGCGCCATGGGGTGCGCGCGGATCAAGAGCCTGCGAGCCTGCCGGTCAAAAACGCGTCCCACGAATGGGACGCTGC
>NZ_AJQE01000074.1 GCF_000261685.1 Bradyrhizobium genomosp. I (2014) | reverse complement strand
GGACAAGCCCGGGCATGACGACCTCCTGAGCGGGACATCCCTCATCAGAAGAAGCCGAGCTTCTTCGGGCTGTAGCTGACCAGGAGGTTCTTGGTCTGCTGATAGTGATCGAGCATCATCTTGTGGGTCTCGCGCCCGACACCGGACTGCTTGTAACCGCCGAAGGCCGCATGCGCGGGATAGGCATGGTAGCAGTTGGTCCAGACCCGACCGGCCTGGATCTCACGGCCGAAGCGGTAGCAGCGATTGGCGTCGCGGCTCCAGACGCCGGCACCCAAGCCGTAGAGCGTATCGTTGGCGATCGCGAGCGCTTCCTCGTCGTTCCTGAAGGTCGTGACCGAGACGACGGGACCGAAAATCTCCTCCTGGAAGATTCGCATCTTGTTGTTGCCCTCGAACACGGTCGGCTGGACGTAAAAGCCGCCGGCGAGATCGCCCGCGAGCTGGGCGCGTCCCCCGCCGGCCAGCACCCTGGCGCCCTCCTGCTTGCCGATGTCGATATAGGAGAGGATCTTGGACAGCTGCTCGCCGGATGCCTGGGCGCCGATCATGGTCGTGGGATCGCGAGGATCGCCCTGCTTGATCGCGGCGACACGCTTCAGCGCCCGCTCCATGAAGCGGTCATAGATATCCGCGTGAACCAGCGCCCGGCTCGGACAGGTGCAGACCTCGCCCTGGTTCAGCGCGAACATGACGAAGCCTTCGATCGCCTTGTCGAAGAAGTCATCGTCTTCGGCGATGACGTCCTTGAAGAAGATGTTCGGCGACTTGCCGCCGAGCTCGAGCGTGACCGGAATGAGGTTCTGGCTGGCGTACTGCATGATCAGCCGGCCCGTCGTGGTCTCGCCGGTGAACGCGATCTTGGCGATGCGCGGGCTGGACGCCAGCGGCTTGCCGGCCTCGAGGCCAAAGCCGTTGACAATGTTGAGGACGCCCGGCGGCAGGATGTCGGCGATGATCTCGGCCCACACCATGATCGAGGCCGGGGTCTGCTCGGCGGGCTTGAGCACGACGCAATTGCCGGCGGCGAGCGCCGGGGCGAGCTTCCAGCAGGCCATCAGCAGCGGAAAGTTCCAGGGAATGATCTGGCCGACCACGCCGAGCGGCTCGTGGAAATGATAGGCGATGGTGTCGTGGTCGATCTCGCCGATCGAGCCCTCCTGGGCGCGGACGACGCCCGCGAAATAGCGGAAGTGATCGATCGCGAGCGGCAGGTCGGCGGCGCGGGTCTCGCGGATCGGCTTGCCATTGTCCCAGGTCTCGGCAATCGCAAGCCGCTCGAGGTTCTCCTCCATGCGGTCGGCGATCCGGTTCAGGATCGCGGCGCGCTCGGCGACGCTGGTGCGGCCCCAGGCGGCCTTGGCGGCATGGGCCGCGTCGAGGGCGGCCTCGACGTCCTGCGCGTCGGACCGCGCGATCCTGCAGACGATCTGGCCGGTCACGGGCGAAGCATTGTCGAAATACTTGCCGGAGACCGGCGCCACGAACTTGCCGCCGATGAAATTGTCATAGCGTTCGGCGAAGGGGACTTTGGTGACGCTGAGGAATTCCACCTTGTTCATTGATCACTCCCGATGTTTGCTGTTTGCGCTTGTCGTCGTGTGTTCACGACTTGCGCGGACGATGATGCGGGACGCGATTTCTGTCAGCCCTGACGGGAGCGATGGTGGGCCGGACCTGTCGCAGTTCTGCGACAGTCGCGGGCGAGGCCGTGCGAGATCGAGCGCCCGCGGCCTCCTCATCGTCATTGCGAGCGAAGCGAAGCAATCCAGAGTCCCTCCTCGGAAGGATTCTGGATTGCTTCGTCGCTTCGCTCCTCGCAATGACGAGTGGAGAGAGCCCGGCTCAGTGGTTCAGCTCGAACCGCTTGAGCTTTCTGTGCAGCGTGGCGCGACTGACGCCGAGGGCCTGGGCGGCTGCCGAGACGTTGCCGCCGGCGCGGAGCAGTGCCCGCTGCAACACCGCGCGCTGGCCGCCGGCAAGATGATCGCGCGCGACATCGCCGCCGAGAAGGTCGGCGGCGGGCACCGGCTGCAAGGCCCGGCCGGGCGCGATTCCGAGCGCCACCCGGGCGGAGCGGGTCGCGCCGATCACGAGATCGTCCGCATCGACCGCAACGAGGCCGCCGCAACTTCCGTCCGCAGCTTGCGTCAGGACGATGCGGGCATGGGCAAAAGCCTTTCGGAACAGGTCGGCCTCGATACGCCTGGCCGCCTCGCCCGCCGCAAGCGCGATCAGGCTGGCGAAGGCATCGGTGCGGTCGGCGCGGCAGGAGGAGACGTCGAGCACACCCGCGAGCGCCGCCTCATGGTCGTAGATCGGAACGGCGGTGCAGCTCAGAAGCGTATTGCGGGCAAAGAAATGCTGGTCGCGATCGATCGTCAGCGAGCGCTGCTCGACGAGGCAGGTGCCGATGCCGTTGGTGCCCTCGTACTCCTCGCTCCAGAGCGCACCGGTCCACAAGCCCCAGGACTGAAACGTCGCATCGTCCGCCACCGTGCCGCGGCGATCGACCGGCACGCCATCGCCGTCGGCAAGCAGCACGCAGCAGCCCGCGGCGCCGACGGCCTGATAGAGCCGGTCCATCGCGCCCTGCGCGGCGGCCAGAAGCGGCGCGATGCGCTCGCGTGCCTGCTGCAGTTCGGCTTCCGTCAGGCGCATCGGCGCAGTGCGGCCGCCGGGATCGAGATGATGCAATCTGGAGGAACGACGCCACGAGGCCACGAGCGCGGACCGAGCCGCCTGGCCTGACGCGATGGCGGCCTCGACACGGGCCGCGTGATGCCCGGGCATTGACCCATTCATCACAGTTTCCTCCGGATGACAGATTAGAAGGTACCAGCGCCACCCGTTTGATCTCCGTCAACTTCAGCTCGCGCCACCGAAGCCATGAGCCCGCCGCGGCACCGCCGTCAAGGCAACCGGAGGGTTCCGGACTTACGACCTTCGCAGGAGCGAAGCGCACAATGGTCGGATTTCGGCAGCGGCTTTCGTGTCGGTTTCGAAAGCTGCGGAAAACGCTACTTCGCCGGGATCATCCGAACGAGGTCGCGCGGATTGACATAGTCGAGCTGGAAGCGCGCCCGCTCGTCCAGCATGTCGGGGTCGATCTTCTCGGACCGCAGCAGCGACACCCGCTGCTCGCTCCTGGCGCGCTCACGCTTGAGCTGGGCCAGTTCGCTGGTCAGCGCGATGATCTCCTGGTCGAGTTCCTGGCGGGCGTTGAGGCCGTATTTGCCGGTATAGGCGTTGACGCCGAAATAGCCGACGATCGCCGCCGCCATCGCATAGAGGGCAAGGCCAGTCAGGATCGATTTCAGGCGGGCGCGTGAGACCATCCTGGGAAGATGGGACAGGTTGGTTAAGGGAGTGCTAATCGCACTCTGCCCCCCAGACATGGAAGCGTGATAGACGGCGCTCTGTCTCCCCAGCCGTCATGCCCGGCCTTGTGCCGGGCATCCACGTCCTTCGTCGCCGCAAGCAAGAACGTGGATGGCCGGGACAAGCCCGGGCATGACGGAGAGCAGGCTCGGCTTATACTCACCCCTGGTGCTTCGCCACATGCGCAGCGAAAGCGTCGATGTATTGCTGCAGCACCGTCTTGAGGGAGTCCTTGGTCAGGTTGCCGTCCGCGTCGAAGGCATCGCCGACGCTGCTGAGGTAAATTTCCGGCTGCTGGAGAACCGGACCGGAAATGCCCGGCAGGATGTTCTGCAGATGCTTGGCCGCGCTGACCCCGCCGAGCAGCCCCGGCGAGTTGGAGATGATGCCCACCGGCTTGCCGAGGAACGAGCTCTTGCCATAGGGCCGCGAGGCGACGTCGATGGCATTCTTGAGGACGCCCGGGATCGAGCGGTTGTATTCGGGCGTGACGAACAGGACGCCGTTCGACTTCTGGAGCTTCTCGCGGAAGGCGAGCCAGTCCGCGGGCGGCGCGCCCTCGAGGTCCTGGTTGAAGAACGAGATGCCCGCCGGCGTGACGACCTCGAGCTTGAGCGAGCCAGGCGCGAGCTTGGCAAGCGCATTGGCGATCTTCAGCGAGAAGCTTTCCTTGCGAAGGCTGCCGGCGATCGCGACGATGTTGTAGGCCATGAGGTGTCCTTGAACCTTGAGAGGAAGTGCCTGATGGCACTTAAGCGATCCGGACTATTTGATGCAAGTGCATGGACTGGTCCGATTTGGAAACGCTGCGTTTCGCGAAAGCAGACGGTCGCCCAAACCAATCGGGCCGCCAGGCGGCGGCCCGATCTTTCGCGCAAACGTCCAACTCGGATCAGATCGTCGGATTCCACGCCAACGGGATCAGGCGATATTTGGCGCCGTCCTTTTCGACATGGCCGACCGAGGGGAAGGAGAAGTGGAAGCCGATCACGGTCGCCTTCTCCGTTGCCGCCATGTCGTAGAACTTGTGGCGCGTCGCCTGCGCCATCGCGGCATCGTTGTCGAACATCACGTGCCAGTCCGGATTGCGCAGGAAGAACTCCGGGATGTTGGTGACGTCGGACTGGATCAGCACCTTGGCATCGCCAGAGGCGACCGCGAACGAGGTGTGCCCCGGCGTGTGGCCGGGTGTCGCGATCGAGGTGATGCCGGGCGCGACCTCCTTGCCCCACTCGTACTTCGTCACCTTGGACTCGAGGCCGGCGAAGGTCTTCTTCACGTTGGCGAAGTAGTTCTTCATCATCGGATTGGACTCGGCCTTGGCCGTGTTGTCCGCGCTGGTCCAGAACTCCCAGTCCTTGCCGGGCACCATGATCTCCGCGTTGGGGAATGCGAGCGCGCCGTCGGCGAGGCGGATGCCGTTGGTGTGATCGGGATGCAGATGCGAGAGCAGCACGATGTCGATGTTCTTCGGATCGACGCCGGCGGCCTGGAGGTTCTGCAGCGTACGACCGACCGCGCCTTTGCTCGGCTCGAGATTGGCGACGCCGTTGCCGGTATCGATCAGCACGAGCTTGGAGCCGGTGTTGATGAGTTGCGGATTGAACGGCACGGTGACCATGCCTTTCGGCATGTAGGCCGCCTCGCCCGCGGCCAGCGCCTCGTCCTTCGGTATGTTGACGACGAACTTGTCCGGCATCGGGAAGGTGCGCGCACCGTCGTTGATCGAGGTGCACTCGTAGCTGCCGACCTTGTAGCGGTAGAAGCCCGGCGCCTGCGTCCCAGCCGGCGGCACTGAGGCATTGGCGGC
>NZ_AJQE01000073.1 GCF_000261685.1 Bradyrhizobium genomosp. I (2014) | reverse complement strand
ACGGCAGCCGCACCGAGGGCGGCGGCACCTGTGAGCAAATGACGGCGATCGAGATCAGTCATGGAGAGGTCCCCTTCTGAGCGCCCGCGGTTTTTCCGCCCGCAATGGCGGCGGAATAATCTCCCGCTTCGCTCAGAAGGCAAGACCCTCCTTCAGTGACGTGCCGTCGCACATCGCGATTATTTATTTGGATTGATGAGGAATTTTTCGCCGGTGGCGCGTTTGGCGTACACCGCGATGTTGGCGGGATCGAGCACCTCGGCCAGCGATACCACCTTGGTGTAGTGGCTGGCGAAGGTGGTCTTCAGCTCCGACGCCACGCGCTGGCGCAGGCGGCTGATCTCGGCCGGGCCGATGTTCTGCAGGAACGGCGTCAGCAGCCAGCCCCCCACGCCCCAGCTCAGGCCGAACGAACGGTTCAGCTCCGTTGGCCGCGTGTCGAGGCTGCCATAGATGTAGACCTGCTTGTACACGTTGGAGCCGTAGCGGCTGTATTCCTTCGCGGTCTTGTTGGCCGCAATTTCCATGGCGGTCAGAATCTGGCCTGCCAGCTTGCCACCACCGATCGCATCGAAAGCGATGGTGGCGCCGGTCTCGACCAGCGCGTCGGTAAGGTCGTCCATGAAGCTCGGCGCGCTGGAATCCACGACGTGCTTGGCGCCGATCTTGTGCAGGATGTCGGCCTGTTCCTTGCTGCGCACGATGTTGACGAGACCGATCCCGTCCTTGATGCAGATCTTGTTGAGCATCTGGCCGAGATTGGAGGCAGCGGCGGTGTGCACGAGCGCCTTGTGGTTCTCCCGTCGCATCGTCTCGGTCATGCCGAGCGCGGTCAGCGGATTGACGAACCAGGACGCGCCGTCGGCGGCCGTCGTGCCCGCCGGCAGCTCCATGACGTCGCGGACCTTGAGCACGCGATACTGCGTGTACATCGCGCCGCCGATCATCGACACCGTCTTGCCCATCAGCGCTTTTGCCGCGTCCGACGATCCGGCCCGGATCACCGTGCCGGCGCCCTCATTGCCGACCGGCAACGACTGATCGAACCTGGCCGCCATCATCCGCATCGCCGCCTCCGGCATCGTCGCGGTGATGACCGGCATCTCCTTGGTGCCGGAGACCTTGGCGGCCGACATGTCGGCCGGTCCGATCAGGAGCCCGAGGTCGGACGGATTGATCGGCGTCGCCTCGACGCGAACCACGACCTCATCGTCGGCCGGCTCCGGCGTCGGGACATTCACCAGGGACAATTCCAGCTCGCCGCTCTTCTTCAGCAGCGAGCGCAGTTGCAGCCCGGTCTTGTCGTCGCTCATGTCGATCCTCCCCTGTCCGTCTTTGCGTGGACCGAAGCTCCGGCCTACGCCAGCGCCTTCAATGCCGCCTTGCCGCCGTAGAGCGCCTGCTTGCCGAGCTGCTGCTCGATGCGCAGGAGCTGGTTGTATTTGGCGGTGCGGTCGGACCGCGCAAGGGAGCCGGTCTTGATCTGACCGCAATTGGTGGCGACGGCGAGATCGGCGATGGTGGAATCCTCGGTCTCGCCGGAGCGGTGCGACATCACCGAGGTGTAGCCGGCCTTGTGCGCCATCTCGACGGCGGCCAGCGTCTCGGTCAGCGTTCCGATCTGGTTGACCTTGATCAGGATCGAGTTGGCGCGGCCTGCCTTGATGCCGTCAGCGAGGCGCTTGACGTTGGTGACGAAGAGGTCGTCGCCGACCAGCTGGCACTTCTTGCCGATGAGGTCGGTGAGCTCCTTCCAGCCGTCCATGTCGTCTTCCGACATGCCGTCCTCGATGGTCACGATCGGATAGCGCGAGACCAGGTCTGCAAGATACTTCGCCTGCTCGGAGATCGAGCGGGTCTTGCCCTCGCCTTCGTAGACGTATTTGCCGTCCTTGAAGAACTCGGTCGAGGCGCAGTCGAGGCCGAGCACGATGTCGGCGCCCGCCTTGAAGCCGGCCTTGCCGATCGCGTTCATGACGAAGTCGAGCGCGGCATCGGCCGACGGCAGGTTCGGGGCGAAGCCGCCTTCGTCGCCGACATTGGTGTTGTGGCCGGCCTTCTTCAGCTCCGACTTCAACGTGTGGAAGACTTCGGCGCCGTAGCGCAGGCCCTCGGCGAAGGACGACGCGCCGACGGGCAGGATCATGAACTCCTGGAAGTCGATCGGGTTGTCGGCGTGCACGCCGCCATTGATGATGTTCATCATCGGCACCGGCAGGAGGCGCGCGGAGGTGCCGCCGACATAGCGGTAGAGCGGCATGTCGAGCGAGTTCGCGGCCGCCTTGGCGCAGGCGAGCGAGACGCCGAGGATGGCGTTGGCCCCGAGCCTGCTCTTGTTCGCCGTGCCGTCGAGGTCGATCATGATCTGGTCGATCTGGGCCTGCTGCTCGGCGTCGAGGCCGCTCAGGGCCTCGAAGATCTCGCCGTTGACGGCGCCGACCGCCTTGGTGACGCCCTTGCCGAGATAGCGGGCCTTGTCGCCATCACGCAGTTCTACCGCCTCGTGAGCGCCGGTCGAGGCCCCCGACGGCACCGCGGCGCGGCCGAGCGCGCCGTCCTCCAGCACGACATCGACCTCGACGGTGGGATTGCCCCGGCTGTCGAGAATTTCGCGGCCGATGATGTCGATGATGGCGGTCATGGGAGCCTCATTTCGAGAAACAAAGGGGGCAGTTGGCGGTGCTTCTACCGCAATGCATCGAAGTGGAAAAGGCCGGGTGACGGCCGCCGGATGATTGGCTAAGAGGGTCGCTCGGAGGCGCCTCATGTCGAAAAAGCCCAGCAAATCGAAGAACTCAAGCCTGGACCCGGCTGGCCTGCAGCTTGGCCACGCGGTGGAATGGCCGGACGCGCCCGAAAAGGCCCAACTCGACCGCGTGCCCAATCCGCAGAAGGGCACCGATTATCTGGTGCGGTTCACCGTACCGGAATTCACCTCGCTCTGCCCGGTCACCGGCCAGCCGGATTTCGCGCATCTGATGATCGACTACGCGCCGGGTGCGTGGCTGCTGGAATCGAAGTCGCTGAAACTCTATATCGCGAGCTTCCGCAACCACGGCGCCTTCCACGAGGACTGCACCGTGATGATCGGCAAGCGCATCGCCTCCGAGATCAAGCCGAAATGGCTGCGCATCGGCGGCTATTGGTATCCGCGCGGCGGTATCCCGATCGACGTGTTCTGGCAGACCGGCCGCGTGCCGAAAGGCCTGTGGGTGCCGGAGCAAGGGGTCGCGCCCTATCGCGGACGGGGTTAGTTAGCACCCCGGGCGCGCCGTGCCCGACCAGAAGCCCTGCCGGGGCAGACCGGCTGCCTGATCGCACGGCTGGATGGCCCATCGCAGGCGCGCGACACGCGAGTAGGTTGACGATTCACGAGCTCACCGGCTGGCCCCTCGCATGTCCACCTCGAGACCTGGAGGCGCGCGCTCGCCGAAGCGTGAGCGATAGGCCTGAAGATTCTCCATCACGCGCTGTACGTAGATGCGCGTCTCGGTGAAAGGGATACGCTCGACCCAGTCGATCACATCGACGCTCGGATCGCGAGGATCGCCGTAGCGCGCGATCCATTGCTTGACCCGCCCACGCCCAGCATTGTAGCCGACCAGGGCGAGGACGTGGTTCCCGTCATACGTCTTGAGAAGATCAGCGAGCTCCGCCGACCCGAGTTGCACGTTGTAGGCGGGATCGGTGCGCAGCCGCGCGGGATCGAACGCGATGCCCAACCGGCGGGCGATCGTGCGGCCGGCCGCGGGTGTCACCTGCATCAATCCCGAGGCCTTTGCCGCAGATTGCGCACGCCTGTCGAAGGCGCTCTCCGCTCGCGCCACCGCGTAGACCAGACTTGCAGCCGCCTTCGGGCCGACGGAATCGTAATTGGGCACACCGAAATTGGGAAACGCATACCGTTCGAGCGCAAGGCCGCGCGCCAGCCCGCTCTTGCCGATGGTGAGCGTGGCGCGCGCATCCCGCTTCCTGGCGGCCGCCTCGGCCATGAACGCCAGCAAGCCAACGTCGGCGGTGCGTCCGACGTCAGCGACGAACGGGATCACCAGATCGTCGTTGCCGGTCGCGTAGAGCAGTTCGATCGCGCGGACGAGATCGTTTTTCGACAATCTTGCGCGTTCTCTTGCACCAGGGCCCGGCGCTTGCGGCAGCGAAATTTCGCGACGCCCCAGTCGGGCGCTGGCCAACTGGCCATAATAGGCGGCTGCGCGCTTTGAGGCCGCGGCATAGTAGTCGTGCGCCTTCTTGCCGTGGCCGCCCGCTTCCGCGGCCCGTCCGAGCCAGTACGCTGCGCGCGCCAGCGACGTCGGATGGGTCGTGATCGCAGGGATGTGCGCGAAGTGCTGTGCGGCCAGATCGGGGTCGTTCAGAAAACGCAGCGCAATCCAACCCGCCGTAAACGATCGATCGACGCGGAGGCTCTCCCTGGAAGGGGAAGCGGCACCGCGGGCGATTCGGTAAGCGGCCTGCGCCCTGCCGGCGTCGAGCAGTCGGCGCACCAGGATGCGGCGCTCGACCCACCATGCATCGGCATGATCCGAAACGGATGTGCGAGCGCCGGCCGACAGCAGCATTTGCGCAGCCTCCGCAATGCGGTCGTTGCGACGAAGCCACTGGATGCGGGTGAAGAGGAAGGCGGGATCGGCGCCCGCAGTCACGGATGCCGCATCGAGCAGGGCACCGCTGGTCTTGGCGTTTCGGATGACGGCTGCCCGCGCCTTCACGATCGCGCGGTCGGCGGAGGTGAGACGGTTCGCCGCACGCGTGGCCCCGCTGATATCGTCCGCGTAAAGACGGGAATCCATGCGGGCCCTGTGATCGGCAGCAGTGAGGAGGTGGCCGAACCGTGCGAGCACCTGGGCCTCGGACTCCGCGGTGAGACTGCCTTCGTGCCAGGCGGACCGGACGTATTTTCGGGCTGCGGCTTGATCGCCACGCTTCGACAAGGCTCCCGCAAGCGCGAGCTTGCCCAACGGCCCCAACGGTTCCTGCCGGGAGAAGAAGGTCAGAACGGTTTCGGGGTCGCGCCGCTCGAACCAGAGCCTGGCTTCTGCCCGTCTTCGAAACAGATCGTGGCCAGGCCAGGACGGATTGGTGCGCACGAAGGAAGCGTAACGCTCGAAGACGATCGCATCGTCATTGGAACGCAGGATGACCCACTCCACCAGATTTCGGCTTGCACGATCCCCAATTCGATCACTGCGTTCCATCGCCAGCTCCGCCCTCCCCTGACGGGCCAGACGGATCGTCTCCTTCAAACTGCCGAGGCCTGCAGATGACGGCGTATGAGCGAGAGCGGAGCTCGACCTCGCGGACTGGCCGCGCGACCTCGCGCCAACACCCCTGGAACTCGGCGCCGCCTTGCTCGATGAAAGAAGCTCAGTGATCGCATCGGGCGCATCAGCACGTCCTTTCGGAGCGCCGACTGCCGCCGAACCGGCAACCAACAGCGCCACAGCCGCCAAGGACAAGGTGCGGATGAAGCCAGGGCAACGCGTCTGCGGCATGAAGAGCTGCTTGAAGAGTGAGGAGCCGTGCGCGATCGACTTCAATGTCGAACGACGGCAAAAGCTTGGCGCGTCTGCCAGGATGGTTAACCAAAGCGCCCGACTGTTTTGGTTTCGTTGCGCGCTTGGTCCTCTACCGTACAAAACTCGATCTCAATTCGTTCGCGCACGGTGTATCGAATTTTTTCGCGCGAGCGGTGAGCTCTCATTTGAACGTCCGGGATCTCACGCTGGGACTTTCAATGATCGAAAGCCTCGCAACATCACGAGTGGAAAGACCGGCACTTGAACGCGTCAAGACGATTTGAAATCTCGACATGGCAGCGTGCGCTGCGAAGCTTGATGCGGGCCGTCACAATTCTCGTGCCGACCTTGCTTGGCAGTTCACTCGGCTCCGCGTCCGGCTCCGAGCTTGGCGACCGGAGCGGCCTTCCGCTACCCCGCTTCGTCTCGGTCAAGAGCAAGCCGGCCAATGTCCGCGTCGGGCCAGGCGTCGACTATCCGCTGCGATGGACGTTCGTTCGCCGTCATCTGCCCGTCGAGATCCTGGCGGAGTTCGGCAATTGGCGACGCATTCGCGATGCCGATGGCGAAGAAGGCTGGATTCTGGCGGCGTTGCTGTCCGGTCGGAGAACCGCCTTGATCGCTCCCTGGTCAGCCGCCAAGCCGGTGCGGCTTCTGAATCGTTCCAGGCAGAACGCGAGGGTCAATGCGGTCGTCGAGCCGCGCGTTCTCGTCAGGGTGGAGACGTGCACCGGCACGTGGTGCCACGTGCGAGCTCAGACCTTCACCGGTTACGTCCGGCAGTCCAGACTGTGGGGCGTCTATCCCGGCGAAGTATTTTGAAGAACCGGCAGGATCACGCGATCGATCGTGCGTCGCCGTTGCACGGAAGCAATTGTCAGTGCGCATCCGCAGGAGCCCGCTGCCTGAGCAGCCGGGCGCAGACGAAGCCGAGCACCACCATGATCACCGCACTCGCGAACAGGGTCGGCATCTTGCCGGCATGTTGGAGCCCGGCACCATAGGCGAGCGGTCCGACGGTCTGCCCCATGAAGAAGAAGAACGAATGCAGCGACAGCGCGGTGGCGCGCGCCTCGACCGAGAGCTCGCTGGCAAACACCTGAAGACAGCCATGGGCGATGTAGAAGCCCCATCCCATCACGATGAGGTTGAGCGCCTGCACTTCCCAGCGCGGACCGAACGCGACGGCAACGAGCTGTGAGGCGACCAGGGTCATGCCTGCGATCATCATGCCCTTGACGCCGAGCCACGGCAGCAGCCGCGACACCGTCAGCGTGTAGAACAGGCCACCCACCGCAAAGCCTGCGATGACGAGGCCCGCGATCGACAGCGAGGTCTGGCCGAGATCGAACAGGAACGAGGCGATGTAGGGAAACAGGCCGAGCACGCAGCAGCCTTCGATGAACACTGCCGAGTAGCAGACATAGGCATTCGGATTCGTGAAGATGGTGCGGTAGCCGGCCTTCAGCGCCGAGAGGCTCGTTTTTGGCGGATGCTTGACCTTGGCGCCGCGAAAGCCGGCCGCGACCGCGATCGACGCCACGATCACGAGCCCGCCGAGCACCGCGAGCACGCCGCGCCAGCCGAGGAAATCGCCGATCAGGCCCGAGGCCGAAGCACCGAGCAGATTGCCGGTCATGGCGCCGGCCAGCGTGCGGCTGATCGCGACCTGCCGCTTCTCGGGCCCGACGAGATCGCTGGTCAGGCTGAGCGCCACCGGGAACACACCGCCCGAGCCGATGCCGGCGAGGATACGGGTGGCAAACAGGACCGAGAACGAGGTCGAGAATGCGCCCAGGATGTTGGCAAGGCCAAGCAGCGCGAGGCAGCCGATCATCAGCCGCGTCTTGCCGAACAGATCGGCCGCAGCGCCGATGATCGGCTGGATGATCGAGAAGGTAAAGGCGAACACCGCGGCAAAGCCCGCGGCGGTGGCGATGCTGACGCCGAAATCCTCGGCGACGTGCGGCAGCACCGGGTCGAGCGCGCGCGCCGACAGGGCTGCGGCGAAGCTCGCGCCGGAGATGACGTAAAGCGCTGCCGGCAAGCCGTGATCGTGCGGCCGCGCCTCGCCTTGCTGCATCAGCGCGGGCCGGTCTTGACTGTTTCTTTGGCGAGCGCGTCGAATGCCATCAGTCTGGCGATCAGCCCCTCGAACTCGCGCAGCGGCACCATGTTGGGCCCGTCCGACGGCGCATGATCGGGATCAGGATGGGTCTCGATGAAGACGCCGGCAACGCCGACCGCAACGGCGGCGCGCGCCAGCACCGGCACGAACTCGCGCTCGCCGCCCGAGGAGGTCCCCTTCCCGCCCGGCTGCTGCACGGAATGGGTGGCGTCGAAGATCACGGGTGCGCCGGTGGTGCGCGCCAGGATCGGCAGCGCGCGCATATCGGAGACCAGCGTGTTGTAGCCGAAGGACACACCGCGTTCGGTGACGAGCACGTTGGGATTGCTGGCGCCGGTGATCTTGGTCACGACGTTCGCCATGTCCCAGGGCGCCAGGAACTGGCCCTTCTTGACGTTCACGACCTTCCCGGTTGCGGCCGCGGCAAGAAGGAGGTCAGTCTGCCGGCACAGGAACGCAGGGATCTGCAAGATATCCACCGCCTGCGCCACCTCGGCGCATTGCGTGGCTTCGTGCACGTCGGTCAGCACGGGAAGGCCAAGCGAGGAGCGGATTTCCGCGAAGATCGGCAGCGACTGAGCGAGGCCAAGCCCGCGCGCCGCCGAAGCGCTGGTGCGGTTGGCCTTGTCGAAGGAGGTCTTGTAGACGAGGCCGACGTTCAGCCGCGCGGCAATCTCCTTCAGCGCGGAGGCGACCTCCAGCGCATGCTGACGGCTTTCGAGCTGGCACGGCCCGGCAATGATCGAGATCGGCAGGTCATTGCCGAATTTGACCGTGCCGATGGTGACGACCGGCGCCGCTGACGTCGAAGAGCTCAAGACAAATCCCTCGTTTCGGCGCGACCATAGCCGCGATGAGGGTCGGATCAACCCTATTTGGCGCGGCCATTCGAATATCAGGGTTGCGCCGGGGGTTCCCGGCGCCGCCCCTGCACGGCAGCTTCCTACTTCACCGCAGAGAAGGCAGTCGGCGTCAGGAGCTGGCTGACTATATTGCCGACGATCTGGCCGTCGGCTTCCGACTTCGCCCGCGCCTCGAGCCAGTCCGGGTCCGTCATGAACGCGCCCCACTTCTTCTCGCGCTCGGCGAGCGAGTCCCAGGCCAGAAAATAAGTCAGCTCCTGGTTGGATTCACCGATCAGCGTTGTGAAGAATCCGGCCTGCTTGATGCCGTGCTTCTCCCAGATCTTCAGCGTGGCGGTCTCGAACCGCTTCAAGAGCGCCGGCAAGCGGCCGGGCACGCAGCGATAGACGCGCATTTCGTAGATCATTCATGTTCCTCCCTAACAGGTCCGGCGGTTATAGCGGCTCGCCCCGATGGTGTCTTGAGCCCAGCCCGGCCGCCCCCGTAGCGCTCCGCGCATGGCTTGCGCGTCCGGCGCGGCGCCGGGCTCCCGCAATGCTGCCGCAATGATCGGGCCGCTAGAAAGACGCAGTTGCGGTTCAGGTGCCTGTTACATGCGGATTTTGCTGGTCGAGGATGAAGCGGAAATGGCCGGCGCGCTCGCCTCGGCGCTGAAGCGCTACGACATGGTGGTGGACCATGCTCCGACGCTCGCCGAGGCGGAGGAGGCCATTTCCGCCGACGTCCATGCCGCCGTCCTGCTCGACCGCCAGCTTCCTGACGGCGATGGCCTCGCCCTGATCCCGAAGCTCCGCGCCCGCGCCGACGGCGTGCCGATCATCGTCCTGACTGCGCGCGGGGAGCTCGCCGACCGCATCGCCGGGCTCGACGGCGGGGCCGACGACTATCTGGCAAAACCGTTTGCCGTCGAGGAGTTGCTGGCGCGGCTGCGCGCCGTGCTGCGGCGCCCGGCCGGCCTCTCCCCCGAAATCATCCGCGCCGGCCGCATCGCCTTCGATGTCGGCCATCGCGAGGCCAGCATCGACGGCCAGCCGTTCGAGCTGCCGCGCCGCGAGCTCCTGGTGCTCGAAGCCTTGGTTCGTCGCATGGGCCGAACCGTGCTGCGCTCGGCGCTGGAAGAGGCGGTCTACAATTTCGACGACGAGATCCAGTCGAATGCGCTCGACACGCATGTCTCGAGGCTCCGACGAAAGCTCGCGGAAGCCGATGCGGGGATCGAGATCCACGGCATTCGCGGCGTCGGCTATCTCCTCAAGAGGTTGCCATGAGCAAGCACCACGATCCCTATTGCTTGCGCTCGCGGCTGAGCTGGCGCCTGCTCTCGCTTCAGGCCGCGATCCTGGTCGCGCTGGTTGCAATCGTGCTCGCCGGGCTTTGCGCCTCCGGCTTCGTGCTGGCCGAGAGGGACGAGGACCGCGTGATCGATGTCGTCCAGCGCGCGCTCACGCGCGACGCGCAAGGCGCATTGGCCTTGCGGCCGACGGCCGAGCTGAAACAGCTGCGGAGTGAGACGCCGGACCTCTGGTTCCTGGTGCGCGACCGGCAGGCTCGTTCGCTCAGCGAAGGCACCGTGCCGCCCGAATTCGCCGCGATCGGCGGTGGCCTTGACCAGGTCAGCCAGGCGCGGCTCGGCTGGCAGCTGTTCGGGGACGATCCGCGCAAGCCGGCGGCGCGGATGAAGCGGGTCGACACCGATGCGGGCAACGTGCAGGTCATCACGGCGACACAAGGACGCCTGACCGGCGCCAAGGCACTGTTCACGACATCCCTTGCGTTCCTCGGCATCACCCTGCCCGGCCTGCTCCTGATGGGAACGGCGACGTTCATTGCCACGCCAATGATCGTACGGCGCGCGTTCAGGGGGCTGGATTCCGCGGCGGACGAGGCGCGGCGCATCGACATCCATCAACGCGGCGCGCGGCTCCCGATAGAACGGATTCCGCTCGAGGTCGTGCCGCTCGTGACCGCGATCAACGACGCGCTGGCGCGGCTCGACCAGGGCTATGCCCGCCACAAGCGCTTCGTCGCGGACGCCGCACATGAGCTGCGCACGCCGATCGCAATCCTGAACACGCGCCTGGAGTCACTTGCGCCCGGGCCGGACAAGACCCGCCTGCTGGAGGATGCCGCACGCCTGGCGACGCTTGCCGAGCAATTGCTCGACATCCAGCGGCTCGACCGCTGCGGCCATCCATTCACACGCCTCAATCTCGTCGCCGTTGCGCAAAGCGTCGCTGCCGACCTCGCCCCGCTGGCGATCGCGGCCGGCTACGAGCTGGCGCTCGATGCGCCGTCGACACCTGTCGAGACGATCGGCGATGCGGCGGCGCTGGAGCGTGCCCTCACCAATCTCGTGCAGAATGCGATCCAGCACGGCCCTCGCCGCGGCACGATCGGGATACGCGTCGTCAGGCCTGCAAATATCGAAGTCACGGATGAAGGCGCCGGAATTCCCGCCGATCAGCGCGAACAGATCTTCGAGCCGTTCTACCGGCTAGCGCCGCTCGATCGCGGCGCCGGCCTCGGCCTCAACATGGTGCGCGAGATCGTGCAGCTGCATGGCGGCCACGTTTCAGTGGTGGACGGGCCGGAGGGCGGCGGCTGTTTCCGGATCACGCTGCCGCCGGTCCGACAGGATTGACTCAATCCGCATCCACGTCCGACAGCGCAATGCTGTCGCAATGCGCCTCCGCAACACTGCATCCGTCTCACCTCTGATCTCGGGAGGTGCAAACCAAGATGCCGGAGTGCGCATGCCCAACGATTTCCTTTCCTTCTTCCTGTCCTGGATGTCGTCCCCGCGTCGGGTTGGTGCGGTCGCACCATCGGGTGCGGCGCTGGCCGATCTCATCACGCGCGAGATCAGCGCGACGACGGGTCCGATCCTCGAGCTCGGGCCCGGCACCGGCGCGTTCACCTACAAGCTGCTCAAACGCGGCGTCCGGCCGCAGGATCTTACGCTGATCGAATACGGCTCCGACTTCATGAAGCTCCTGCAACTGCGCTTTCCCGGCGCGCGCGTGCTGTGGATGGACGCAGGCCGGCTTGCGACCGAGCGGCTCTATGACGGCGCCCCCGTCGGCGCGGTCGTGAGCGGGCTGCCGCTGCTCAACATGTCGAGGCGCAAGGTCATCTCGATCCTCAGCGGCGCGTTCAGCTATGTCCGTCCAGGTGGCGCCTTCTACCAGTTCACCTATGGCATGAGCTGCCCGGTGCCGCGGCCCGTGCTCGACCGGCTGGGCCTGCGTGCAAAGCTCGTGGATCGCGCCTTGCTGAACGTGCCGCCCGCCGCCGTCTACAGGCTGACGCGGCGACCACAGATGAAGCTGATCACGGGATCGCTTGCGCCCGAACCATCAGCGCGGGCCGCGTTGGAGCCGATGCATCACGCGCGCGACTCCTCCGCCGCGCGCTGAGCCGTCAGACCAGCCGGCTCTGCACCATCGCCGCCTGAATGAACGAGGCGAACAGCGGATGCGGCTCGAACGGCCGCGACTTCAGCTCGGGGTGGAACTGGACGCCGATGAACCAGGGATGGTCCTCGTACTCGACGATCTCAGGCAGCACGCCGTCGGGCGACAACCCTGAGAATTTCAGGCCATGCTGCTCGAGGCGGTCCTTGTAGGCGGTGTTGACCTCATAGCGATGGCGGTGGCGCTCGGAAATCTCGGTGGCGCCGCCGTAGACCTGCGACACGCGGCTGCCGCGATTGAGCGCGGCGGGATACGCCCCGAGCCGCATCGTGCCGCCGAGGTCGCCGGCCTGCGAACGCTTCTCGAGCTCGTTGCCGCGCAGCCACTCCGTCATCAGGCCGACCAGCGGCTCCTTGGTGGGGCCGAACTCGGTGGAGTTGGCATCCTCGATGCCGACGAGATTTCGCGCCGCCTCGATCACCGCCATCTGCATGCCGAAGCAGATGCCGAAATACGGCACGTCGCGCTCGCGCGCGAACTGCGCCGCCCTGATCTTGCCTTCGGCACCGCGCTGGCCGAAACCGCCGGGCACCAGGATGCCGTTGACGTGCTCGAGGAACGGCGCCGGATCTTCCTTCTCGAAGATCTCGCTCTCGATCCAGTCGAGATTGACCCTCACCTTGTTGGCAATGCCGCCATGCGAGAGCGCCTCGATCAGCGACTTGTACGCATCCTTCATGCCGGTGTACTTGCCGACGATGGCGATGGTGACGTTGCCCTCGGGGTTGCGGATGCGCTCGTTGATCTCCTGCCAGCTGCGCAGCTCCGGCGGAATCCGCGAGGCGATGCCGAAGGCGGCGAGCACTTCGTCGTCGAGGCCCGCGTTGTGATACGCCTCGGGGACCGCGTAGATGTTGTCGACGTCGCGCGCCTCGATCACGGCGCTTTCGCGCACGTTGCAGAACAGCCCGAGCTTGCGCCGCTCTTCCTTCGGGATCTCGCGGTCGGTGCGGCAGAGCAGGATGTCCGGCTGGATGCCGATCGAGCGCAGCTCCTTCACCGAATGCTGCGTCGGCTTGGTCTTGAGCTCGCCGGCGCTCGGAATGTAGGGCAACAGCGTCAGATGGATGTAGACGGCATGATCGCGCGGCAGCTCGTTCTTGAGCTGGCGGATCGCCTCGAAGAACGGCAGGCCCTCGATGTCGCCGACGGTGCCGCCGATCTCGACCAGCACGAAGTCGAAATCGTCATTGCCGTCGAGGACGAATTCCTTGATCGCGTTGGTGACGTGCGGAACCACCTGGATGGTTGCGCCGAGATAATCGCCGCGGCGCTCCTTGGAGATGATGTCCTGGTAGATGCGCCCGGTGGTGATGTTGTCGGCCTTGGTCGCAGGCCTGCCGGTGAAGCGCTCGTAGTGACCGAGATCGAGATCGGTCTCCGCGCCGTCATCGGTCACGAACACTTCGCCGTGCTGATACGGCGACATCGTTCCGGGATCGAGGTTGAGATAGGGATCGAGCTTGCGGAGGCGGACCTTGTAGCCCCGGGCCTGCAACAGGGCACCGAGTGCCGCTGAGGCCAGTCCCTTGCCGAGCGAAGAAACCACGCCGCCGGTGATGAATATGTACCGCGCCATGGGACTTAACCTCTAATCCCTCGAATTCGATTCGCCAAAGCGATTCGTATTCCGCCCCGAAAGATTTTGCGGGCCTGTGGGTGAGCCAGAACTAAGAGTGGTGACAGTGCCTTGATGGGGATTGTTGACGCAGGACGGTAGCAGCCGCCCTGCATGGCCCCCCTGCTTTATTGCGAGCGCGGTACCTGCGGGCCGCTCGGAGCCGGCGCCTGCTGCTGCTCGTCCGCCTTCTTCAGCGAATCCAGGATGCCGCCCGAGGTCGGCGGCGCGATCGGCGACCCGCCGGCCGGCTGGGTCTGCGACGGCTGGCCGATGATCGACGACGGCTTGCGGTCGTAGCCGGCGTACCAGGACAGGAACAGGCTGGTGAGGAAGAAGCCGACGGCCAGGATCGCGGTGGTTCGGGTCAGAAGGTTCGCAGTGCCGCGGCTCGACATGAAGCCCGCGCCTCCGCCCATGCCGAGTCCCCCGCCTTCCGACTTCTGGAGCAGGACGGCACCGATCATGACGGCGACGATCATGAGGTGGATGACGATGACAACGGTCTGCATGATATCCTTCCGTCACAAGCGGGCGGCGCCTGACGGCGGCCGATCGCGCTTCGCGGGTTTTCCTGAAGTTGCGCGGTGTTACACGATCGGGAGGGGTATTGCCACCCCCGATCGGATCCGAACCAGTGGTTTGAGTTAGCCAGGAGCAGCCCTTTTCGCCAGGGGTGGCGCTTAGTTAGGACAGCCTTTGGCGATCGCAAGGAAATCGGCCGCTTTCAGGCTGGCGCCACCGACCAGCGCGCCGTTGACGTTTTTCACCGCCATCAGCTCGGCCGCATTCGAGGGCTTGACCGATCCGCCATAGAGGACGCGCATTCTGGCACCCTCGACTTTGAACCGGGAAATCAGGAATTCCCGGATAAAGCCATGAATCTGCTCGACATCCTTGGCTGTCGGCGTCAGCCCGGTGCCGATCGCCCAGACCGGCTCGTAGGCCACGACCAGCTTGGCTGCAGTGGAACCGTCTGGCAGCGAACCGTCGAGCTGGCCGCGCAGGACGTCCAGGGTTTGGCCGGCATCGCGCTGGCCCTGCGTCTCGCCGATGCAGACGATCGCCGTCGCCCCGGCGCGCCAGGCGGCCTCGGCCTTGTGCCGAACCAGAGCATCGCCCTCGCCGTGATCAGCGCGGCGCTCGGAATGGCCGACGATGATGGCGGTTGCGCCCGCATCCACCAGCATTTCGGCGGCGACATCGCCGGTATGGGCGCCGGAGGCCTTGGGATGGCAGTCCTGGGCTCCCACCGCGACCTTCTTGCCCCGCGCCTTGTCGGCGAAGGCGGCGACCAGGGTCGCCGGCGGGCAAACCAGCAGGTCGGCCTTGCCGGCCACGTCTGCCGCACCGTTGAGCATGGCGTCGAATTCGGCAGCCTGGGCCTTCAGCCCATTCATTTTCCAGTTGCCCGCAATCAGCGGTCGGATGGCGTCGGTCATGTCGAGGTCCAGCAAAATGAGGTGTGTGGATGCGCTAGCAGAGCCGTCGCGGCAGTTCCAGATTCTTGTTTTGACGCGTTTTCGTGACGCGAACCGGGGTCCACGTCGCTGGAGAACGCCTTGAGGCTTTCAACCGCAGCCTCGAGGGCCACGCGAGGCGAGGTTGCGGGGGGAAAGCCGCCACTTTATGATGATCTATCAATTTGGTGACGCGCTTTTGCGGAATCTGCATTAAGACGCGCTCCGTTCCCCTCCTGACCAAACAAGTTGGACCAAATGCTTCGAGGAATGCGCAAGGCCTCATCAAACTGGCTCGGCAAAACCATTATGGCCGTGGTGATGGGCGTGTTGATCATCAGTTTCGGCATTTGGGGCATCGCCGATATCTTCCGCGGCTTCGGGCAATCCACGGTGGCCAAGGTCGGCAGCACCGAGATTTCGCTCAACGAGTTCCGCCAGATCTATACCGACCGCCTGCAACAGATCAGCCGCCAGTTCGGCCGCCCGCTGACGCCCGACCAGGCGCGCGCCTTCGGCCTCGACCGCCAGGTGCTCCAGCAGACGATTGCGGAAGCAGCGCTGGACGAAGAGGCGCGCCGGCTCGGGCTCGGCCAGTCCGACGACCAGATCCGCCAGCTCATCATGAACGACCCCAACTTCAAGGGCGTCGGTGGCAATTTCGATGCGAACCGCTTCCAGGCCATGATCCGCAATTTCGGCTACACCGAGCAGCGATACGTCGCCGAGCAGCGCAAGGTGTCGCTGCGCCGCCAGATCACCGGCACGATCGGCGCCGGCGTGGAGCCGTCGAAGGCGATGATCGACGTGCTGACGCGCTTCCAGAACGAGCAGCGCACCATCGAATTCGTCAGGCTCGACGCAGCCCAAGCCGGCCAGATCGACCCGCCCTCTCCCGAAGCCCTCGCCACCTATTTCGAGGATCACAAGGTCCAGTTCCGCGCGCCTGAATATCGCAAGATCGCATTCGTCGTGGTCTCGCCGGAAGAGATCGGCAAATGGACCGAGGTCTCCGACGAGGACGCCAGGAAGGTGTTCGAGCAGCGCAAGGACCGGCTCGACACCCCGGAGAAGCGCCAGATCCACCAGATCGTGTTCCCGAATGCCGCGGAGGCGCAAGCCGCGCGCGAACGGCTCGCCGGCGGGCTGTCATTCGAGGATCTCGGCAAGGAGCGCGGACTGAGTGCCTCCGACGTCGATCTTGGCCTCGTGACCAAGTCTTCGCTCGATCCCGCGGTCGGCGCCGCCGCCTTCGCTCTTCCCGTCGGTGAGATCAGCCAGCCGATCCAGGGCGCTCTCGGCACATCGATCGTCAGGGTCGACAAGATCGAGCCGGGCAAAGAGGCGGACTACGCCAGCCTGGCCGGCGACATCAAGCGCGAGATCGCCACCGAGCGCGCGCGCGTCAAGGTGGCCGACCTCCGCGACAAGATGGAGGACGAGCGCGGCGGCGGCGCCAGCGTGATCGACGCGGCGCAGAAGCTCGGCCTCACCGCCGTGACCATCGACGCCGTCGACCGTTCCGGCCGCGCCCCGAACGGCCAGCCGGTCGCCAACATTCCGCAGGGCCTCGACGTGGTATCGCAGGCTTTCAACACCGACGTCGGCGTCGACAACGACTCGATCTCGTTCAAAGGCGGCTATGTCTGGTACGACGTGCTTGCCATCACGCCCTCGCGCGACCGCAATCTCGACGAGGTCCGCGACCAGGTCGAGGCGCGCTGGCGCCAGGACCAGATCGCGGCCAAGCTGAAGGCCAAGGCGACGGAGATGGTGCAGAAGCTCGAAGCAGGCGGCAAGCTCGCTGACGAGGCCGCTGCGATCAGCGCCAAGGTCGAGACCGCGGCGGGCTTCAAGCGCGACGACTCGCCCGCCGGCGTGCCCGCCGCCGTCGTGTCGGCCGCCTTCCGCACCGCCAAGGACGGCGTCGGACAAACGGCCGTGAGCGGCGGCAGCGAAGTGATCGTCTTCCGCCTCACCGACATCATCGATCCCGCGGTCGACATGGCCTCCGACGCGGTCAAGAAGCTGAAGGAAAGCCTCGTCCGGGCCCAGACCGAGGAGCAGGTCGCCTCCTACGTCAACAAGCTTGAAACCGACATCGGGACCACCATTAATCAGGCCGCCTTCGCGCAGGTGACCGGCGCGAACCAGTGAGTTGAAAGCACGCGATGGACGACCTGAAATCGATCATTGGAAAAGTGGCGACCGGCGCCAGCCTGTCGCGTGACGAAGCCGCTTCCGCCTTCGACGCCATGATGTCGGGCGAAGCCACGCCCTCGCAGATGGGCGGCCTGCTGATGGCGCTGCGCGTGCGCGGCGAGACCGTGGACGAGATCACTGGCGCGGTTTCGGCGATGCGCTCCAAGATGCTGACCGTGACGGCGCCGCCTGACGCCGTCGACATCGTCGGCACCGGCGGCGACGGCTCCGGCTCGGTCAACGTCTCGACCTGCGCCTCCTTCATCGTCTCTGGCGCCGGTGTGCCGGTCGCCAAGCACGGCAACCGCGCGCTGTCGTCGCGCTCGGGCGCGGCCGACGTGCTGGCATCGCTCGGGGTGAAGATCGATCTGAAGCCGGAGCAGGTCGGGCGCTGCGTGCGCGAATGCGGAATCGGCTTCATGTTCGCCCCCGCCCACCATCCCGCCATGAAGAACGTCGGCCCGACCCGGGTCGAGCTTGCCACGCGCACGATCTTCAACCTGCTTGGCCCCCTGTCCAACCCGGCCGGCGTGAAGCGGCAGATGGTCGGCGTGTTCTCGAGGCAATGGGTGCAACCGCTGGCGCAGGTGCTGAAGAACCTCGGCTCGGAATCCGCCTGGGTCGTGCACGGCTCCGATGGGCTCGACGAGATCACCCTCACCGGTCCGACCTTCGTCTCCGCGCTCCACAATGGCGAGATCCGGAATTTCGAGGTGACGCCTGAGGAGGCCGGACTGTCGCGTTGCGAGGCTGGCGCGCTCAGGGGCGGTGACGCCGATGCCAATGCGATCGCACTGCAAAGCGTGCTCGACGGCAAGCCAAGTCCCTACCGCGATGTGGCGCTGATCAACGCCGCCGCCGCGCTGGTCGTGGCCGGCCGCGCCAAGGACCTCAAGGAGGGCGTCGCGATCGGCGTCCGCTCAATCGACAGCGGCGCGGCCAACGCCAAGCTGAAGCACCTGGTCTCAGTCTCCAACAGCTGAATTGCGCATGTCCGACATCCTGACCAAGATCGAGACCTATAAGCGCGAGGAGATCGCGGCGGCGAAGCGGATGCGTCCGCTCTCCGCCGTCGAGGCGCAAGCCAAGGCGGCTTCCGCGCCGCGCGGTTTCCTGCGCGCGATCAAGAGCAAGCTTGCCAATGGCGACTATGCACTGATCGCGGAGGTCAAGAAGGCCTCGCCGTCGAAGGGTCTCATTCGCGCCGATTTCGACCCGCCGGCACTCGCAAGAGCCTATGAGGCGGGCGGCGCGGCATGTCTGTCGGTGCTGACCGACACGCCCTCATTCCAGGGCCATCTCGACTTCATGGTCGCGGCGCGGGCGGCGACTTCGCTGCCTGTGCTGCGCAAGGACTTCATGTTCGACACCTATCAGGTGGTCGAGGCGCGCGCGCACGGCGCCGACTGCATCCTGATCATCATGGCGGCGCTCGATGATGCCACCGCGAGCGATATCGAAGACGCTGCCATCGCCCATGGCATGGACGTGCTGATCGAGATCCATGGCCGCGCCGAGTTCGACCGCGCGCTGAAGCTGCGGTCGCCGATGATCGGCGTCAACAACCGCAACCTGCGCACCTTCGAGACCACGCTTGCGACCAGCGAGGCCTTGGCGCCGCTGATCCCTGGGGATCGGTTGATGGTCGGCGAGAGCGGCATCTTCACGCCCGACGATCTCGCCAGGCTCGAGCGCGTCGGCATGTCGACATTCCTGGTCGGCGAGAGCCTGATGCGGCAGGCCGACGTCACTGCGGCGACGCGCGCGCTGCTCGCACGCAAGACGACGGCGCGCGCGACGGGCACGCGCTGACATGGCGCGCAAGCCAGCCAATCCGAAGCCAGCCAGGACGAAGACGGCCAAATCAAACGCCGACCCCGCCCTCACCCATATCGGCGCCTCCGGCGAGGCGCGGATGGTCGACGTCTCGGACAAGCCCGCGACCGAGCGGCTTGCGGTCGCGGAAGGCCGCGTCGTCATGACCAGGGCAACGCTCGACCTGATCGTGTCCGGCAACGCCAGGAAGGGCGACGTGCTCGGCACCGCGCGCATCGCCGGCATCATGGCCGCCAAGCGCACCTCGGAGCTGATCCCGCTCTGCCATCCGCTCGCGCTGTCGAAGGTGACGGTCGAGATCGAGCCCGACGCGAAACTGCCGGGCTGCCTCGTTCGCGCCAGCGTGAAGGTGACGGGCCCGACCGGCGTCGAGATGGAGGCCCTCACGGCCGTCTCGGTCGCCTGCCTCACCATCTACGACATGATCAAGGCGGTCGAGCGCGGCGTGCGCATCGAAGCCATCCATCTCGTCGAGAAGCTCGGCGGCAAGTCCGGCCATTATCGCGCCTGAAGCGCGCTTGCCGTAACGACCCACCTCTCCCGCCGCGCGCATCGATTGCCTTTGCATGCGACCATTCACGCTTCGTTAACCGCGCTTCCTAACTTTACCTCCACACCGCCCCCGTAAACCAACGGGTGTTCTCCGGGTCATGAATTGATCCTGACGTGTGCGCGGCAATGATCCAGCATGAAGATGAAATTCGGCAGTCGTCTCTTTGACCAAGTCGTCGTGCGCAGCGGGCCGATCCGCTGGCTGGTGGTGGGCGGAACGCTGCTGATCACTGCCATCGCCATAGGTTCGGTCCTGATGGCGCAGAATTTCCGCGAGCGGGCGCTGCGCAACTCCGCCCGCGAGCTGGAAAATACCGCGCTACTGCTCGCCCACCATTTCGATCAGCAATTGCAGGATTTCGCGGTCATCCAGAAGGATTTCGTCGACCACGTCCGCGCGACGGGAATCGCGACCGTGGAGGACTATCGCAAGCGCCTCTCGGGCGAGGACGTCCACCGGATGTTGCGTTCGAAGATCGAGGCCTTACCCTATATCGGCGGCGTCAACATCATCGACGCCGAAGGCAATCTGATCAATTCGTCGGCGGCATGGCCGGCTCCGAAAGTAAACGTCGCCGATCGCGCCTACTTCCGCACCTTCAAATACGATCCCTATTCGCCCGATGTGCTGATCGAGCCGCTGCACAGCCGCATCTCCGGCGCCTGGACGATCCTGATCGTGCGCAGGATCCTGGGGCCGAACGGCGAATTCCTGGGTGTTGTCGGGCGCGGCATCGAGCCGACCAACTTCGAGAAATTCTTCGCCTCGGTCGCGCTTGGTGAAGGCGCGACCATCTCCATGCTGCATCGCGACGGTACGCTGCTCGCGCGCTATCCCCATTCCAACGCGTTGATGGGCCGGAACTTCAAGACCGGCCCATTCGAGCATCAGAGGGTTTTCGGTCTCGATCACTTCGCCGGACGCTTCATGAGCCCCGTCGACGGCGACGACCGGCTGATCTCCTCGGGTGCCCTGCCCCACTTCCCGATCCTGATGATGGCCACCATGACACGCGCGGCGGCTCTGACGGACTGGCGCGAGCAGATCGGCATCCTGGTCTCGGTCGCCGCCTCTTCCGCGCTCGCCATCGCGGGCGTGCTGATCGCGATCGTCCGCAAGCTGCTGGAGCAGCACCGCCTTTCGCGCGAACGGCTGACGCTGGAAAAGCAGCGGCTCGACCGCGCCGTCAACAACATGTCGCAAGGCCTCTTGCTGTTCGACGCCGAGCGGCGGCTCGTGATCTGCAACCAGCGCTACATCGAGATGTACGGACTCTCGGCCGAGATCGTGAAGCCCGGCTCCAGCTTCCACGACATCATCGCCCATCGCAAGGCAACCGGCTCGTTCACGGGCGACCTCGACGCCTACGTCGCGCTCGTGCTGAAGGACGTCCATGTGCGCAATTCCATGGTGGTCGATACCTCCGATGGCCGCTCGATCCACATCCTCAACGAACCGCTCGCGGATGGCGGCTGGGTCGCGACCCATGAAGACATCACGGAGCGCCGTCGCATCGAGGAGCGCATCATCCATCTCGCCCATTACGATGCCCTGACGGACCTGCCCAACCGCGCCATGTTCCACGAGCATCTGCGCGAAGAGCTGGCCGCGGTCGGCGACGACGAACAGATCGCAGTGCACTACATCGACATCGACGAGTTCAAGGGCGTCAACGACGCGCTCGGCCATCTCGTCGGCGACGAGCTGTTGAAATCGGTAGCGGCGAACCTCCGCCGCTGTGCGGGCCCGGCGGACTTCGTGGCGCGCCTCGGCGGCGACGAATTCGCCATCGTACAGAGCGCAGTGACGTCGCTGGACCAGGTCAACGAGCTCGTCGCGCGGGTCTTCGAAACCATCCGCACGCCGTTCGACTGCATGGGCCATCATCTCACCACCGATGCCAGCATCGGCATTGCGCTCGTGCCGGAACACGGCACGGTGCTGGACCAGATCCTCAAGAACGCGGACATGGCGATGTACGCGGCCAAGTCCGCCGGACGCCGCACCTACCGCTTCT
Source organism: Bradyrhizobium genomosp. I (2014) (assembly GCF_000261685.1). GTDB lineage: Bacteria > Pseudomonadota > Alphaproteobacteria > Rhizobiales > Xanthobacteraceae > Bradyrhizobium. Next base: position 9,579 of record NZ_AJQE01000073.1, on the reverse strand, counting down.
TCGAGCCGGAAATGGACGCCAAGGTCCGCGAGCGCCGCCAGCTCGAGAGCGACCTGCGCCATGCCATTGCCCAAGGGGGTCTCGAAGGCGGGCTCGAGGTCTATTACCAGCCCTGCCTCGGCCTGAAGGACGACCGCATCACCGGCTGCGAGGCACTGGTGCGCTGGCGCCATCCGGAGCGCGGCATGGTCTCGCCGGCCGAGTTCATCCCGATCGCCGAAGACACCGGCCTGATCAACGAGATCGGCGAATGGGTGCTGGCGACCGCCTGCCGGGACGCGGCCGCCTGGCCCGACGACATCCGCCTCGCCGTCAACGTCTCCCCGGTCCAGTTCAGGAGCGGCACGCTGGCGCTGAAGATCATGGCGGCGCTTGCCGCGTCGAACCTGCCGGCGAGCCGGCTCGAGGTCGAGATCACCGAGGCGGTGCTGATCCGCGACGACGATGCCGCGCTCGCGATCCTGCACCAGCTCCGTGCCATCGGTGTGCGCATCGCGCTCGACGATTTCGGCACCGGCTATTCGTCGCTGAGCTATCTGCACCGCTTCCCGTTCGACAAGATCAAGATCGACCGCTGTTTCGTCGACGACATCGCCCGTCCCGACGGCTCCGCTAGCATCGTTCAGGCCGTCGTCAACCTGGCGGCCTCCCGCCGCATGACCACCACGGCCGAGGGCGTCGAGACCGAGGAGCAGCAGCGCCTGCTTCGCACGCTCGGCTGCTCCGAGATGCAGGGCTATCTGTTCAGCGCCGCAATGCCCGCCGACAAGATGCTGGAGCTGTTCGCGCTGCATCGCAGCCGGCTCGCCCAGCGCAAAGGCAGCGAGAGCCGCCGGCGCGAGGCCGGCTAGGTCCTTCTCGGAGGCCGAGCCTCCAAGACTTGACGATGGCCGGCGCCCCAATTATTTCCACATGCGCAGCCGCGTGAGACGCCGCTGCCGTAGGCGTTACCGTCATCCAACGCGTCCTTTGTCGAGAGGATCCCGGCTGGGAGATCTCGATTCACGAGACGCCACGGTTATGCCTTCACTCGCGCGGTTGCGACAGCTCATCCCTTCAAGACGTCCGGCACGGCTCGCCCGCGCCTGGATGTTGGCTGTCTTGGCGGCTGTCGCCGCCGGGATTTTCAGGCTTTGCCGTGGCCCTCAACTCCATTGAGAGGCAACTATGAAGATGACTGGCAACACAATCCTCGTCACCGGCGGAACGAGCGGCATCGGCCGCGCCCTGGCCGAGGCTTTCCACGACCGCGGCAATCGCGTCATCGTCACCGGACGACGGCAGACCCTGCTCGATCAGATCACCGCTGAACGTCCCGACGTGATCCGTCTTCCACTCGATCTCGAAGATCCCGCAAGCCTGCCACGCCTCTCGGCTGAGATGCGCGAACGCTTCCCCGAACTAAACGTGCTGATCGCCAACGCCGGCATCTCGCGGGCGGAGGACATGACTGCGGAAAATTGGGGCACAGCCGACGCGGAAGCTATCGTCGAGACCAACATCCTCGGCGTTCTGCGGGTGACGGCCGCGTTCCTGCCGATTCTCAAATCGCAACCGAGCGCAACCATCGTCGCGACCAGCTCGAACCTCGCTTTCGTGCCCCGCGCCGACTTCCCGACCTACTGCGCCAGCAAGGCGTTCCTGCATTCCTGGCTGCAGTCGCTGCGGCACCAGTTGCGCAAGATCCCGATCGAGGTGCTGGAGCTTGCGCCACCCTATGTGCAGACCGAACTCACCGGCGCGCAGCAGGCGAGCGACGCGCGCGCCATGCCGCTTCCTGCCTATGCCACCGAGGTCATGCAGTTGCTGGAGTTGCGGGTTCATCCCCGCGACGAGGTGCTGGTCGAGCGCGACCGCGCCCGCCGTTGGGCCGAGCGCGACGGCCGCTACGAGGCGACCTTTGCCCTCATGAATCCGAGTTGAGACAGGTCCCCAAACGAATTCGCCCGGGAGCGGTGATCCGCTCCCGGGCGATCATATCCGAAGGTCGCAAGACCTAGTTCGGCACCGCGGCCTTCGGCGCAGGCTTGGCCGCAACCGCATTCGCGGTCACGCCATGGAGGAAGTCGAAGGCCGCATGCAGGGCCTTGTCGTCCTCCTCCTTCGGCGGGACATAGGATTGCGATCCGGTCTGCTCGGTGCCATCGGCGGCCGACAGATGCCCGCGCATCTGGGATTCCGCCATGGTGTCCATCCGGCCTTTCAGCTCCGGCGGCACGTCCTGAAGGATCTCGATGTCGGGCGCGATGCCCTTGGCCTGGATCGAGCGGCCCGACGGCGTGTAGTAGCGCGCCGTGGTCAGCGCCAGCGCGCCATTGCCCGCGCCGAGCGGAATGATGGTCTGCACCGAGCCCTTGCCGAACGAGCGCGTGCCGATCAGCGTCGCGCGCTTGTGGTCATGCAGCGCGCCGGAGACGATCTCCGAGGCCGAGGCCGAGCCGCCGTTGATCAGCACAACGAGCGGCTTGCCCTTGGTGAGATCGCCGCCATGCGCGGTGAAGCGCTGGGTCTCTTCCGGATTGCGGCCGCGGGTCGAGACGACCTCGCCGCGCTGCAGGAAGGCGCTCGACACCGACACGGCCTGATCGAGCAGGCCGCCCGGATTGTTGCGCAGATCGAGCACGTAGCCGGTGAGCTTCTCCTGCGGGACCTGCTTGGAGATCGAGGCGATGGCCTTCTTCAGCCCGTCGGTGGTCTGCTCGTTGAAGGAGGTGACGCGGATATAGCCGATGTCGCCGTTCTCGACGTGGAAGCGCACGGGGCGGACATGGATGATCTCGCGCGTGATCGCGACGTCGAGTGGCGCGTCCGCGCCCTTGCGCACGATGGTAAGCTTGGTCTTGGTATCGACCGGGCCCTTCATCTTGTTGACTGCCTGCTCGAGCGTCATGCCCTGCACGGCCTCGCCGTCGATCTTGCTGATGAGGTCGCCGGACATGAGGCCGGCCTTCGACGCCGGGGTGTCGTCGATCGGCGAAACCACCTTGACGAGGCCATCCTCCATCGTGACCTCGATGCCGAGGCCGCCGAACTCGCCGGAGGTGGTCTCCTGCATCTCGGTCCACGCCTTGGCGTTCATGTATCGCGAGTGCGGGTCGAGCGAGGTCACCATGCCGGTGATCGCGCCCTCGATCAGCTTGGCGTTGTCCGGCTTCTCGACATAGCTGGCCTTGACCCGCTCGAACACCGCGCCGAACAAATTGAGCTGGGAATAGGCATCATCCGCGCTCGCCGCCGCCCGCGCCGCCCATACTCCGCCGTGCGGACTCGCTACCAGAAGGGTCAGACACGCTCCGGTGAGCGCGCCAAGGGGGAACAGCAGGGTTTTCCGCATGGATGAGGTAGCCTTTTGCTTGGCGGTTCTCTTGGGGGCTGGGGCACGCCATGCAAATGGCGATCCAGCCCATTTCTCACAATACCATTCCGGTTTCTTCAAGGCCGGGATGCCACGCCGGCGGGCATACCGAAAAATCCCTTCGCCCTGGCCTAAACTTTTGGCAACGTTCCGAAACTGTTTCGCGCAAAGCGGAAACCGGCCGGGCCGCCACGCCTCGCAGCTATGCGATTTTAGGATGGTTTTGGAGGGCCGGACGCGATAGGCGATGACGACAAGACTTCAAATTCTCGGGAGGACAACAATGAACGAAGCGCCCCGCATCCGGTCGGAACGGAACGTCGAACTCGGCGCCAGTAACGAGCCGTTCCAGAATCTGCACGAGTTCATCCGGAAGGCGCGCGCCAACCTCAACCAGAATGCCTGGGACTACATCGTCGGCGCGGCCGAGACCGAGACCACGATGCGCCGCAACCGCATGGCGCTGGACGAGATCGCCTTCCGCCCGCGCGTGCTGCGCGATGTTCGCAAGGTAGATGGTTCCGTCGAGCAGCTCGGCCGCAGGATGCGCCTTCCGGTGGTGCTCGCCCCGGTCGGTGCCCTCGAGATATTCGATCCGGATGGCGCGGCAAGCGTGGCGCGCGCCGCCGGCACTTTCGGGGCGGCACACATGCTGAGCTCGGTGTCCGAGCCAGGGCTGGAGCAGACCGCCGAGGCCGCCCCCGACGCGTTGCGGCTCTATCAGCTCTATGTCCGCGGCGACGATGCCTTCGTCGCCGACGTCGTCAGCCGGGCCGAGAAGAGCGCCTATGCCGCCTTCTGCCTGACCGTCGACACCGCCCATTACAGCCGTCGTGAACGTGACATCGCCAAGCGCTACGTCCGCGAGAGCCGCCTGCGCGCCACCGGAGGCGATTTCCAGAAGGGCCTGGAGTGGCGGACCGTGAAGATGATCAAGGACAGGTTCAGAATACCGCTGATCCTCAAGGGCATTGCCACCGCAGAGGACGCGCTGATCGCGCTCGACCACGGCGTCGAATGGATCTACGTCTCCAACCATGGCGGCCGCCAGCTCGACCACGGCCGCGGCGCCATGCATGTGCTGCCGGAGATCGTCGAGGCCGTGAAGGGCCGCGCCAAGATCATGGTCGACGGCGGCTTCGGCCGCGGCACCGATATCGTCAAGGCGATCGCGGCGGGCGCGGATCTCGTCGGCATCGGCCGGCTGCAATGCTGGGCACTGGCGGCGGCAGGCGAAGCCGGAGTCGCACGGATGCTGGAGCTGCTGGAGGACGAGGTGCTGCGCTGCCTCGGCCTCCTGGGCGCCACCTCATTCGCCGAGATCGACAAGTCCTGCCTGCATCCGGCGACCGCCACCAACGCGCCGAGCGTGTTCAGCGCGTTCCCGCTGTTCGACCATGAGCCCTATCGCTACTGACTTGCCGATACCGAAGTGAAAGGGACGCAATGACATCGCTCTCTCCCGGCAGCGCGGATGCGCTCCTGTTCGACCTCGGGCGCGTGGTGCTCGACATCGACTTCTCCAAGGCGATCGCCTGCTGGGCGGGACATGCGGGCTGCGAGCCCGAGGCCATCGTCGCGCGCTATGTGCGTGACGAGGCCTACCGGCTGCACGAGATGGGCAAGATCAGCGACGAGGATTATTTCGCCTCGCTGCGCGCTTCGCTCGGAATCGGCATCTCGGACGCGCAGTTCCTGGAAGGCTGGAATGCGATCTTCGCCGGCGAGATGCCCGACATCGCCGAGCTGTTGCCGCGCGCGGCAAGGCAGATGCCGCTCTATGCCTTCTCCAACACCAATCGGCCGCACGTGGACTATTTCTCGAAGGAATATGCCGGCGTGCTCGGCCATTTCCGCGATCTGTATCTGTCGTCCAGCATCGGCCTGCGCAAACCGGATGCGGAGGCCTTCGACCATGTCGTGGCGGCGATCGGCGTGCCGGCGGAGCGCATCGTATTCTTCGATGATCTCGCCGAGAACATCGAGGGCGCGCGGGCACGCGGTCTGAACGCCGTGCACGTGACGTCGCCCGGCGACGTCGGGAACGCATTGAAGGCACTGGGCATCTGAGGCGAACCGATCGCCGCGAGAGTCCGCCGCCCGGTTTCCGGAGCTAAATTTGCGTAAGAAGAGGAACCCAAGCACTCCGTGCATTTTTGTACGGAGTTCCGGGAACAGAATACCGCCTCCGGACTCTTGAGTCTGTTGGGATTTCTACATCGGACTCATCGACGTGCTGGGCAAAACCTATCTGACCAAGCAAGCCTCTCTCCTGCTTGAATTCGCCAGAACGACCTCGGATTCTGACCTTTCCGCCAAGCTGATCAGCAAGGCCGCCGACCTGAAATCCCGGGCCGATCCGCTGCCCGACAAGGATCAAGGTCCCCAAGCTCCCGACGTCGCCAGGGGCGTCGGTCCGGACGATCCGACCGCGAGTTGACCGAGGCTGGCCGTGGCGCTCGTGCTCGCCATCGCCGTCCTCGTGCCGGTCTGTCTCGCCTTCCGGATCATGCCCCGTCGGACTTGAGCTCCCGCCTCCACGACGGAAATCACGCAGGATTAATCGTCCTGCGTGCTGCTTTGCCTCGTGCCCGCACTCGGCTAGAACTCTCGCCACCCATTTGCAGGAGTTTCCGCCCGTGGCCCTCATGCCGGTTTCTGACGCGCTTGCCGCGGTGCTGGCCGGCGCCGAGCCGCTGCCCGAAGAGATGGTTTCCCTCAATGAGGCCTACCATCGCGTGCTTGCGCGCGACGTCGCGGCGCGGCGCACGCAGCCCCCGGAAGCCATGTCGGCGATGGACGGCTATGCGGTGCGTGCGGCCGACGCGGCAACGATCGATTCAGGGCTGACGGTCATCGGTGAGGTCGCGGCGGGCCGTCCGTTCGCGGGAAGGATTGGCCCCGGCGAAGCCGTTCGGATCTTCACCGGCGGCGTCATTCCCGATGGCGCCGACGCGGTCGTGATCCAGGAGGATACGGTTGCCGAGGGCAAGCGCATCATGATCAAGGAAGCCGCGATTCCCGGTCGGCACATTCGCCCCGCCGGCGTCGACTTCTCTGAAGGCGACGTGCTCCTGCGCAAAGGTACCCGTCTCACCGAGCGCGATCTCGCGCTCGCGGCTGCGATGAATTACCCGCAGCTCGCCGTCTGCCGCCGTCCGAAGGTCGCGATCCTCGCGACCGGCGACGAACTGGTGTTGCCGGGCACCACGCCCGGTCGCGGCCAGATCGTCTATTCCAATGGCTATGCCCTGCACGCGCTCGCCCGCAGCGAGGGCGCCGAGACCATCGACCTCGGCGTTGCCGCCGATACGCTGGAGGCCACTTCCGCCGGCATCCGCCGCGCCCGCGACAGCGGCGCCGACATCCTGATCACGACCGGAGGTGCGTCGGTCGGCGACCACGATCTGGTCCAGCAGGCGCTCGAGGGCGAAGGCATCGCGATGGCGTTCTGGAAGATCGCGATCCGGCCCGGCAAGCCGATGATGCACGGACGGCTCGGCGCCATGCGCGTGATCGGCCTGCCCGGCAATCCCGTGTCATCATACGTGTGTGCCTTCCTGTTCATGGTGCCGCTGATTCGCGCCCTGTCGGGCCGTTCGGTGATTCATCATCACCGCGAGCGCGCCGTGCTGGGCCGTGATCTCGGCGCCAACGACCAGCGCGAGGACTATCTGCGTGCGCGCCTCGAGACAGGCGGCGACGGCACGCTCGTCGCCCTTCCCGTCAGCCATCAGGACTCCTCTCTGCTTGCGAATCTCGCTGCGGCACAGGTACTTCTCGTACGCGCACCGTTCGCGCCGAAGGCCGAGGCCGGCACGCCTTGCGAGGTGCTGCGGCTCCCCCTTTAAGTCGCGCGGCCACACGCGTTCCGCGAACTTCGTCGCGTTCACGCTAAATTAAGCAGTTGCGGAACACATATCGAACATATAGTGTCCGTTCATGATTTGTTTCGAGGATGTAGCGGCTTATCGCTGATTTCATCGTCTCGGAATCGAACGACATCAACCGGGGGACTTTGGTCGAGATGTTGACGCGCAAACAATACGAGCTTCTGCGGTTCATCAGCGAACGTCTGAAGGAGAGCGGCGTGCCGCCGTCCTTCGACGAGATGAAGGATGCGCTCGATCTGCGCTCGAAGTCGGGCATCCATCGCCTGATCACTGCGCTCGAGGAGCGCGGCTTCATCCGCCGCCTGCCCAACCGCGCCCGTGCCATCGAGGTGATCAAGCTGCCCGAGCTCCAGGCCGCCGCCGGCAATCGCCGCGGCTTCACGCCGAGCGTCATCGAGGGCAATCTCGGCAAGGTGCGCGCAACCTCCAGCCCGCCTGCGGACGACGGCGAACGTCCCGTCGCGGTGCCGGTGATGGGCCGCATCGCGGCCGGCACGCCGATCGAGGCGTTGCAGACCCGCAGCCACACCATCAGCGTGCCGCCCGACATGCTCGGCTCGGGCGAGCACTACGCGCTCGAAGTGCGCGGCGATTCGATGGTGGAGGCCGGCATCCTCGACGGCGACATGGCGCTGATCCAGCGCAACGAGAGCGCCGATACCGGCGACATCGTGGTGGCGCTGATCGACGACGAGGAGGCCACGCTCAAGCGCTTCCGCCGCCGCGGCGCCTCGATCGCGCTCGAGCCCGCCAATGCCGCCTATGAGGTCCGCATCCTTCCGCCGAACCGCGTGAAGATCCAGGGCAAGCTGATCGGGCTTTACCGGAAGTACTGACCGGTCCGGCGGTCGCCCGACACCGATTGGAGCGGATCGTATCCGCTCCGGCTGGATGATTATTCCGGTTCTGCTCAGATTATCCGGCCCCTCTTCCGGCGCTGCATCCTCGGCACGCCGCTCGAAGCAACATGGCTTCGCGCCCTGAAAGTTCGAGCCGACGCCATGCGCCAGATCCTTCATGGACAATCGTTGCAGCGCTGATCGCAGCATCAGCGCTGCAAGCCGTTGCCACACAATGACACCGCCATATGCGCAATGAAGCGGCGGTCTGCGAGCATATCCGCAACGCGCGCGGTGCATCGCGCAGCCTCAGCAATCGAGCTGGCAATAGCGAGTCGGTCGGCACCCGCGGGGCGCCGAGATGCGGCTTCGAATGCGCAGGCGTCGGCTTTGTTCCTATCGAATCCGGGAAAGATAATGTGATCGCGGCTTGCGAAGCCCAGCCGCAGATTTGCCTACAACCAAGCAGAGCGTCGTATACTTTCACCCTGATAGAGGCCTGTGCCTCCATAGGAGGTGCGGGTTGCTATCTTCGCATGAGGAGCACCCGATGTGTGACTACAGCCTGCATGCCGTCGCGACGCGCCCCGCCGAAGTCGGCGAGACGATCGTCACGACAACCTTCCGCGGAACTTCGACGCGCGGCTTCGCCTCCGAAGCCGATCTGTCCGTCGCGGTCTGCCTGCTGCCGGGAACGGAGCTCGCTTTCGCCGACAATGTCCGTTACGACAACCGCTGGATCTGGACGCGCACCGTCAACTCCCGCGTCGGCAAGTTCGGCAAGGTCGATCCGCACATTCCCGATCGCCATCATGACGCGATCGAATTCCCCGACGGCAAATACGTGCTGGTGACGCAGCTGGTCGAAGGCCAGCGCGCGACCGTGCTGCAATTGCCGGTGACCCAGCCGGTTGGCGAGCGTGAGCACAAGCCGCAGACCGTCGCCGGCACGCGGCCCACGATCACGCGCCTGCCGATCGGCTGACGTCGTCGCCCCGGCCCATCGGTCGAGGGCCAGGATTGAAATGCCATCGCCGGCCGAGGCCGGCGAGATGGCATGGTTTGCGTCCAACGGTATCCCATCCCCCTGTCCTCAATCGTCAGCCTGCAAGTCGGTCTCGGATGGCGTTGCGTCCCGGTTGCGGGTCGCCGCGGCCCTCGGCGCAAGGTCGCCGCTGAAATCGCCCTCGCCGGCGCCGGCCGGCAGCCAGGGGCGGCTCGTGCCTCTGGCCCTCACCGCCTGAACCGAGAAGCCGTCACCGCGCTGCGTCAGAGCCAGCGCGCCCTGACTGGCGAGACGCGGCCGATCGACCACCACCGCCGCGCAATCGGGCGGCGCGGGCCGCGCCGTCACCACCAGCGCGGCGCGGCTGCAATCATCGATCAGCGCGTCGATGCGCAGGGAAAGCGCGACCAGCCGTCCGTCCGCGAGCGGCGTCACGCAGCCGGACTCGTCACATGACGCACCGTTGGCCAGCGAGGCATTGCCGGC